>CAYWGR010000186.1:0-7784 GCA_964458015.1 uncultured Planctomycetaceae bacterium
GTAGTCTTTCGACTGCTCACTGGCGGCCATGCCCCAATTGTTCGGCCAATAGACCCCGCCGTCATTCCTCGGCGGGTGCAGCGTGATGCTGTTGCCCAAAAAAAGAATCCTATTGGCCTTTATATGTTCGAGATAATAATCCGTCGCCTTCGCGAAAGATGAGCCGGCAAATACACAGGCGAACAACACAACATAGCGAACGATAAATGATTTCATGGTGCAGGATTTTTTCATGGAACTGTTGTAACTCATAACTGGACTTTTGCAAATTAGGCCAAGCGTAGCTTGGCGAATACATGGTTAGCGTCTTTTCCATATTCCCGGACTTGTTGAACGACCCAGCCAAGGGTGGCGCGGAGCGTCTCGTCAAGCATCGCTCGGCAGGCTTCGCCGATGGTCTTCAGACGACAGAACGCCCAGTCGCGCGAACGATCCTGCCGCAGTTGACGCATGAGAAGACTGTACGCCAGCATCACCAAGTACATGTGCCGGGTCTGGCCTTGGCCGTCGCGAAGCTGACAATCTCCCATCCCAAGCTGCTGCTTACCGTCCCGATGATAGGTTTCCGTGCCCGTCCAGCGATCTCGATACGTGCGCACAATGCGACACACTTCCCACGTCGTTCGGTTGCTCACCAATATCTTTCGCGGTTCGGCGTCGCGACGATGATTCCAAAGAATGACGATCCGAACCTTGTGATTCACTTTCGGAATGTGCAGCGAGCAGGTGAAGCACCATTGCCGTTCGTCGCCGCGTCGCAGTTCCTTGCGGTCTTCCGGCGGAATCGACGCCGCCAATTCGTCCACACGCAGCGTCTTGCCCTTCCATTCGACCTTGCGATTGAACTTCATGTCGCCCACGTAGCTGCGAGACAGACCGTTGCGGCCGGGCTTTGCGTGAATATGATTCAGGTTCTCGGCGTGGGTGAAATAGCTGTCGAACACGAAATCGCCGGGAATTTCCCGTTGGCAAACCCAATCGACCAACTGGCAAAACAACTGCGTGTGGTCTTGAAACGTCTCGCCGGTGGCTTCGCACTGCTCGCGTTTCTTGAAGCGGCGAAACTCCAGCGGGTAGTGCTTTCCGCTGGTGCAAACGTAATTGACGAACAGATAATCGTGCGCGATCTTGTTGCGTTCCTCGGCATGGTCCCAAAACCAGCCCACGTCCTTGATGAACTTGCCGTCGTGATCGATCAGCGTGTCGTCGATGGCGATGACGCCTTGGGCGCTGTAACGTGTCGTCGGATCGCGTTGCATGAGTTCGAGCCGTCGCTCGTTCACGGCCGCCTCGTCCCATTCGACGGCGGTGAGAAAACGATTCAGGCAGGACTGGTCGGCGGTTTCGGCGAACTCGCCGTTGATGCCGGTGACGGTTTTGTTCGCGGCGACCATCAAGCCGGTGACGTATTCGGCGAAATGCCGACGTTGCGGCTCACACGCAAACAAATCGCCGAACTCGTTGACCGCTTCGCGTACCACCTGGGGAAACTCCACAATCGCCGGCATGATCACGCCCTCCGTGGCTCCCACGTACCGCCCGGGCTTCCTGCGCCAGGCCAAAACGCACGCATTTAACCCAAATTACCCCGCTTTTTCAATGTCATTTCACAGTTTGCAAAAGTCCAGTTAGAATCCGTATTATTTCACACCGCAAGCCTTTTGGGCACGCAGCAAAACGTCCGCGGCTTTTTTTCGGGCAGTGGCGGCGCCATCGGCCAGGATTTCGCGTACGCGCTCGGGGTGAGCCTCGAACTCCTTGCGACGCTCGCGGGCTTCGCCATAATAATCGACCGCCAAGTCGGCCAAGGCCTTTTTCACTTCGCCGTAGCCGAAACCGCCCTGGTGATACTTGGCTGCCATCGCTCCGCGCTGTTCGTCGTTGGCAAAGAGCGAATAGAGCAAATAAAGATGATCGGTCTCGGGCACTTTCGGCTGGTCCATCGGTCGCGAGTCGGTCACGATCCGCATGATCTGCTTCCGCAGCGACTTGGGATCCTCGAACACATCGAGCGTGTTGCCGTAGCTCTTCGACATCTTTTCGCCGTCCACGCCGGGCACCCTGGCCGACGAATCCAGGATTTTGGCCTTCGGCATGACAAACGTTTCGCCGAAAAGATAGTTGAAACTCGCTGCGAGATCGCGAGCCACTTCAATATGTTGGACCTGATCCTCGCCGACGGGAACCAAGTCGGAATCGTACATCAAAATATCGGCGGCCATCAAAACTGGATAGGTAAACAAGCCGGCGTCGGCCGTCAAGCCTTTTGCTTTCTTGTCCTTGAAAGCGTGGCAACGTTCGAGCAAGCCCATCGACGTGCCGGTCATCAAAAGCCAGCACAATTCCGAGACCTCGGGCACGTCGGACTGCACGAACAACGTTGCGCGGTTCGGATCCAGTCCCAGCGCTAGCAGGTCGATGGCTGCGTCGAGCGTGTTTTGCGCCAACACATTGCGGTCGCGGACCGTGGTCAAGGCGTGCAGATTGGCGATGAAGTAAAAGGCGTTTTGCCGCTCGCCTTGTAGTTCGATGTATTGCCGGATTGCGCCGAAGTAGTTACCCCAGTGGAAGCGGCCCGTTGGTTGTATGCCGGAAAGGATGCGCATGGATGCAGGGATTAGAGGCTAGGGATTAGGTTTTGGTTTTTGAATTGTTTTGCAAGGTTCCGACGACCTCCGCAACCGAGTTTGCACCGAGTTCGGCCAGGGCGGCGGGCAGTGCGTCGAGAATCTGCATAGATGCTTCAGGGTTATAAAAATTTGCCGTACCGATTTGCACGGCCGACGCGCCGGTCACGAGGAATTCCATCACGTCGTCCACCGTGGCAATGCCGCCGATGCCGACCAGCGGAATTTTCACGGCCTTGGAGACCTGATAGACGATCCTAAGCGCGATCGGCTTGATCGCCGGCCCGCTCAGACCGCCGAGTACGTTGCCAAGGATCGGCCGGCGCCGTCGCCAATTGACGGCCATGCCCAGACAGGTGTTGATCAACGACAAGGCATCGGCTCCGCCGGCCTCGGCCCCTTTGGCAACCGCGGTGACGTCGGTCACGTTGGGCGTGAGCTTGGCGAGGATCGGCAACGAGCATGCCTTCCGCACGCCGGAAACCACTTTTTCGCAGGCTGCGGGATTGGTGCCAAAATCAACGCCGCCGCTTACGTTGGGGCATGAAAGATTCAATTCCAACGCACGAACGCCGGGCTTGCCGTCGAGTTGGGCGGCCAGTTCCACGTATTCCTCCGCCGTTCGGCCTGCAATACTTACGATGATCGCCGTTGGAAGCGAAGCCAAATAGGGCAATTGTCGCTCCAGAAATGCTTCGATGCCGTCGTTGTCCAGGCCGATCGAGTTCAGCAGGCCGCCGGTGGTTTCGACGGTGCGCGGGGTGGGGTTGCCTGGGCGAGGTTGGTGTGTAATCGTCTTGGGCAAAATGGCGCCGAGCCGCGCAATATCGACCATGCCCGCCATTTCGCGCGCATAGCCGAACGTGCCCGAGGCCACGGTGATCGGATTGGCCAAGTGCAGGCGGCCCAGATGAACATCAAGTTGAACGCTGGTGGAATTCACAGACGTAGTCATTACTCGCGGTAATAGCGCAACAGGAAACGACCCGGCGGACGCCCCCTTGGGAAACGGCGCATACACAGGCCGTTCTCTTGCCGAGGCCGACCAGGAAAGCCGCCTCGACAAGAAAATCCCCAAACATGGGCGCGAAACCGCTAGTGTAGCGGTTCGGTCCGCTAGGTGTCAATTTCCGCTGGCCTATTCCACGGGCTTAGATCAAGCCGCCGTGCGTCCGGTAGGGCGTGCAATGGTCCGGCTGATCCAGGAACCAGAACCGTTCCCACTCGTCCAGGAATAAACGCATGTTCTCTGATGTGAACATCAATTCCTGGGTGCGACGGCTCGGATCCGCCGAGTAAGCCGGGAGCATGCACCCGACCGTTGAGCATAGCAAAGCGCCGCAGGCCAATGCCAGTAACAGGTTACGCATGAAACGATCCTCCGTGATGTTACATGCTTCGCGATCCGAAAAAATGGGCGCGTCGATCTAGTGCCACACCATTGGGCATAGCTCTAGCACCCTTCGGAGGCGAAACTCTTGAAAAGCTGGTTGTAAAACGTTTTTCACTCTGCAATAACGCGGTCGTTTGCACACATTGGCGTGTTTTCCCCAAAAGGGTAAACATGCCGTAGCCGCGCTAGTTCAGGATGATATTGCGATCAACGAAAGAAAAGAATGCGATGAGTAAGTAACTGCCAACAAACGATTCGTTCGATTGCGGGAAGATCACTATCAAAAACCGGGGAAATCGCTGCGGGAAGAGGCGATTGCGGTTTTCAGGGGTTCTATTTTAGGATTCCGGTTGGCCGGCGTCGTAAGTGGCCGTTGCGGCAAGGGGTTGTGGCGATGTTCGGGGCGGCGACTCTTTGCCGGGCGCCTTGGTCCGAGCGGCACGGGCTGCGGCCGCCGCCTGACGTTCCAACTCCTTGACACGTTCCTCCATCTCTTTGCCGGGCTTGAACGTGACCACGTATTTTTCCGGTACGAATACCTTGTCGCCAGTGCGAGGGTTGCGGGCCTTGCGGGGGGCTCGTCGCTTCACCTCGAATACGCCAAAGTTCCGAAGCTCGATCCGACGCTCTGCTACCAGAGCTTCCACAATGGCATCGAAGGTCTTCTGAACGATTTCCTTCGTTTGCAGTTGCGTCAGCCCAATTTCCTCGGAAATGGTTCGGACGATCTCTTTTTTGGTCACGACCCAATACTCCTCTGAGAAAGTCGCCTTGGGCATGATCGTGAGACAATGATTTTCACATGCCCTTGCTGCTCCAAGTGTAGGTGGCATAATGACTAGTGTCAAGTGCAATCCATGCAAGGTGGCTTCCGCCTACACGAGAACACCTAGGGCAACCATCGGATCGGAACCCATTTCCGCCGATGGCAAAACAAACCTAAATGCTTATTGTCAAAGAACTTAAATGTCGTTCTCACCGCAGGCGTTGCCGGCTGGCAACGTAACTCCTTTAGTGCGAACAACTTGCAAGAACTTGGCGTCCCACCGTCAAGTGGGGGTACTGGATCGCATCCCTGCAAATCCATAGTAAGTCCCTGTTAATCGCAATGCCATTATCGTTTCGCCAGACGGAAAACTTTAGCTAATCCGCAAAATCGAATGCGGAAGGTGGGATTATACGCTTTCGCCGGCCAACCAGCCGGTACTGAAGGCGGCCTGAAAATTGTAACCGCCCACGGGCCCGTTTAGATCGAGCACTTCGCCTGCGAAAAAAAGACCTGGCACAAGCTTGCTCTGCATGGTTCGGGAATCGACTTCATCGAGCGAAACGCCGCCGGCCGTTACCTCGGCCTTGCGATAGCCCATTGTGCCGGCCGTCGGAATGTCGAGATGTTTAGCACCGTGGGCAATCCGACGTCGGGCGGCCTTCGACAGCTCCGCCAGAGGCCGGTCCAAAGGCGTCTCGGCCAAAGTGATGACCGTTTCGCCGACGCGATGCGGCAACCAGTGATCGAGTAAAACAGAGGCGCGTCGCCGGCCGCTTTGGGAAATTTCGCGCGCTAAATGCAAATCCAGTTCACTTTCCGAGAGATCCGGTAAGAGATCGCAACGCAGGACGAGCGCATTCGGGTGCGAAGTGTCGCTCACGACATGGCTGACATCCATGGCGGCGGGGCCGGAAACGCCGAAATGCGTAAACAACAAAGCGCCGCGCCGTTCGGCCAAATATGGGCTTTTCTTTCCTCTACCATTTTCGATGTTGGGAACGAGGACGCGCACCAGGACGTCGGGCAGAGTGATTCCTTGCAAGTCGGTTACCCAGGCCGCATGACTGGTAATGGGCGCCAGGGCCGTGTGCAGTTCGACAATGCGATGCCCCAGAGCGGCAGCCCATCGGTAGCCATCGCCCGTGGTGCCGCAGGCGGGATACGATTGTCCGCCCGTAGCCAAGAGGACTTTGTCGGCTTCGAGAGTCCGCTTCGAGGTTACCAGTTCGAATCCGTTTGCACGGCGCTGCAGTTCGACCAACGACTCACTCATGGCAAAGGCACAGCCATTTTGCTCCGCGCGGCGCACCAGGATGGCCCGGATATCGGCCGCGCGATCGCTGGCCGGAAACACCTTGCCTCCCGGTTCGACATAATGGCCAAGCCCTTCGGCCTGGAACAATTCACTGACTTGCCGGGGTCCGAGGGCGGCTAGGGCCGAGTGCAAAAAGCGGCCCGAGGGCCCAAAGGCCTTGATAATGCCCCGGGCGTCGGTATCGTGCGTAAAATTGCAGCGTGTTCCGCCGGAAATAAGGATTTTAACGCCCGGCTCGCGGTTTTTATCGATCAAAATGGTACGACGTCCGCGTTGGGCCGCGCGTGCCGCCGCGATAAGGCCTGCTGGCCCGCCGCCAATGATTGCTACATCCCAATGCGTCATGGAATGATTGTACAACGTAAAGACGCACCTGCCCACGGGCATCGTGGGCAAGGCGTCTCGATCGAAATGCGAATTATCGCAAAAACTGCTGGCACCAGAAGATCGTGCCGGCGGCGGTACGGTAGGCCGCCACGCCGATACGGGTGTGGCCCGAGTTGAGGATGTTTGCCCGATGCCCCGAGGAATTCATCCACGCCTGAACCACGTCGCTGCTGTGCGGCTGGCCCATGGCAATGTTCTCGGCCACGGGCCGATTCGTGTGGACCATGTTCTGGGTGCGGGTCATCCAAGCGGCGTGTTCGCGGGCAGTGCCCATCAAGTCCTTGTCGACTTGTAACGGCTGCAAACCGAAACGAACGCGCTCCTGGTTGGTGTAAGACACGATGTTGGCCTCGATGGCGGCCAATTTGACGCCGTCGACCTCCTTTTCTTCCAACTCGGGGGGAACGGCTTTTTGGGGCTCGGGCTTCGGATCGGCTTTTTGTGCAACCTGCGGTTGCGGTTGGGCGTCTTTCGACTCCTGAGATTGCGGAACTCCCAACACCAGCGCCGAGGCGCAGATTACCATCTTCGTAATCAACATGAAAACGCTCCTTCTGTTCTCGCGCGAGACCTCGAGCGGGTTGCATTAACCGAACATCGCAGCGGCAATTGGGTGTGCAGGAGGCCGCGTACGTCCGGTTAGAATTCGAAGTTCCGCTGAGGTCTCAGGTTACTTGCAATGCATCCTGCAACAATCTGGGCGTCCTGCGGAAACCTTTCCGGTAGGTTGCCAAGAACATACCAAAGCCGAATCAGATTGCAATAGTTGCAGCTAGGCAGGGGGGAGTGAGAGTCTTGGTATGCTCCATTGTGGGTATGTTTATATAGCATTTATTAGTGGAAACGTTAATTTACCAGCCTTTCAGGGGGGGTGTGAGTTGGTGGGGCGGTGCTGTGCTAGGAACGCAGAAAAGTGTGGTTCTGAGCACTGCAAAGGATCTTGCTGATTGAGGTGGATGAGATTCTTCGCTTTGCTCAGAATGACAGGGATAAGCTCGGAATGGCAAAAAAGTTCAGAAAGAGAGGATAAAAGGGACTTTGCGTTCTCGGGTGTTTCTACTGCCTATTTTTGTGCCCCCCGCTGCCTATTTTCTAGGAAGTGTGGTAAACTTTTTGGGGGTTTTTCTTGATGCCAAGGTTGATACGAGATTTGATGGACAACTGTTTTCACTAGTTTTCCAGCCTCCCCGGTGATCGGCCTCGGTCGATTCGCTATCGAGGCATCGGTAAGGGTTACTCTGGAGGGATTTCGTGGCAGAGAAAGCTTGGGGCGGAGTATTCGATCAGGCAACG
>CAYWGR010000186.1:7794-11215 GCA_964458015.1 uncultured Planctomycetaceae bacterium
TACCGAGAGCATAAGCTTCGACCGCCGTCTATATGCGCACGATATCGAGGGCTCGGTGGCCCATGCACAAATGCTCGCGAAAGTCGGGCTAATCTCGGCCGACGAGTGCCGCCAAATTGAGCAGGGACTTGCCGAGATACGCCAAGAAATTGAGCAGGACCGTTTTTCGTTCCGTACCGAACTCGAAGACATCCACATGCACATCGAGAGTGCTTTGGTGGCTCGAATCGGTGACGTGGGGCGTAAATTGCATACCGCCCGGAGCCGTAACGATCAAGTGGCGACGGATCTACGGCTTTGGGTTCGCGCAAGCATCGATCAGATCGATGCCCGGCTCTTGGAGCTTCAACGGGCGTTCGTCGGTCGTTGCGATCGCGATGCCGATGTGATCCTGCCCGGTTATACGCATTTTCAGCGGGCGCAGCCGGTGCTGGCGCCGCATTACTGGTTGGCTTATTGCGAAAAGCTCGAACGCGACCGGCAGCGGCTGGCCGATTGCCGTCGTCGCGTGAACGTATTGCCCTTAGGCGCTGCGGCCCTGGCGGGCACCAGCTTGCCGATCGACCGTGCCGAAGTGGCTACGCGACTTGCCTTCGAAGGCATCGCGGCCAACAGCCTTGATGCAGCCAGCGACCGCGACTTCGCCATCGAGTTTGCCTTCGCGCTGACTTTGATTGCCGAACATCTGAGCACCTGGGCCGAAGAGTGGATCCTGTGGTCGACCGTTGAGTTCAATTTTATCAAGCTGCCCCAGGCATTCTGCACCGGTTCGTCGATTATGCCGCAGAAAATCAATCCCGACGTGCTCGAATTGATCCGAGGCAAGACGGCCCGCGTGGTCGGCAATCTGCAAACGCTCTTGGTGTTGGTCAAAGGATTGCCGTTGGCCTATAACCGCGATCTGCAAGAGGATAAGGAGCCGTTGTTCGATTCGTTCGATACGGTTCGGATGGCGTTGGAATTGGCTGCTCCCTTGGCTGCGGGGGCCGAGTTGAATAGGGCGTCGATCCTCGAACGGCTTGACCGAGGGCATCTCGACGCCACGACCTTGATGGAACATTTGATTCGACGCGGCATTCCGCAACGCACCGCCCACGGGCTAGTGGGCCGATTGGTGCGCAAGGCGTTGGATCGCGGCTGCCGACTCTCCGACCTTACGCTGGACGAATTCCGCGAAGCGCATCCGGATCTGGACGAAAGCATTTACCAAGTGTTGGGGCCCGAAAAGGCCGTGGCCGCGATGCAAAGCTACGGTTCGACCGCGCCGGCGCAAGTCCAAGAACAAGTAGAAGGTTGGAAGAAACGGCTGCAGGAGTCGTAATAGAAAAACCAAACTGAAAATGCGTGATTTTCCAAGTAAATAGCCGGGAGCTAACAGCTCCCGGAATTTGCGTGATTCTCCGATCTTGCCTGTGAGTAGTTGGCTTCCGGATGTTTGCTGAGAGATTGCGTCCCATTCCTAACAATTGTGTGTTGCGAGCTTCGCCATGAACCTTAGTCATCGGATCCTTGTTCGGTTTCTCGTTGTAATCGTTGCGGGATCGTTTGCCGCGGACGTTTGGGCGCAAAAGCCGAAAGATTCGAAGGCCGACAAGCCGGCGGCAGCGAAAACGAACAAAAAAGCGGCCGAGAAACCCGTGACGGCGGATGAGCCGGAAGATCCGGCCGTGGAGGCCATTCTGGAAGCGAAGCCGGCCACGCCCGCCGAATGCGTCCGTGCGGCAAAATCGCTCTCCGACCTTAACCATCCGGACGTGGCCAAGAGGTTCCTCAAAAAGGTGCTCGATGCCAAGCTGAACGCAACGCAATTGACCGAATTAGGCGAGGAGTTCGGCACTCCGTTGTTTTTGGACATGGCCGGCCGCGCCGCGGTCCAGCCCGAGGCCAAGCAATTGGCCGATGCCGTCGTGGCGGCCGTCGCTGCCAAGCTCGAAGATGGGAAGCGAATCCAGGACTTGATCGGCCAGCTTCAAGATGCCGATGTCGAAAAGCGGTTGAAGGCGATGACGGCCTTGCAGGGCGCTCGATCGGCAGCCATCGCTCCGTTGTTGCAAGTATTGGCCGATCCGGCGCGTTCGGCCGAACAGGCCAACGCTCGCACGGTATTGGCGGGCATGGGGCAAGTCGTGCGAGATCCCTTGTTGGCCGTTCTTAGCCAAGCTGACGCCAAATTGAAAGTACAAGCGATATTAACGCTTTCCGAAATGAACGATCGAAAAGCGGCAATCTATTTGTTGATGCCCAGCCTGTCGGAAAAGAGCGATCCAGAGGTGCGCGAGGCGGCCACGGCGGCACTGAAACATTTGAAAGGCGCCGTTCCATCGCGGGCCGAGGCGATTAAAATCCTTGAGAGTTCTGCAAGGGAGTATCTTGAGCGTCGCAGCAAACCGGACGAAATGATCGCCGCCGAAAAGGCGATTCGTTGGCAATGGGATGCGTCGAAACGGCAATGCGTGTCGAGCGCCTGCTCGCCCGACGACTTGGCTCTCGATGCAGCCTTCCGATGTGCGTCGGATGCTTACATTTTAGCGCCCGATGATCGAAAAATCGGTCTCCTCCGGGCTGTCGCACATCTCGAATACTTTGGCCGTAGCGGCAGTTTGGATATTCCCATTTTGGGAAAAGAGTGGGAAGGCGTCAAAGCCTACAATGATATTTTGACTTATGCGATGGCCCACAATTGCGTGGAGGCAGCCCGTGTATCGCTTGTGTCCATCTACTTTAGTAAAATTAAGCCCGAGGAGTTGCTTAACCAGGGTGATAAGCCGTCGCCGTTGGTGTTGGCTTTGCAAAATCCCGATCGACGGTTGCGGATGGCGGCCTTGGAAGCCATCGTGAAATTGAAGCCGACGAAGCCGTTCCCCGGCTCCAGCTATGTTCCGGCGGCACTAGGTTTTTTTGCCGCTAGTTCGGGTGAGCGGCGTGCCTTGGTCGGCAGTCCTTCACTCAATCAATCGCGCGATTGGGCCGGCTCGTTGGCTGCCCTGGGTTTACACGGCGATACAGCCATCCATGGCGCGGAACTGCTTCGGTTGGCCGCACAGTCGCCCGACTACGAGCTGGCTTGGATCGACATGTCGATCAGCCGTCCGGAGGCCGAGGAACTTTTGCAGCAGTTGCGGCGTGATCCGCGTTCGGCATCGCTTCGCGTGGCGCTGGTGGCCCGGCCCGGCTATCTGGACGATGCCGAGCGGTTGGCCCGCTTGGATCCCTTGTGCAAGGCATTCTCTCGGTCGCTCGACGAAAAAACGTTCAAGTGGCAGTATGATCAATTGGCTCTGCTGGCCCCGCGAGAATTCGTGGATTACAAAACACGTCAGCAGCAGGCGGCCCGCTCGCTCGAACTGTTGGCGGAACTGAGCAAAACCTCGCGCAAGCTTTACGACTTGCGCCGCGTGCAAGATTGCGTGCTTGCGGCATT
>CAYWGR010000187.1:0-11070 GCA_964458015.1 uncultured Planctomycetaceae bacterium
CAGAGCCAGTGGCACTCACTGAATAAAACCCCAACAGTGTGAATCACTACACTAGCTGACCATTGAACTGCACGCCGACAACTCCACATCACATTGGCGGCGGCGGGCCCTTGGCTCCCTTCGGCGGCGTCGGTAAAAACGGATTGCTCGTCTTTTCTTTGTTTCCATCCGACGAGGTCGCTTCCGCTGCCCCGCCGATCTCGGTGGCATCCTCGCCAACGACCACGCGCAATCCCTCCTTCACGCCCGCTCCGCTCACCTCGGTCATCAATCCGTCGCTATGTCCGATCAGCACTTCAATCGGGCGAACCACGCCGGCCTCCGAGGCGACCCAAAGGGTTCCCCGTTCCTGTTCAACCGCCGATTCCGAGGATGTGTCATCGTTTTTCGAGGCCGTGGGCGCAACGGCATCGCGCATATCGGGCGCAATTTGCGCGGTCTGCGGCTTCCACCGCAAAGCCGCATTGGGCGCACGCAATACGTTGGTCCGATGGTCCACCTCGAATTGCACGTTGGCCGTCAAATATGGCAACAACAAACCGTTGGAATTGTCGGTCGTCACGACCACCGTATAAGTCACGACGTTCTGCGTCATCGTGGCATTCATCCGAATTTGCGTCACCTTGCCTCGAAACATCTTGCCCGAATGGGCATCGACGGTAAACCGCACCGGCATCCCTACTTGGATCTGCCCGATATCCGCCTCGTTGACCGAGGCCCAAACCTGCATTCGGCGCAAGTCCTTGGCAATCAAAAACAGACTCGGCGCGTTCAAGCTTGCAACCACGGTTTGGCCGATGTTGACGCGCCGCGCGAGAATCACGCCGCGAACCGGCGATTTGATCATCGTATAGCCCAAATTCGTTTTCGCGATTTGCAGCGCCGCTTTGCTTTGCCGAATCGAAGCCTTGCCTACCGCTACATTGGCTCTCGCGGCTTTATAATTCGCCAGCGAAGTGTCGTAATCCGTGTCGGCGATGGCTCCCTTGGGACGCAAGCTTTCTGCCCGCTTCCATTCCTGCTCGGTCTGATCGAATTTCGCCTGAAGTTGCAGCAGATTCGCCTGCGAATTTTCCAACGCCGCTTCCGCCTGTTCGAGCGCCGCCTCATAGGATGTCGGGTCGATCTTGGCCAGCAAGGTGTCTTTTTCGACCACCGACCCGTAGTCGATCAATTTGGTCGGCGAATTCGGATCGGGGCCGAATTCGGTGATCAAACCGGCCACTTGAGCCCCAACGTTGACCACCTCTTCCGGCTCGACCGTGCCCGTGGCGCTGATCGTCGAAAGCAACTCGCCCCGCGTTATTTCAGCGGTGCGAAAACACGTCGTCAAATCGGCGGCGCTATGCTTGGAGTAGTAGGCCGCGCCACCTACAATCATGCCGATCAAAATCAGAAGAATTAGTGCCTTTTTCATCAAAACCTCTTCCTCTCATGCTGTTCAAGAAAAGCAGACGCGAACAACCACGACCCATGCCATGCCTTCCGGATGTTCGTATAAATAACCAATGCACGTCACCGGACCGTCGATGCATTCTTGCTGCCATGTGTAAACCTGGGAGCCGCTCTTCGGATCTCGCCCCAGCGGAGTCGCATGGATTTCACCAAACGCTTGCACCCAATCTTCGCGCCGGCATCGAAGAAAAATATGCTGCAAGTGCCGCACGCCGCCCGCCTCGCCGTCGTAACGATAGTAGTTGAGGCTCAGTTGAGCCCCCTGCGCGCGAAGCGTATGCAAAAACTCTCCCCGAGAGCCCTTTTGCACTGCCGTCGAAACCGGTCCGGTCGTTGGAGATCGAAAGGACGATCGTGTCGTCATGGGTGCCTCTCCAAAAAATGTCGCCGCAAGAAACAAGTCAACGTCTTCCGTCGGATGGATGCCTTGCAAAATTTTCACACCTGTTCAATCAGTGGAGACTCACGGTTGCAATGTTACGAATGTCAGGAGCCACCGCCCCCCAATAAACCGCCTAAAACAGCTATTCTTCCGTCTTTATCTAACAATTTGAAAATCCGGGCATAAACAATGCACTTATCATGCCATTTCAGGAAAAACCTGCTTTTCAAACTGATCGAGTGCCTTTCTGTTGAAATAACGCTGAATCGACTCGTCTTTCAGTCCCAGCCCGCGGAGGCTGAACCAAACCATCTGCTCGATCAACGCTTCGCGCGATACTCGAAAATCAATCGCCGGCTTCACCGGAACTACATGGAACATGACCATGGCAACCATCTGCTGAATAAACCAACCGCCCAACTCTGGATGAACATGCCCATCCAGAACCTCCCCGGCGTCGGCGGCCGCCTTCATGCAATCGGCAACCTTTTGCACCCAATGGGCAGGCCCCTCCTGCAACCCAAGTCGGGCAAACTCGACGTCATCCGTCAAACTGTGCAGCACCAAACGGGCAAACGAACGCTCATCCTCGTCTTGCACGCGCTCGCTCAATAAATGCGCCGTCATGTGGTAAACCAAAAAAACCAACGCTTCGGCCGAAGGCGGTAAAGCTTCCAGCCGCTCCGCCATCTTGGCCCCTTCGCGCTTGAAACACGAAAATTGAATAGCTTTATAAAGGGCCTCTTTGCTAGGAAAATGCCGAAACAACAACGCCTCGGAAACGCCCGCCGCCTTGGCCAATTCCCGCGTCGTGGTTCCATTGAATCCCTTCTCCACGAACACCCCGCGAACCGCCTTGATAATCGCCGCTCGACGCTCCTCACCCGACATTTTGCTGCTGGTTTTCACGAAATTCCTAGCCTCCTTAAACTCAATCCACATTAGTAAGTGTACACTTACTTACATACGGCGTCAAGATTTTTCTGCCGCAAAGGAAGATGATTTGCCTAGCCCCCCCCTCTTCAGAAGACCAGCCCGACACACCAAAAAAGCGAGAATAGCATCCCGAGCTAAGCAAAGAACCTAAAAGATCCCAAAACCTCGGATTGGATACCAATATTCCTCGTCTCGCTCAGAATTACGTTAAGGAAGTCTTTCCAGTTCTATACCCCCACTTCCAGGAGAACTGCAAAGCCACCAAAAAAGGTCATTCTGAGCGAAGCGAAGAATCTCCATGAGCCTATGCAAGTCCCCGTACGTCAACGAGATCCTTCGCTTCGCTCAGGATGACTGTTCCTCCGTGGCCAAGGACTTTGCAGTTCTCCTGTCCCCACTTCTCTGCTGCTCGACATGCCATAACCGTGCAGCTACAATAAAAGTTTGCCGCAAGTCCGCATTTTACCAAAACTTCCACAACATCCTGCTCTCCTTTTTCGTTAGGTTTTGCCTCCCATGCGTTTCTGGTTGAAGATTGTCGCTGGCTTGGTTGTTTTGGGGATTGTCGCCTGGATTGCCTTGCCGCATCTCCAAAACTATTGGCACGAGCGGAACAAACCCAATTTTCGCCAAGCGAAAGTGTCTCGGGGCGATGTCACCTCGGTCGTCAATTCCACCGGCACCGTGCAGCCCGTACTGAGCGTCCAAATCGGAGCTTTCGTTTCCGGTCCGATCCACAAGGTCTTGGTCGAGTTCAACGACCGCGTGAAGAAAGGGCAAATTCTCGCCGAAGTCGATCCGCTGATTCCCCGCGCCCAACGCGATCAAGCCAAAGCCATGTTGGCCTCGGCCAAGGCCAATCTGATGCAGGCCG
Organism: uncultured Planctomycetaceae bacterium; assembly: GCA_964458015.1. Classification (GTDB taxonomy): domain Bacteria; phylum Planctomycetota; class Planctomycetia; order Pirellulales; family Thermoguttaceae; genus CAYWGR01. The sequence goes on from CAYWGR010000187.1 coordinate 3,648, forward strand.
AAGCCAAACGAAACCAGGCGAAGCAAGAATGGGCAAGGGCCAAATTGCTCAAACCCCGCAAGGCCATCGCCGACACCGATTACGACGCAGCCCAATCCACCTACGAGGCCGCCGAGGCCAACGTCGCGGTATGCAGGGCTGCCATCGAACAAAACGCAGCCGCATTGGAACTGGCCGAAACCAACCTGGGTTACACCATCATACGCTCGCCTGTCGACGGCATTATTATTGATCGAAAAGTTGATTCCGGTCAGACCGTGGCCGCACAGTTCCAAACGCCCGAGTTGTTCAAAGTAGCGCCCGACATGGACAAGAGGATGTACGTGCACGCCTCGGTCGATGAGGCCGATATCGGCCTTATTCGCGATGCCCAGCGGCGCAAACAGCCCGTGATGTTCACCGTCGATGCCTATCCGAACGATCTTTTCAAAGGCAAAGTGCATCAGGTCCGTCTGAATCCAACCACCACGCAAAATGTGGTAACGTATCCCGTCGTGGTCGAAGCTCCCAATGCCGAACTGAAGCTTCTGCCTGGCATGACTGCCGGCATTTCCTTCCAGATCGACAAGCACGACAAGGTGTTGCGCGTTCCAAACGCCGCCTTGCGGTTTTATCCCAAAGCGGAACACGTCCGGCCTGAAGATCGCCCGCTCTTGGAAGGCGACAATCGCCCCGCCGCCGAAACCGAGGATTCCAACACGGTTGTCGCGCAGCATTCGGCAATCGAAAAGGCCGAAGCCGGCCAGAAACGCAATCGCCGCCATGTCTGGATCGTCGATGGCGAACTTCTCAAGGCCGTTGAAATCGTCATTGGCCTAAGCGACAGCAAATTTTCCGAGATGCTAAGCGGCGATCTGACCGACGGACAAAACGTCGTAACCGGCGTGGCCCTCACGAAGCCGTAATCGGCGGAGATTCCCGTTGTGAACCTACTGCTAACCCTTCGCGTCGCCTTTCGGGCGCTCCGAAAAAACAAGATGCGGGCCGGCCTCACGGTCCTCGGCGTCGTGATCGGCATCGCCGCCGTCACGGCCATGGTCTCGATCGGCCAAAGCGCAAGCGATCTGGTTCAGGGCGAACTGCAAGGCCTGGGAACCAACGTCATCGTCGTGTTCTCGAGCAGCCGGCGCGAAGGCGGCGTCCATCAGGGACGCGGCACCAACCCAACATTGACCGCCGCCGATTGCGAGGCGATCGTCCGCGAGTGTCCCAGCGTCTTGGCCGCCTCGCCGATTGTCGGCGCCTCCGGCCAAGTCATCTACGGCAACACCAACTGGAGCCTGCGCGAACTGGAAGGCGTCGGCACGGGCTATCTGACCGTCCGCAATTGGCAGCTTCGCCGCGGCGGCTTTTTCACCGACCGCGACGTGGCCTCCGCGGCAAAGGTCTGCGTCATAGGGCATACGATCGTCGAAAAACTCTTCCAAACCACCGATCCCCTCGGAAAAACCATCCGCATCAAAAACATCCCCTTCCTGATTATCGGCGTCTTGGAGCGAAAAGGGGCCAATATCGTCGGCGACGATCAAGACAACATCGTCGTCGCTCCCTACACGACCGTCCGAAAACGTCTCCAAGGGTCCAACTTCGCCAACGTCGATTTCGTGCTGCTCTCGGGCCGGTCAGTTACACTGATGGGGCAGGCCGAGGATGAAATCAAGCAGTTGCTCTGCGAACGCCACCGCATTCATCCGGGCGAGCAGCCCGACTTTGAAGTGCAAAACATGACCGATATCGCCAATCAGTTAGGCAAAATCACCGGCATCATGACCTTGCTGCTGGCCTCCATCGCCGGCATCTCCTTGGTCGTCGGCGGCGTCGGCATCATGAATATCATGCTCGTCTCCGTCACCGAACGAACGCGCGAAATCGGCATTCGTCTGGCCGTCGGAGCTCGAAGCCGCGATATCTTGCGGCAATTCCTCGTCGAAGCCGTGCTGCTGTCAAGCATCGGCGGCGTGATCGGCGTCCTGTTGGGGGCCGGTGCTTCCGTTCTGCTGACCCATATCGTCAACAGCCTGACCAGCGGCACCCCTTGGCCCGTGGTCATTTCGCTGAAAGCCGCCTTCATCGCCATGCTCTTCGCCGGCGGCGTCGGCGTCTTCTTCGGCTACTATCCCGCATTGCGGGCCAGCCGCCTCGACCCCATCGAAGCGCTGCGGTATGAATAGAAGGATGCTCTAAAACGCATCGCCCGAGATGGGGTATCCGTCGGAACTGCCGATCAGACACGACCAAACCGAATTGTTCGGCCAAGGATAGGTGCTCGAAATGGTTCCGTTGGCATCGACATAATTGCCGATGAATCGAATGCTGCCGTCGGCCAATGCGATATGAACGCCGCCCGGATGGCAACTGCGCGAACCCGCCTGATCGTTATAACCGCTGGGACAGCAACTCATGCCGTCGCTCAACATCGCCTCTGCTCCAGGCGAGGTGTCGCGCAGATAATCGCAACCCACCAGATCGTCGGAATGTTCATAAGCCGGATTCGGCCCTTTGGCGTCGCCTACGCCGAAAGCGAACAACGCGCTCGAGCCCGCGCCGCCCAAGGCCCAACTGCCGCGCCGATCTTTCTCCGAAACGCCGACGCGTATCTCCGCCAACAACATCGTATTGCTGCTTCCGTCGCGGATGCCCGAAAAACCTAAAGAGACATTCGAGCCCATCACGCCGCGTGAGCGGCTATCGGTCCAGCCCGGCCCAGAGCCGCTCGACGCATCCGCTTCAAAGCCCGTATAGATAAATCCATTACCGCCGTTGGCGCCGTAGTTGCCGCGTGCCCAGTTGTCGCCCTCGGCCGACGATTGGCCGGTATAGGCCGCCCGTGAAGCGGAATCGCTCGGGCAATTCATCACGCTAAGCGGTACGCCACGCCACTCTCGATTCACCGAGTTCGAGATCGGCACGCTCAGGGTGAACGAATTGTACAGAGCTTGTTGTTCCAAAAACGGCAAAACAACAATGCACCAGTTGGGGCCCATGTTCGTGGTCGAGCCGGGCGTCTCTGTCGCCGCGCATTGCATGGCCGGCGGAAACATATTGCACTGGGCATGATAGTTGTGCAGCGCCAGCGCCAGTTGCTTCAGATTATTGCTGCACTGCATCCGTCGCGCCGCCTCCCGCGCCGCCTGCACCGCCGGCAACAACAGAGAGATGAGAATGCCGATGATCGTGATGACGACCAAAAGTTCCACGAGCGTGAATGCGCTCGCGGATTTTGGATTTGTCGATTTGGGATTTGGGATTTTATTTCTTGGCAACATGACAGTATGTCCTCACTATCCGATGATGATGTTCCTCGATCAAAAATCCCAAATCTCCAAATCCTAAATCCCAAATCTATTTCCGCCGCCGCCAAGCGCAGAAGATCAACCCCGCAACGCCGCTTCCCACCAAGACCGTCGTAGACGGTTCCGGTACTTGGGAAACGGTGAAGTTGCTGTAGTAGCCATTGTTGCCACTGCCGCCTTCCATATAGCAGCCGACTTTATCGAGGGCGCCTACAGATGCCTTTTCCACTTGATATGTACCGCTGTAGCTGCCAACCGAGTAGTTAAGGTTGTAGTAGTTGTGCGTCGCGTCTTCAACAATTGTCATACTTACGTTGTATTGCGTACCCGTGGAAGGAACGAAGCCGAGATATGCCCTCTGTAATATGCCTCCGTCCTTCCGCACATCCGCAAGTCCAGTGCCACCATCGACATACCCTGGAAAGAACATCAGGTTCAAGGAGCCGACAAGGAGTCCTGGTGAGCCACTGCCGGCTCCCCCATCGCCTGCAACCATCGCTGATACTGTGAGTGGATTCGCGGACACGTCGAAACTCGACTGGCTGATGAGGCTTTGGGCCGTGACATAAGCCTCGAGTCGTCTGCCATTGCCGGCAGCGGTTACATTGAGTGTCAAGGTTCCCGCCGTATCCACCTTGGCGCTGGAATCTTCATCGAAACTTTCGGTGTAATTCCATTCCGGATAGTTGGTAAAGGTCGAACCGCTCGCCGTCGCCTGTCCCCCCGTCGTTTGAAACGTCTCCGAATACGAAATCGTTCCCGCCGCGGCAAAAGAGGCCAAAGCAGCGGTAACCAACAGTAAACTCAACGATCCACACAAAACTCTTCGTGACATGACGTTCACTCCTCATAAAAAAGAGTAGATTTAAAATTTCCAATGGAAGCCAGTCAAATAAATAAAAAAGAAAAATCTAAATTTCACCGTTTGGAACAGCCATTGCGTTCCAAGAACCATTCTCAACATACGCATTCCGTAAGTTACGGAGCAACCATGCGGTTGCTTACTTTCTGACTGGGCCATCGGCCTCGCGCGATTCGCTTCCTCCTTTTTGCGATTCCTTGTTTGGTTGCTGTACTTCGATGCCGTAGCCTCGCAACTCTGTCACCGATACATAGCCGTCCGAGCCGTCACCCGGCGCGCCGCCCAATGCCCAGCCGTAGCCCGTGCGTTGCTCCTCGGAAAAACTCGTCAACAAAAATTCAAGCACCGCCCCGGGATTAGCGTCTGCCTTCGCATCGAAGGCATTGCCGTAGAACATTTGATCGAGCCGCAACTCCCGCCAGTTCGCCGGATCGCTCTCCGGACGAACGCGATCGGTATCCCCAGGCTTCTTCAAGATAAAAACTTTCGGCATCGACGCCCAATTGCCGCCGTCGCCCTTCTGCCGGCCCAAGAAAACCTTGATCCGGTCGAATCGCATCGCGCGACCGTACAACAAACCGACGAAAGCCGTATCTTGCAACGCCCCTGATCCCTGATCCCTGCCCCCTGCCCCCTCCCTCGTATCGAAACTGCTCATGGCCGCATTCTTCTCGCCCCGGCCGAACAACCCATCCGTAGCAACATGGAAGGCCAATTGCCGGTCATTGTCGCCGACCAATTTCCCCTTCGCGTTCCAAACTTGATGGTAGGCGCTGGCCACAAGCCCCGTCGGCATCAACAATAGCCGTGAAGTGCGTGCTTGATTGGTCTGCCGCACCGCCGCTCGTAGATCGGGCGGAATCGTCACATGAGCCACCTGCCCACGGACGCGCCGCGGCGATTGGTCGATTGTCCCAAAGCGAATCGCCTCGCCCGCCGCCAAGCGTTCACAAACCGGTGAGCCGCCGGTGCGATCATCCCGGGAAGCTTCCACCAGCCCGCGAATCACATGAACCATCGTCGAACGGTCTGGTTGCACCTCCACCACGAACTCCGTCCCCAAATCCACCACTGTCGCCGTCGGCGTTTTGATCGTAAACAACGGAGCGAGAGAGGGATTAGGGATTAGGGATTGGGGATTAGAAATTTGGGATTTGAAGATTTTGGGATTTCGGGATTTCGGGTCCGATTCACTAGCCACTAGCCACTGGCCACTAGCCACTTTCTCTGACTGCAGGCCGCCCTCACCCCCGGCCCCTCTCCCGCTTGCGGGCGAGGGGAGATTGGTTTCACTGACCACTGGCCACTGGCCACTAGCCACTTTTTCCCTACTCTCCCCTCTCCCCTCTCCTCTCTCCTCTAATTTCGCCGTCAACCTGCCCCTCGCCAAAAATCCGCCCGCCCGCGAATCCACTTCGTAGGTGCAAGGCCCTTGCAAAACCACTCGGGCGCCGCCGTCGTAGACGATCTCCATCAGCCCCGACGATAACGCATACTTGCGACCAAGCGGAACTTTCGCGCCGGCGACCGTCGCAGTTTGAATGTCGGCCCATTGCACGTCGATAATCCCCGTCACACGCCCAATAAATTCAATCTCCGACGTCGTGCTCGATGGCCTCGGCCTTGGCTTGTTGTCGGCCAATTGCTTGTGATGCGTCACATAGACCATCGAACCGGCCAAGAGACCGACTCCGGTCACAAGCGTGGCAATCAGCATGGCAAACGGAACTTCCTGCGAGAAAAAGCCGATGGAGCCGTAAAAGGCATTCGAGAAGAACCCGGCGGCAGAAACAGGCGGCGTCAAAACCTCGCCCAAACGATCACCCTCCGCCTCGGCCTCTAAAAAGTCGCGATCGGCCTCGGCATAGCGTTCCAACTCGGCCGGCGAAAACCGCACTCCTTGCGTCATCTGCCAGGCAAGCTCGCGATGAATGGCCGTATAAGCGATGTAATGATCGCACGCCTGCGGATCTTCCGCCAGAATCACACTGAGACTCGCCAGTTCGTCGGCCGACAAACTTTGATCGCAGGCCCCGTCGATCAGACGTTCCAGTTCTTCCCAGGCGATGTTCGTCGATTCGCTCATCGGCTAGGCTCCTGGATCTTCTTGTTGATGCATGTTTTTTTCAACGCACTTACGCAGCAAACGCCGCACACGAGCCAGCGATTGCGAAACCGCGTTTTCCGACCGGTTCAGCTTGGCGGCCAAAAGCTTAACAGCCACGCCGCCCGCATACCGAAGCTGGATCAGCTCGCGGTCGCCTTCGCTCAATTCGTCGATGCAACCCGGCAACGCATCCGAATACAAAAGATCGCGCCGGGTCTGGTCGTCCACGAATCGGTCGGCCAGCGCATTCAACGCCTCCGGCTCCAACGTCGGTGCATCGTTGGCATGAATCTGCCGGTAACGCAACGTCCGATACCGGGCGAATTCGTGTGCCCAAGCGAAAAACGGCCGGCTCCGATCGAATTCGTCGTACTTCTGCCAAAGCGTCAACGCCGTATCCTGGAGAATATCCCGGGCATCCACCGGATTGCCGACCAGCATCATGATATAAGCGAACAACCGATGCTCGCACGAAGCGTAGAGTTCCAAAAACTCTTCCGCTCTTTGCTTGCCGGTTGTTGTTATTTCACGATCGATCACGACACGCCCCCTACTGCGTTGCAAAGCCGCTTCAGAGATGCAGCCCCGCACCCCTGCAATGCAACCCTTACTTCATTGTAATTAGAGCAAAACCGGTTTTCCGGTTAGAAGTTGCCGACCAGAACCACCGCCCCCCCAGAAAAGGCATTCTCCGATCCATCAAGAAGCACGCACGTGCCCCTTCCCATACTTCTATTTATGGGAATTCACAAAATCTGAGGGTGGAAAATGAGAAGAATCATCACCCGCCAGCCAAAGGTGGGGAGCAAGGCCGGCTTAAGAAGGAAGTAGAACGGTTTCCCATTCAAAACCGCGATGATCTTGCCAGCTTGAACGCATCAAACGTCCAATACGCTTATTGAAAAGTCGCCACAAGCAGTCATTCTGAGCGGAGCGAAGAATCTCCGTGAGTCTTAGACAAGTTCCAATGCGCCAACGAGATCCTTCGCTTCGCTCAGGATGACGGTTCTTCCGTGGCCAAGGACTTTGCAGTTCTCCTGTACGCCCGGCAAATCGCTTGCGGTTTCGCAAATCCACCGCCGCACAGCTTAAGTATTGGAACCCGTATAAGACCCGTCAAAAGCATGACGTTCCGAAGCCGGAGCTTCGGAACGAGATTAT
>CAYWGR010000188.1:0-11062 GCA_964458015.1 uncultured Planctomycetaceae bacterium
GCCCGGCGATCTCCATCAACTCGCGATGCACATCAAGCCATTCGCGCATTCGGTTGAACGACAAGAAGTTTTGCCGGCACGCCTTGCGAAGCTGGTTGTGTGAAAGTTCCGATTTCAGTTTGTGATAGAAATCCCAAAGCTTCAGATGAGCGATGAAATCCGACTGGTCATCGGCCCGCTGCACATGGCAGGCGTCGGCGGCCTCCTGTTTTTCGAGCGGCCGTTCACGCGGATCTTGAACCGCCAGCGCCGCGGCAATGACCAGCACCTCGGGCAAGCAGCCCTCCTCGGCGGCCGCTAAAATCATTCGCCCAAAACGCGGATCGACCGGCAGACGGCTCAACTGACGCCCAACCTCCGTGAGTTCGCCTTTTGCGTCCATCGCCCCCAATTCGATAAGCGTGCGGTAGCCGTCGCGCACGGCATCGGGTTTTGGCGGATCGAGAAACGGGAATCGCTCGATCGGGCCGAGCCGCAACGCCTTCGTCTGCAAAATCACGGCCGCCAGATTCGTCCGTTGTATTTCCGGCACCGTATAGCGATCCCGGGCCTCGTAATCCTCTTCGCTGAACAACCGCACGCAAATACCCGGCCCGATGCGTCCGCAGCGGCCCTTGCGCTGGTCGGCCGACGCGCGCGAAACGGCCTCGATCGGAAGCCGCTGCGTCTTGCTGCGCGGCGAGTAGCGGCTGATCCGCGCCGTGCCGGGATCGATCACAAAACGGATCCCCGGCACCGTCAACGACGACTCGGCCACATTCGTGGCAATCACGATACGGCGTTTCAAGCCCGGTTGAAACACCCGTTGTTGTTCGCGTATCGAAAGTCGGGCATAAAGCGGTAGAATCTCGGTGTTGCTGCCTCCCGGATCGCGCGGCAGCGACCGGCCGCGAAGATTTTTCGCCGTCTCGTGAATATCGCGCTCGGTCGGCATGAAGATCAAGATATCGCCGCGATCGATGGCCGACACTTCTTCCACGGCCGCCATCACGGCCTGCTGCAAGTCGGGCTCGTCGCCGTCTTCATCCGCCACCGGCGGCCGCCATCGCACTTCGACCGGGTAGGTGCGCCCCGAAACCTCCACGACCGGCGCTGGTCCGTCGGACGTGGCAAAATGGGCGGCAAACCGCGCGGCGTCGATCGTGGCCGATGTGATAATCAGCTTCAGATCCCGCCGCTTAGGCAGCAAACGTTTCAGATATCCAATCAGAAAATCAATGTTCAGCGACCGCTCGTGCGCTTCGTCCAAAATGATCGTATCGTACTGGTCCAGATACGCATCGCTTTGTGTTTCGGCCAGCAGAATGCCGTCGGTCATCAGTTTGATATAGGTCTGCGGCGAAAGCGACTCGGCAAATCGGACTTTGAAACCCACATCGCGTCCCAAGGGCGAGGCCAGTTCCTCGGCAATCCGCGCCGCAACGCTTCGAGCGGCAATGCGCCGCGGTTGCGTATGGCCGATGAAACCGTCGATCCCGCGGCCCAGCTCCAGACAGATTTTCGGTAATTGCGTGGACTTTCCGGAGCCGGTCTCGCCGCAGATGATCACCACTTGGTTGTCGCGGATCGCGCGGCCGATCTCCTCGCGTTTGGCGGAAATCGGCAACTCGTCGTCATAGCGAATCGGCGGTATTCCGCGCCGCCGCATCTCGCGCAGCCCCACCGATTCGCGAATCGCCGTTGCCAGGCGTTCTAGCCGATCCTCGGGCCGCTTGCCGTCTTTCCCGGGCTTCGTGAAATCGCGCAACTGGCAACGAAAACGGTGGCGGTCTGCGCGCATGGCACGACCGAGTTCCCGTTCCAGTTGATATTGCGTGGGGACAGACATTCTCACTCACCGCCGATCTATCGCTCCGGCATAAATGCGAAAGCAGTCTATTATCGCGCATTATCTCAGCGACAACAAGCATGGGGAAAGAAGGCGGGGCCGATCCATTGTTGAATTTGGGAAAAGCGTAGCGCGGGCCATCGCTTCGCTCGACTCGCCCTACCGAAAACTGATCGGCCCTGCGAACCCCGAATAGCGGCAAGGCACTCATCGCAGTTGGCGATCCAGGCTTACCCCTGTTCTCCGATCTCGAACCCCAATGCCTCGATCATACGATAATCTTCCTCGGGCGGGCGGTTCTTCGTGGTCAGATAATCGCCGACGAAAATCGAATTCGCGGGATAAAGGCCCAACGGCTGCAACGGGCCCAGGTGCATCTCGCGACCCGCGGCAATCCGCAACTCGCATTTGGGATTCGCCAGCCGGAACAGGGCCAAGACTTTCAGGCAATAGCGGGGATTGAGCCGCTCGCCGGCGTTTTCCAGCGGCGTGCCGGGAATAGGCTCCAGAAAATTGATCGGCACCGCGTTGGCTTCCAACTCGCCAAGCTGCAACGCCATATCGACCACGTCGATATCTTGCTCGCCCATGCCGACGATGCCGCCGGAGCAAATCTCCATGCCGGCTTCGCGGACAGCGCGCAGCGTGGCTAGCCGGTCGTCGTAAGTGTGCGTCGTGCAAATGTTCGGATAAAACCGTCGCCCCGTGTTCAGATTGTGGTTGATCCGGTCGACGCCGCACGACTTCAAACGCTGGGCCTGCTCCAAGTTGAGCAAGCCGACGGAAAAACAGACCTTCAAACCAAACGACGCTTTGATCCTCGGCACAACCTGGCTGAGCGTATCCAGTTCTTGATCCGAAGGGGAGCGGCCCGAGATCACCGTGCAGTAGGTTTTCGCCTTGCGTTCGTGGGCCAACCGCGCGCCTTCGAGAACCTGTTCGGCCGTAACCAGAGGGTAGCAAGCGATGTCGGCTTTCGAGACGCACGACTGCGAGCAGTAGCCGCAATTTTCACTGCACAGCCCGCTTTTCGCGTTCAGCAGAAAATTCAAATCCACCCGGCGGCCGAAATAAAAATGCCGCACACGGTAGGACGCCACCAAAATATCGAGCACCTCTTCGTCGGCCGAGCGGAGCACGCTCAACGCTTCCACCGGCGTCAAACGATGGCCGTCCAACACGCTTTCGGCCAATTCACACCAATGGCAGCTCGAAGCAATGATGGTGAACGGTGAACTGTGACATTTTTTAGCCATAAAATCACGCTATCGCATGGGCCTGTTCGTAGGCCGTGATCTTCGGTTCGTGCTCCAACGTAAGCCCGATGTCGTCCAGCCCGTTCATCAAACAATGACGGCGGAAGGCGTCTACGTCGAACTTCAGCGAAAGCCCATAATCATCGGTGATAACTTGTTTTTCGAGATCGACCGTCAGCTTGTAGCCTTGGTGAGCGGCGGCCCGGACAAACAGATCGTCCACCGTCGCTTCGTCGAACTTGATCGGCAACATGCCGTTCTTGAAACAGTTGTTGAAGAAAATATCGGCGAAGCTGGGGGCGATCAACACGCGGAAGCCGTAGTCTTCCAGCGCCCAAGGGGCATGTTCCCGGCTCGAACCGCAACCGAAATTGCGCCGGGCCAACAAAACGCTCGCCCCGGCATATTCCGGTCGATTCAACTCGAACTCGGGATTGTCCGATCCGTCATCGAGAAAACGCCAATCGAAAAACAAATACTGGCCGAACCCGGTCCGCTCGACCCGCTTCAGAAATTGCTTCGGAATGATCTGATCCGTATCGACATTCGACCGATCCATCGGAACGACCAAACCGGTATGTGTTGTGAAAGGACGCATAAATTAGTGGTTAGTGGTTAGTGGTTAGTGAGTATGAGAACAGCAGAGCGTATGGTTGGCGTTAAGTGGCAAGCGGTTTCGTTTGAATGCGAACCGTCAACCGCGAGCCGTTATTTCAAAAACTCCCATTTTCGGACATCAACGAAATGACCGGCCACGGCGGCGGCAGCGGCCATGGCGGGCGAAACTAAATGGGTGCGGCCGCCCTTGCCTTGCCGTCCCTCGAAATTTCGGTTGCTCGTGGCGGCACATCGCTCGCCGGGCTCCAGCTTGTCGGGATTCATCGCCAAGCACATGCTGCAACCGGCCTCGCGCCATTCCAAACCCGCGTCGCGGAAAATCACGTCCAGCCCTTCGGCCTCCGCCTGACGTTTGACCAAACCGCTGCCGGGCACAACGATGGCATTAACGCCGGCCGCCACGCGATGACCGCGAACCACGGCCGCCGCGGCACGAAGATCCTCGATGCGCCCGTTGGTGCAGGAGCCGATGAAAACCCGCTCGACCGGGATCGAAGTGATCGGCGCGCCGGGCTTCAGGCCCATGTATTCCAATGCCGCGGCCACCGATTTGCGGTCGGTCGCATCGGCGAAGTCGGCCGGATCCGGCACACGGCCACCGATGTCGGTCACTTGGGCCGGCGTGGTGCCCCAGGTCACCTGCGGCTGGATGGCGGCCGCGTCGAACACCTGGGTGCGGTCGAACTTCGCGCCCGGGTCCGTGGGCAGCGTGCGCCAGCGACGCACAGAGGCCTCGAAATCCTTCGGCACGTATTGCCGGCCGCGCAGATAATCGAACGTCGTTTCGTCGGGAGCAATCAAACCAGCCCGGGCGCCGGCCTCGATCGTCATGTTGCAGACGGTCATCCGCGATTCCATGCTCAAGGCACGAATCGCCTCGCCGGAATATTCGATGCAATATCCAACGCCGCCGCTGGTCGAGATTTGCCCGATCACATAAAGGATCAAGTCCTTGGCCGAAACGCCGGACTGCAACAGACCCTCGACGCGAATCTCGAATGTCTTGGGCTTGTATTGCAGAAGCGTTTGCGTGGCCAGCACGTGCTCGACTTCGCTCGTGCCGATGCCGAAGGCCAACGCGCCGAATGCGCCGTGCGTGGCCGTGTGGCTGTCGCCGCAGACGATGGTCATGCCCGGCTGGGTGTAGCCCAACTCGGGACCGATCACATGCACGACGCCTTGATCCGGATCGTGAATATCGTAAAGCCGAACGCCGAAATCCCGGCAGTTGGCGGCCAACGTGTCGAGCTGCTTCTTCGAAATGGGATCTTCAATCGGCTGCGTGCGGTCGGTCGTCGGCACATTATGATCGACCGTGGCCACAGTGTGGCCGGGTCGCCGCACCTTGCGGTTGGCGAGCCGAAGCCCTTCGAACGCCTGGGCGCTCGTGACTTCATGGACCAATTGCAGATCAATATAAAGGATCGTTTGTTTCCCCGGTTCGGCCAGAACGACATGGTCGTCCCAGATTTTTTCGAACATTGTGCGGGGGGTGTTGGATGCAGTCATGGGGCAAAAAAAGGTTGGAGTACAAAGATCGGATTACTTACCATTGACATATTATACCGATGCCCGGTTCGGCTGCCAGGGTCGGCAGATCCCCCCGAATAGTCTATTTTTGTGGAAACCTTCGGGGAATCGTGAACGAGGAGGGCAATTTGTTGCCGCTGACGGCCTTCCAGCTCACGGCCAGACATTCGCGCGTGACCTGGACCTGGATCATGCTATCGGGCGAACAAATGGCCACGTCATACCGGTTGGCGTCCGCTTGCGGGGCAATATGGCTTGCTTTGTGCGTATGGCCGCAGATCGTCAGTTGTACGCCGCCTTCGTTCAGCAGCGGGCTCCAAAGCGCGCGGATTTGCCGCTCGCCGTGCCAATCGTTCCCGCCGTAGGTCGGCATGTGAAACAAAGCCACGCGGAAATCGGCCGTTCGGCATGTCTCGCTCCGAATGTCCTCTTTTAGCCAATCGGCTTGCTTCCGACGATAGGCGTCGAAACCGACCAAGCCGCTATATTCTTTGCTCGAGTCCTCTTTGTCTTCGCCCGAATCCAATACGATAAAATGCACGCCCCCCTGGTCGAACGAATAATAGAATCGCTGTTCGGGCGTCGGCAGGAAGTCGGGCAATCGACGTGCAAGAAGCCCTCGCGTTTCATGGTTGCCGCGCACATAGACCAACGGCTTGCATCGCGCGAAACTGGCCGTGCAGACATCCAGAAAGCCGTCGAAAATTTGCTCCGGCTGCTCGAAATGACTGATCATATCGCCGTCTAAAAACATCAGATCAACGTCGGTCCAGGCAACGCCGTCGAGCATCTTTTGCAAGTTCGTGGCCTGTCCATGTATGTCTGAAACCACGTCGAATGTGAACTTGTCCTTTTGCGGATCGCATGTGTGGAACGAAAATACGTCGCTCGCAACCGTTGCGCCGTAATCAACGTGGTAAGGCTCGAACTTCAAGATCTCTTTCGAGACGACCCGATAGCGATACACTTTGCCCGGCGCAAGACCATCCACGGTAATCACGTGCCGAGTATTATCCGCGTCGATCAATCCATCCTGGGCGCTGATTGCTTTTGACGATAGCGTCTCTCCGTCGCCGTACTCGACCCAAGAGACGCATTTCTTATTGGTGAACCAAACGATCGTCATCGACGTGCCGCGCGGCGAGGTGAGATACGGCCCATGCGTGATTTGCAGTTCCTCGCACTTTTTCACCTCCGGCGCGGCCAGAGACGTTGCAGTCATCAACAGGCAATGCAAAACAAACAACACAGGGACTCGCAGCTGCTGCATGATATTTCAAAATCTCTTGTCCAAGGTGAACATATGAAAACGACCTCTCGTTCCGAAGCTCCTGCTTCGGAACGGAATGTGGCGTTTTCCTCGCTTGGCTATCGCTTGTCCTCCCACCACGCGGCAGCCGTCGCTCGATTCCACCGGCCTGCCGAAGCGCAGGCCGTAAGCGCCGCGCGAAGATCGGCAGCCGTGGCAAAACGGTCGGAAGGATCTTTCGCCAAGCAACGTAAAATCACCTGCTCCAAATCGGCAGGAAGGTCGGGCCGATGCGCCGACGGCGGCACGACCGGATCGTGGGCGTGGGCAAACATCACTTTGATCGGCTTGTCGCTTTGGAACGGCGGCCGGCCCGTCAACAAAAAGTAGCCGACCGCGCCCAGCGAGTAGATATCGCTGCGGGCGTCGGGTTGCGTATCTCCTAACGCCTGTTCGGGCGACATAAACAACGGCGAGCCTGCAATCGCGCCCTCGGCGGTCAAGCCCACCGGTTCTTCTTCGACCAAAGGCTTCACCAATCCGAAATCGAGCAACTTGGCCACATCATAAATTCCCCCGCGATGGGCGGCGAAGATATTGGCCGGCTTGATGTCGCGATGGATCAAGCCCGCGGCATGCGCTTCGCTCAAGGCATCGCACGACTGCTCCAGCAGATAGATCGCTCGCTCGGGCGGCATAGGCCCAAAACGCTCGACAATCTCGCCCAGGCTCATGCCGGGCAGATACTCCATCACATAGTAAAACGTCCCGTCCTCGGTGCAGCCGTAATCGAAAATCTCGATGGTGTTCCAATGCGAAAGCTTGGCGGTCGCCCGAACTTCGCGTTGAAAACGAGCGAGGTTTCTTGGATTGCCGGCTTTGTCGGGCCGGATCAATTTCACGACGCACGGCCGCTTGAGCAACTGATGCTCGGCCAGAAACACTTCGCCCATCCCTCCGGCACCGATGCGGCGGGTCAGTTTATATTGACCCAATTGCCGGGCTGCAAAAGCCTCGCGACGCAGTGAACCGATCACGTCGGCGCCGAACACGCCGCCGCAACCCGCCAAGATAAACATCAACAGATAATTCGCGATTTTGTCCAACGGAGTGGTTTCCGCAATGCAAGGATACCACCACATCATGCCGAACAATTCCGCCATCGGCATCGCCGCCAAAAGGCCGATCACGACGGCCGCGCGCCGCCGTGTGTTGGGGATGAACAGGGCGTAAGTGTAAAGCAAAACCAGCCAGGTGCCTTCGGGAAAATCCAAAACGCCTCGCTGGGAAGAGTCGAGCGTGATGTAGTATTGCACCGCGATAAAGAATGCCGCGGGCAGCCCGAAGGTAATTAATTCGGCAATACGCAGCCATCGTAACGACAGCAGCCGGCTGCGGTGTAAAACGATGCCCAAGATGCCCAAGACCACGGCGGCGGCAACATGAAACACGAACAAAAACAAATCCACCGGCTGCGAGGCATCCAGACGGAAAAAGTGCTTCACCAAAAAAGTGGCAAGCCCCGCACACAACAGAAAGGCCGCCGTTCGCAAACGCGATTGCAGCAGATCGCGGGTTTCGCGGCTTAACTCGGGGCCGCTGCCTTCGATCAGAGCAGCGCAGGCTGGAGGCCCGACGTTGGTCACCGAGGCCGAGAGCCCCGTTGCGCCCAAGCTCCCGCCCAGACGTGGCGCAATATCCAAGGTCGGATCGTTTCCGGGCGCAGGCGTGTTTGTGGACTGGTTACGCTCGATCATAGGTACTATTTATCATACCCCGAATCGAACCAGTCGGCGACCCTTCGGCCTATGCTAGGCTGCACGGCGCCCGGTCACTGCCGAAACGGCGCGATCAATCTCGGCGCGCGACATCAACCGGACCGACCGGAGGCCGTCGGCTCCGATCGTTTCGACAAATACCAGGGAATGCTCGTTAAGCATCCGCGGCACAAAATTCCATGCTTTGGTATTTGCGCCCTCGAACTCGGCGGGCAGGATCAATAGATCGACCTTGCCAAGCGAATTGGCCATCCGCACAAGTCCATCCGAGGGGTTTCCGGGCACAAGCTGAACCTTTGCGCCCGTCGCTCGTAGAGATTGATAGGCTTCTTTGAGAGAAATTCCGGATCCGTCCGAGGACGATTGTCCCTCGAATGGATCCATGCCCACATAATGGATTTCAATCCCAGGAGCATGTTGCCGGACCATTTCGATCATGCGCAGCGCCCTACATCCGTCGCCGATCCCCAATTCAACGATTTTTTGAACGTTGTGATGGCTGATCGCACGATAAACTGGGCGATCTGACGACGGCTTGGAAAGCCAGCAAAGATACGCAATTTTCAAACGATTAAAAAGTGTCAACGTCACCCTCCCTGGCGGCTGTTGGCATCAGAAATCTCAAAATTAAGAGTTGTGCTATTGTATTCCATTCGACCAATCCAGGGGCTGCGGTTCAACGGATTCGTGTCTCCCACGATTCGGCCTGAGTCTGACAAAAAATCATGGCAAATAGTCATTCTGAGCGGAGCGAAGAATCTCGACGAAATTACGGAGATTCTTCGCTTCGCTCAGAATGACGGAATAGCCAAGAAAAATTGTCACACCCTTCGGCCTATTCAACGACACCTAAATCTTGTATCCTTGGAATTTGCAAGAAGCATTGTCCCTGGGGCTGGTTTTAGCCGGTTGCATCTGGTTTTATTCGATCGTTTCATCATCGTTCGAGGTGATGGGCCGTGCGGCAGGCGTAGAGGTTTTCCGGGTGGAGGTTGTTTGCGATGCAGTTCGCCGCAATTGGTCCTATAGCTGTTCATTTGCCTGAAAAGGTCGAGGATAACAGCTATCTGGGGGCACAGTATCCCCGTTGGGACATGCCGCTGATTTATGCGAAGACAGGAATTCTCCAACGGCATATCGCCGAACCTCATGAATGCGCTTCGGATCTTGGCGTTGCGGCCGCCGAGCGGCTTTTTGCTGAATTCGACATCGACCGGAGCACGATCGACTTTTTGCTGTTCTGCACCCAGACGCCCGACTATGTGTTGCCCACCACGGCCTGCTTGATGCAAGAACGCCTAGGCCTGCCAACTTCGATCGGCGCCTTGGATTTCAACTTGGGTTGTTCGGGCTTCGTGTACGGATTGTCGCTGGCCGATGGACTGATCCGAGCGGGAACGGCCCGTCGCGTCTTGCTGATCACAGCGGAAACCTATTCGAAATACATTGATCCGACCGACCGTTCCCTGCGGACGATTTTTGGCGATGGTGCGGCTGCCACGTTGGTGGAAGCTTCGGACGAGCCCTCGCTGGGATCGTTCGTTTTTGGCACCGACGGTCGCGGCGCCGATACACTGCTAGTGACCGAGGGCGGCGCGCGTCCCCGGGCCGACGCTATCCAACCGCGCAAGCGCAAGCGTTGGCCGAGCAGCCTCTATATGGATGGGCCGGAATTGGTCAAATTCAGTTTAGAGGTCGTGCCGCCGCTGATCGATCGGGTTTTGGCCGGCGCCCGCTGGTCGCGCGACAACGTGGATATGTACCTGATGCACCAAGCCACGTTATTCATGCTCGATCATCTGCGCGAGCGGCTTTCGCTGGACCGTGAGCACACCCCGGAAGCCTTGGAACAATACGGCAACACGGTTTCTTCGACCATTCCCATTTTGATTCGCGATCTGCGCCGTTCGGGGCGGTTGAAGCCCGGCAAGCGAACCATGTTGGTCGGTTTCGGCGTGGGGCTTTCGTGGGCCGGTTGCGCCTGGACCGAAACTTGGTCGGCCAAGCAAACGCACGTTGCGGAAAAAGGCAATGCCGAACAAGCGGCCGCTGCTGATGCCTCGACAGAGCTTTCCGACGCATCGGCTACGGCCAAGGAGTCGGACGAATGCATGGAAGCCGCGTAAATCCGCTCGTCGGCTTGGTCCGAACGTTACAGATCATCATCGTTGCCATAACGCTGGGCTGTGTTTTCTTTTTCGGGATTGCCCTTCTTGCCGGGGGCAGCCCCATTGGTTTTGACGAGCTTCCCCCCATCACATTGATTGCCTTGGTGTTCACGGCGGTCATTGCGGTTGCTCGATGCATTGTCCCCAGCGTGTTCGTCGCACGCGCCCGGCGAAAAATCCGCGAGGGCACCTGGAACTTTCAGCCGAAGACCGGCGCGAAGATACCCTCGGACCCGGACAATCCCAAAACGATCATTTATAAGCTGGCCCAAGTGTTCATGGCGCGAACCATCCTTGCAGCAGCAATGCTGGAAGGCGCAGCGTTTTTTGTGTTGGTCACCTATCTGGTGGCACGATCGCCGTGGAGCTTGATTGCGGCATTTGTCTTGATTATTGCCCTGTTTGCCCATATCCCCACACCCAACCGCGTTTCCCTCTGGATTCAGGACCAGATGAAACTGCTTGATGAGGAGCGGACGCTTTCCCCGCCGTCGTGATTGTCAAACCGCCATTGACGCTAAGGGGGGTATTTCCTATCTTACGCTGCCCCGATGGGGATTTTTTCTCGATCGGTTGTGTGGTTTATTGATACCGACATTGCCAATGTTCAAGATTCAACCGCAAACACGGCTGTT
>CAYWGR010000189.1:0-5937 GCA_964458015.1 uncultured Planctomycetaceae bacterium
TGTGAAGCGGGCGGGCTTGCCCGCCGTGTTTATGAGCAGTTAGATACGGTGAGCATGGATAAATCGTTCCTCGTTCATTCTCGCAACCGCCACAATCCGTTACTGCATCCCCACGGTCTTGACAGGTTGCCTTGAATACCATGAAATGGGAAGTATGATTTTCGATCCCACCCCATTCCCGGACCCAGGACAATTCCTTGGGCTTCGTTCGTGCGGTCAAGATCGCGCCGATGCGTTGCTGCTTCCCTTGCCGGTGGAAGAAACGGTTTCCTACGGCACGGGAACCAGCGGCGGGCCGCGCGCGATTATTGATGCTAGCTTGCAGCTAGAGCCTTTCGATGAAGAAACGCTGATCGACTTCAACGAGGGACCGCATCTTTGCACGCTTCCCGCGCCAACCTTCGACGGCGATGTCGAATCGAGGCTGGCCCAAATTACCGCGCACGTGCGGTCGTTAAGGCACAAATTTCTTTTGTCCCTCGGCGGCGAACATACCGTTACTTACGGGGTCGTTACCGGTTTGATCGACGATCTCTCCCAAGTGACGGTCGTTCAGATTGACGCACATGCCGACTTGGCCGACGATCTGCGAGGCCGACACTGGTCGCATGGAACCGTGATGCGCCGCTTATGGGAACGCGGCTGCGGGCTGGTGCAGATTGGGATCCGCAGCCTGACTCGTGACGAGTACGAAGTTGCCACGGCAGGGCCGCGCATTACCACTTTTTACGCCCATCGGCTCGAAGAGCAGTGGAATGATATCCTGGCGACCTTACGCCGGTTGCAAGGGAATGTATATTTGACGATTGATGTGGACGGTCTCGATCCTTCGATCATCCCCAGCACGGGCACCCCGATGCCGGGAGGCCTGTCGTGGCGGCAAACGATCGAATTGATTCGCGTCTTGGCCGTGGAATCGTCCTGTACGTGGATCGGCGCAGACGTGGTCGAGTTCGTGCCGTCGGCCGCCGGTCCCGGCTGCGATCCGGTTGCCGCTCGTTTGGCGGCCAAGGTCTTGGCTTGGTGGTGGAAGGGGCGCAAGCCGACGTAACACTACAAAAAAAAGTCCGGGCAAACGTCTTGCTCGGACTTTCTCTCAAGCAGTTTGTTCAAGTCGCCTGCTATTGGCTGTAAGTCACGTTTACCGTGGCGTAGCAAGGCATCGCGGTTGCATATTTTTCCTGCCAATCGACGAGGCTCCGGCGATAATCGCGGGCAATGCTCTCGTCGACTTTCAGCAAATCATTTTCGCTGTTGTTGAGAAAACGGTTGAGACAAACCGATAGCGTGTTTTCACCGAAGGCAGATTCCGCGCGAGACCTCGTATTGGGATAGACCAGCGCTAACAGCATCGACACTGCCACGCCGGCCGCCGCCAACAGCAGCGGCGTTCGCCCCAGGGGTTTTCGCCGAGCGGCGCCGAATTTCTTTCGTCGGCGAGGATGGCGTCCAAACTGCGAATGGATTGCGCGACCCGGAACTGGATGGTTCCAACGCGGAAATGTCGCGGGAGCGGAAACAATCAGCTCGCGCCGCATGGAAAGCGAGACCGCAGCGCACGACGGCGTCGTCGAACAATCCGCATAAGGCGGATTTTCGTCGTTTTCGGATTCGATACATGCAAACCGAACATCAAGCACCCGGCAACCGGGGCCAAAATACTCGGACAATTTTTTCAAGTTTGCATCCATAATCATAGCCCTCGCGAACGTGGTTACGCAGCTCGGCGAATCTCCTCCCTTGCCGTCGCGGCTCTCATGGGGATAACCTTTGCCATGCGTGTGACTCGGCGATTTTCATTGCGCACCAGACTTGCCAGCAATACCGACTGGGCGGCTCGGTCCGCATCTTCCGTTTCAACCTCTTCCGACCACACAACGCCTTCTTGGATCAAGGCCAACGAGCGACGATAACGCAGGTATTGCCAGAAAATGCAGCCGAACAGCGTCAGCAGACCGCCGATCGCAGGCAAGGCAATGATCAAGGTTTTCAACGAGGGGGAATTGACGCTCGGGGCCGCGTCGGGCGTAATCGGCATCGCAACGCGGCGGTTGGGCGCGGGGGCGGCTGAAATCGAGCTTACTTGGGGGCCCTTCGACTCTACCGGTGAATCGGACAGCGAACTCCACCGCCGAGGCGCGGCGTTATACGACGCCTGCGTCGTCATTGATACGGAATCCAGTGCCACGCAAACATTATCGCTAAGGGGCAACAATGCCGAGGCGGCCATCAAGGGTCCTAGCACGCGCGACACGTCGCAATGATAGGCGTCATTGCGCGTTTCTTGGGCGGCAGGAAAAAGATCTTGGGCGCGGTTTTGAAAAAGTTGCTTGAGCGGATTCGAGGCATGGCGATGCTCCGCTTCAAACAACGGTTTCGACCCCAACGATTTGTCGCACCATTCTGCTTCGCTTACGGAGGAACTGGCCGCGGGATTGTCACCCTGCGCTCCCGTAGCGGAGAAGTTGAGGCCCCCTAGCGACATTGTCGCCCCCAGCGCGCCGGTGGCGCGCCATTGCAAGGCCGTTATCGCCGCCGTGATTAGTACGACGGTGATGAACTGCTTTCGAACCATGATTATTACCAATCCTTCTTGAATTGCCAAAACTGTTGTACGCGCGATTACCGATGTTTGCCTGCCCAATGAACCGGCCAGCCGACTTGCTCAGCCTGGTCTTTGGCCTTCCGGCGACCAACCCTTCAGGTCGGCGCCGGGGCCTCGGTTCATCGGCCGTGCAAAGGTCAACAAGCGGCAAATTTACGCAGCTCGACGCAACTCGCGTTTTTTCTCTTTCTTTTGTTGGTTGGGTAACGTGCGTGGGCTTGGCGGATCCGTTCGTGCTAAACGAAACGCAAGCACGGCTTGTGTCGGGCTTCGGTCGATCCAACCGTCGCCCGACGCGCTCTGCACGCCCGCTGATCTGCTGATTTGCTGTTTGAACAGCCGGCGCCGCGAGAACAAGCTGACCAGGACCATGACAAGTCCGGCGAAAGCCAAGACGCCTGCCGCCCAGGGCAAGATCATGCAAAAGATTTCCGATTTGGAATACTCCTTGCCACTGCTCACCGTGTCCTCCGTGCTTTGCTCTTTCACGCTGGTATAACGTTTGGCCGTCTTCCTCGAAGCGGTTTTCGTGCTGCGTTCCGAGGAGGTGCTGGCCAACCTGGAGGTGCCGGATTGTTCGCGATCGATCCAGCCGTTGTTGCTCCAGGAATCATCCACGCTGGGGATAAAAAGGCCCTGGTCATCTTCCGCGCGAGCGGACGAATCCCGCGTCAGGAAGAAAACGCAACTGCACAACGCCAAAATGGAAAACAACGATATGATTTTCATTTTTGTCACACGCATGTTTGTGAATTCCTTTTATGTATCAAGCGGATAAGCGGGCGGAAAAACGGATCGCGGGACGAAATCCCAACAACATGGAATCTATTTCCGCGGGGGTTGGGTCGTCATCGCCGCCGTCTGTTTCCTCGGCCATTGCAACCGTACTCATGTTCATGTTGTCGTCGCCATAGACGACGCGCAGGGGAGGCGATGATCCGTCTCCCGGCAGTTCGGAATAATCACTCATTGGCTCGCAACTCCTTGTAAACAATGCACATGGGGAACCGAGATTGCCGGTCCTCGCCCACGGCGATCCTTTTGATGGATCCATGAAAATATCAGTAAAACAACGCAAGCCTTCTTCTTCATGCCTTTAAGCAACGCCAACCGCTGTCGCGATATTGAGTTGCGATAAATCCTCTCTTGGGCACCGACCCTTAGGACGACACGCACCCAGCGCATCGCTTCCCACGGCGGTGTTTCGATTCGATTGCCAACTTAAGCAGCGCGATTCCGACGGAAATCGCGGAGGCCCACGGCGCGGATCGGCGCCGCCGACGCTCCCGTGCCGTGACGATAACTTTGGCCCCGGGCAATGGCTCGGCTGCGGGCCGACTCGGGAACTGCGTCTACATGCTCCATGCGGCGTTCCATCTCGATGTCGATCGCCTCGCTCAGGCTCAACAGGTCGTCGTCTTTCATGCTGTGCAAACGTTTCAGAATAGAATTCATCCTAAAGCTACCTCCGTTCAAAGCCGGTTTGGGACCGGCGAAATTGCGGGAGTTAAAATCGAAGAACTCCCAATCTCCGACCTCCCGGTTGCAACGAGCAAACAAGAGGATTTCCAAAATATCCAAACTTCACGCCGCTGCACGACGCGGCTTCTGCGACTCCTCGTTATGGCTTGCGTTGCCAACCGCGTCTTGGCGCGTACGCGCAAGGCTCGCCGCCAGTACGGTCGGCACCGACGATCGGTGACGTCCGGGCTGATGCAGGGAAACCTCTCCCACATAATAACGATTACCCCGGGCACGCATCCGACGAATCACCAACAAGGCGGGAATCAGCACAACGGCTGCTCCCCCCAATACGATCAAGGCGACGATTCCCGGCTGATCCGGTTTCGAGAACCATTCAGAGCCGTTCGCCTTGGCAGTCTCCTGGGATTCCGCCGGCACGGCGGCAGCGGCTTTCCGGGACACTTTTTTCGTCCGCCGGTTTTTCTGGACGGAAGATTTTTTTGGCGTCGTCCACGAATTGCCATCGCTGTCGTTGTCGTTCCAAGCGCTGCCGGTATTCCAGGCATTGTCCACGGTCGGGATGAAAAGCCCGTCATCGTCCGAGTTTTCCGGCTGAATGCCGTTCGTCGCTCGAACGAGTCCGCAACACAAAAACGCAAGCAGAATACCCGTTATGATTTTCGCTCGCATAATCAACACTTCCTTTGTTAATCCGTTCCAGTTCTCTGTTCCGATTGCAGGTTACCCGGCAAATAGTTGAAACCGCAACAAATGTTCCGCCCCGAGAAATGTTTCACCACTCACCGCGTATAACATAAAAAGCTAGGCGACGAGCCTGGCCGAGATGCGCTCGGCCCGATTGCGTCCTGCCCAGTACGCTTCGTTGTTGAACCATTCTTGGTGGTTTTGGAAGGCCATCTCGGACGAAGAGCGGCCGCCCGCTTCGTCGTCTCCGTCGCCCCAATACACGCGAAGGAATGGAACACTCGCGTTTTGTTCCTTGATCTCGTGAATTTTCATCAATTACCTCCGTTTCGAATGTTTTTGTTGATTGCGTAATGAGCCCGAATGAATCAGTAAATGTCGTTCGAAAGCCAGTCGACGCCCTCTTGAAAACGGTTGCTGAATCGCGACTGCTGCCAAGCGCGCAGGTCGAACCGCACCGAATCCAGGGGTGAAGCCGTGATCTTGTTTCGCAACTGCCGCTCGAAATAGTCTTCCCACTGCTCGTTCCACAGAGGCCCCGCCAGGAACAGCGAACCTCGCATGCGAACGAACAATTCCAGATCGTCGTGCATCGTCTCGGTGTACATGGCGACGGCCCCCGCCCCCAAACGCGCAACGGCTTGCAGGAATGCGTCCGTCGCTTGGCTTGGATCTTCGGTCGCATCGACCAATACCGTCGTCGCGCGCTTAAGCAACGCGCGGATCCTGGGGAGCGATCGCTCAAAGGACAACTCCGCTTGTCGTTCGGGATGCTGCGCAGACCAGCATGTAATCTGATCCTTCAGCGAATCCCCTGGATAAAGCAGGAGAACGTCGGCCGTTTTCGGAATCTGTAATACGTTCACTGGTGTTTCTCTCATCGAAAAGAGATTCTCACGCCCCTTGCCCATGTGAGCATGAGGAATCGTGAAACACCAATAGAAGCAATCAACATGCCGAACCAATGGAATTCTTGCACATTGACCATAAGTCGCTATAGTGCAAACGACTTATGGAAATCTCGGAAAACGCCTTGTTTTCGAGGACGAAATCACATGGTCGCGGGTTTGATCCCAAAACTGGCTTGAAAGCGGGACCCAGGGTGGCACGACGGCATCCAGGAAAGGGGCCGGGCACGCCCGGCGGCGCGTACCGGGACCAGC
>CAYWGR010000189.1:5947-10997 GCA_964458015.1 uncultured Planctomycetaceae bacterium
CAAACGACTGAGGGAATGCTCGCCAACCGCCTGGTGTTCGCGCCCTAAACACCTTGGCCGCGCTTTGAAGCCAAACGCTGGCTCCAACGCGCGACCATAGGTGCAACGACGGCATCCTGAAAAGGGACCGTACACGAACGGCGGCGATTCCAGTGAACATCTAATACGGTTTTTAATTGAGAACCGTGCTGATTTTGCCCATCTTGACGTTCCATCCGTTCGGCCATTCGCTTGAGTGCCACTGGCTCTGCCAGTGCGGGATTCCATGCAGCGGCCAACACTGGCATAGCCAGCGGGCACGCACTGAAAAATCCCCAATAGCGTGAATCACTACACGAGCATCGCAATGCCCACGATGGCAATGACCGCGCCGAAAAAGGCACGAGGGCTGATCTTCTCGTGGTAGAGAAAAATGCTGAACGGCATGATGATGATCGGCATGGTGGCAATAATGGTCGAGACCACGCCGACGGGAGCATATTGTAGCGAAATCATGTTGAAGATAATGCCGGCGAAAGGACCGACCAGAGCGCCTCCGGCGAGGATCAACATCGCGCGGCCGTGGCAAAACGTGGCCGTGATTGCCGGCCATCGCCGCCAAAACGTGATGATAATCACATAACACGGCAGGGACGACATAACCCGGATCAGCGTAGCCCCCACGGGATCCTGGAAATTCCCGAGCCCCTCTTTCGACAAAACATAGCCGATGGCATGGGCCAAGGCGGCCGTGGCGGCCAGCAAAACGCCGCGCAGTCGATGCCGCCGGTCATGCGGCTGGGCATCGTCGGGCTGTTCAAGCACCACCCAAACTACGCCGGTCAAGGTCACCCCCATCGCGATCCAGTG
Organism: uncultured Planctomycetaceae bacterium; assembly: GCA_964458015.1. Lineage (GTDB taxonomy): Bacteria > Planctomycetota > Planctomycetia > Pirellulales > Thermoguttaceae > CAYWGR01. Next base: position 6,797 of record CAYWGR010000189.1, read on the forward strand.
TCGCACCAACATGACGTCGCCCAGAAAGATCCGGGAAATCACCGCCGCAATGGGAGGCGCCAGCGAAAATATCAGCAACGATAAACGCGGGCCAATCAACAGGAACGACTTGATCAAACACAAATCGCAAACACAGAGCCCTGCCATCCCCGAAATGCCGAGAACAAACCAGATAGGCAACGTGGCATCGCCGGGCAACCATTGCCCATGCACCAGACGCTTGTAGAGCAGCAGCAGAAACGCGGCCATCACGAGTCGAATGAAACTGACGGCCAAGGCCCCGACATATTTGCCCGCCGAGGTCCATGCCAAGGCTGAAAATGTCCAGAAGATCGCCGTAGCCAGGGCGGCCAGTTCGCCGATTTGAAGTTCGGACATGCGGCGGATCTCCTCGGGATGGTCAATCGAATTGGTTGATGGTACAATGCCCTCTCTACTCGTGCAACAGGAGACCACGCATGTCCACGCGCGTTCATCGTATTTTGGACCAGGTCGGCTCGATTGCTTTCCCGGGCGTTTACGACACCCTCTCCGCAAAACTCGCCAAGCAAACCGGCTTTCCGATGGCGTTCATCTCCGGCTATTCCGTGGCGGCCACCGCCATCGGCGAACCCGATATGGGGCTTCTGACGCAAACCGAAATGATCGACCAGGCGCGGCGCGTCTGCAACAGCGTCGATATCCCCATCATCGTCGATGCCGACACTGGCTACGGCAACCCGCTGAACGTCTACCGCACCGTCAACGAACTCATCGACGCCGGCGCGGCAGGCTGTTTCCTGGAAGATCAAGTATGGCCCAAGAAATGCGGCCACATGCGCAACAAGCGCGTTATCGACCGCGACGAATACGTGCAAAAAATCCGCGCGGCGGTCGAGGCACGCGGCTCGGCCGACTTCTTCATCGTCGCGCGCACCGATTCGCTCGCACCGGTGGGAATCGACGAGGCCGTCGCTCGCGTCACCGCGGCACGCGAGGCAGGAGCCGACGCCAGTTTCGTCGAAGCGCCGCCTTCCTTGGAACTTCTCGCCGAAATCGGCCGCCGAGTGCCGAAGCCGATGGTTGCCAACATGCTGGAAGGCGGAAAAACGCCCGTCTTACCGCGAGAACAACTCGCCGACATGGGCTTTCAACTCATTTTGTATCCACTGACCGCTCTTTATGCCGTCGCTCGCGCTATCGAAACGATCTACAAAAAACTCCGCGCCGACGGCACCACCTTGGGCGAAGAGCATCGGCTGATGACCTTCAGCGAATTCAACGCCTTGATCGGCGTAGACGAAAAATACGCCCTCGCCGAACGATTCGGCGTGCAGTAAAAAGATTGTAGAAAATCTTCTTCGACAGAGAACAGCCGTGTACGACAGTATGTTGACTGAATATCTGGCTGTATGCTGGCAACATATTGTTCGTTGACGTATCCCCATTTTCTGAATATTGGGAGTTATTCCTATGACACGCTCTAGGAAAATCAGCGATGGGTCTTTTTTTCGAGTTCATGCCTGTCTCTTGGCGACGATATTCCTTTCCCCACAATTATCTCTGTCGGCAGGGCCGGCAGAAAAAATCGATCCGGCCGAAGTGCAGCGGAAGATCGACTCGCTGGCCGTTCCCGACGAAACCGCCCCCTATGACCAGCGGCCAATAAATTGGCTCGCCCAGCGGCGCAATCAAATCCTTCCGCAGCTAATCGCCGCTTTAGACAGCAAGCAACCCAGAGTTGCGCAAGAATGCCTGCTTATTCTAAAAAATGTTTCTCCGAGCAAGGAACTGACCGACGCCTTGATCGCGAAAGCGAGTGACGAACAGAGCCCGCTGCGCTACGAGGCTCTGCTACAACTCGAACCATCGGCCGCCGATCCCCGCGTTATCAAGTTATTCGATCAAGTCAGCGTCCAGGATCAGAAGTTTCCCGACCGTCTCGCCAGAGCCCGCTGGGCTTGGCTTGCAGGGCATAAAGATCGAGCCGTCGAAATACTCCGCCCTTGCTTCGATGAATCCGCAAAAGAGCGTTGGGAAACCTACAAGGTAATCCGTCTCCTGGGCGAAATCCGTGAGCCCGGAAGCGTAAAACTGCTCGAACCGATAGCCGCCGGCAATCATTGGGAAATGGCTGCCGAGGCCTATCTGGCGTTATCGAAAATCGACCCCGAGCATCATGGTTTGACCGAGAATCAAAAACGTCTTATGAAGGAATGGCGTAGTTTCAAGGAGGAGTGCAAGCATTTTAAGCAGCGGATGGATAATTTGGCAAAACTAAATTTCGAGGAGCTGCGTCCCTACGTCATGCAGATGTTGCGTAATGAGGATTACAACGCCCCGCGCGCCGCGTTATGGATCTTGGCCGCTTGGAAAGACAAGACTGCTTTGCCGCAAATTCGCGATCTGCTTTATCGGAAAAGGTTATTTTGGACGAGAGATGCGGTTGCCGCCTATCTGACCATCGAAAATAGCCCGCGGACCCGGCAAGATGTCCTCAACATGCTCGATAAAATAGGGCATTTTGCCAGCGAAGATATCTTGCGTGGCATCGTAGAGGCGGAAATCCCGCTTAAAAGCAAGGTGGCATTGCTTCGTGCTGTGGGAGACCGAATAAAATCGCCCCAGGCCATCGCCAATTCACTGTGGATACAACAGAATGGCGACAGCAATTGCCGCGACATCATTATCCCCTTGATGGATTCCGAAACCGACCTGCAAGCCTTGGGCCGCTACTGTGAACTTGCGGCCAAAGACCCGGAAAAACAAATGGGCCCCCAAGTTCGTCGAGCGATGCAACGGCTTACGAACGATCCGAAAATCGACGCATTGCCGGGACCGACACGGTCGATTTTGAACGCCGTTGCGGTCTATGAGCTGAAAGACCTTGCTCCCGATGTCAAAAAGCTGATGGCTTCTCGCAATCCAATCATTCGTGCAGCCGCCCAGGCGACCGGCGCCAAGCTGGGCATTCCGGGCGCGATGCAAAAACTGGTTGCCCAATTAAGTTCTGAAGATCAAAACACTCGCAAATCAGCGGCCGAGGCACTGTGCAACCTGATGCCGACCGATGAGGCGGAAAGGGCCGCTCGTGAAGAGGCCGCTCTGGCTCACTTGGGCAAACCTTCCGAAGATTACGCACTCCGCATATTGGCGACCTGCGGCCGCGAGAAAACCGCCAAGGCATTGGAGCCGATCCTCGATGATCCCAATGTTCTCCGAGCGGTTTATGCCGCCTGGGTGCTGGCGCAACTGCCCGACAAGACAGCATCGCAAAAAGGCTTGCGCCGCGTGGCGATTTTCGGTCTGTTTCACCACAACAGTTATCAGGCCGGCGATGGAATTGATTTTACGATGGCGCCCGACCTGAGGTTCCATCAAGTTACCATGAGGCTCAATCCCGATCCTAAGATGTACTCTCATGGCGAAGGGCCGGTGCGCATTCCCCAGCCGTGGCTTGTTCCTTTTCCTTGGGATGATGCCGAACAGCAGTATGCGATTCGATCCTATCGCTTGACGGAAGGTGGGAGCGAAGGCTATCAACAAATTAGGTCAAATGTCGATTTTCTGTATTATTGGCCGCCTAACTCGACAACGATGGACCAGACGCATTTGCCGCTCTTAAAGGAAATGGCTACCCACGATTCCCATATCCATCGCGTCATTGTCCAAGGGCAACGGGTCGCCCATTTCTACATTCGCCAAATCGCGGCCCAACGAATAGCCGCCATTACCAAGGAAAAAGCAACCTATCTTGGATTAAACGGCGAGACGCTCGACAGCGCAGCGTATCCCCAGCCTTACAAAGATCAGAATCAACTGCTGGCTCGCTACATCGTCGATCGGGTTCAGAACGCCAGGCTTTCCGACAAGCCCCAAAGCAGCGACCAATGGGATAGAATCGGAGCCTATGCTGCTCTGGTTCGTCATCTCAAGGAGCAATTTGGCGCAGAGGTTTTCGAGGCGATCCGCCGTGAGGGCGAACGGCGGAACATCGACGTAGCCAAACTCCTACCGCCCAAAAATTCGTAATCGCATGTAGCAGCCGTGTGCAGTAAAAGATTATGGCGGTTTGTCCGCAGACCGCAAAAAAGACAATAGTTTAGCGGCCGCCGGCACGGCGGCCCTATTGCCAAACCGCCGTACCTGTGGCAGCTAAACGACACAGAATTCTTCGCAAAATGGCGGGCCGTCGCTTCGCTTGACCCGCCCTACGCTTTTC
>CAYWGR010000190.1:0-10997 GCA_964458015.1 uncultured Planctomycetaceae bacterium
AATTTTTCCCGAAAATCACCAGGTTTTTAGCAGTCCACCCCCGGCCCCTCTCCCGTAAACGGGCGAGGGGAGTTTTTGAAGAAGGAAAAATTGAATGAACCGTCGAGAATTTATTTGTGGAAGCATTGGTGGCGTTGTAGCGATGGGATGTGTCGGTGCAATGGGGCCGGGGGCATTGCGGGCGGAAGAGAAGCCGAAGGCGACGGCGGAAAAACGGGATTATACGATTATCGACACGCACCAGCATCTTTGGGATCTTGCGAAGCTGCGCGTGGGGTGGTTGAAGGGCGATAATCCGCTGAATCGCAGCTTTGTGACGAAGGATTACCTGGAGGCGACCGCCGGCCTTGGTATTTCGCGGGCCGTTTACATGGAAGTGGATGTTGAGGCGGATTATCTGACGGCGGAAGCGGATTATATCGTTGATGTTTGCCGGCGCGGGGATGCGCCGACCGTAGCGGCGGTTCTTGGCGGGCGGCCGGGCGAGGAATCGTTTCGACCGTATATTATGCGATTCAAAGATAGCCCTTATGTCAAAGGTGTGCGGCAAATTGCACGAGTTTCGGCCAATGGGCAGCATCCTTATGCCGACAAGCAATTTATTGCGGGCGTTCGTTTGCTGGGCGAGTTGGGGATGCGGTTTGATTTGTGCCAGCCGCCGGCCGCATTGCCCGAAGCGATTCGATTAGTCGATGCGTGTCCTGGCACGCCGTTTATTTTGGATCATTGCGGCAACGGCGATCCGAAATGGTTCGGCACGGCGGGTAAGAACGAGGCGGCTGCCAAGCAGTGGCAGCGCGATGTCGAATTGTTGGCCAAGCGGGCCAACGTGGTCTGCAAAATCTCGGGCATTGTGTCCTCCATGCCTAAGGGGCGTTGGAAGCCGGAGGAGTTAGCGTCGGTGGTCGATCATTGCTTGGATACGTTTGGGCCCGATCGCGTGATTTTTGCGAGCGATTGGCCTGTTTGCACGTTGGGAGGGACGTTGCGCGCGTGGGTCGAGGCGTTGCAACAAATTGTCGCGGATCGCAGCGCGGAGCAGCAGCGAAAGCTATTTTGCGATAATGCGGAGCGGGTGTATGGATTGGCGAAGACGGCGGTGTCTGGATAGAGAACGTTAGTAAGCGCTGGAATCGATTGGCATGCCATCGGCCGAAAGGCATAGGCGGTCCCAAATGGTGTAGATGGGAGTCGGGCTGATTAGGTCGCCGCCGGAGATTTGGATGAAGTCGCCGATCCAGTGGACGGAGCCGTCGGCGAAGGCCATTTGAACGCCGCCGGTGTGCATGCTTCGTGCGGTTTGCTGGCCGCCGGTTTTACTGTCCTCATAGCAGCCCATGCCGAGCGAGGCGAGGGCGTCGCCGCCGCCAAGTTGGGTAGCGGTTGCGTTGCATCCGTTGATGTCGTCGGCTCCGGCATTGGATGGGTTTGGACCGTTGTCATCGCCGCTGGAACCGTAGGACCAGAGCGAGCTTGCTCCGCCGGTGCTTAAGGCCCAGGTTCCGCGTGGATCGACGGGAGTGACGCCGGCGCGGATTTCGCCTAGCAAAAAGGTGTTGCTTGTGCCATCGCGGATCTGGCTGATGCCGACGGATTTGTTAGCGCCCATAACGCCGCGAAACGATTTGTTACCCCAGCCGGAACTGCTGCTGCCACTGTAGGTCCACGAGGGGCTCATGCTGCCGAGACCTGCGTTGGCGGCGTAGTTGCCGCGTGCCCAGCCGTCGCCGTAGCGGGCGGTTGTGCTATCGCCGGAGCCGTTGAAGGCTTGGCGGTTGTAGGAATCGCTGGGGCATAGCATAACCGAGAGCGGCACGGCGCGGGCAGCGACGTTCGTTGCACTGGCAGTGCCCGCAATGGATACGGTCAGATCGAAGGAGTCGTGCAGTGCCTGCTGTTCGACTTGTGGCAGAATCATGATTGCCCAATTTTCGTAAAAATCGCTGCCGCCGGATTGGTCGATGGCTGACACATCGAGGACGCCGGATTTTCGCCAGACGGAGCATGGCGGGAAGATTTGCCAAGCGGCATGGTAGTTGTGCAATGCCATGGCGAGTTGCTTGAGGTTGTTGCCGCATTGCAATCGGCGTGCTGCCTCTCGCGCCGACTGCACTGCCGGCAATAGCAGTGAGATCAAGATGCCGATGATCGTGATCACCACTAAAAGTTCCACTAATGTAAATGCTGCTATTTTTCGGCAAGAGGCGTTCTTGTGATTAGGGTTGGTCATGATAGGGGTTGACTCCTTAAACGCGCGGTAGTGCAAACCCTTCGCGCGGCGTGCGAGCGAAGAAGGCGGCGGCTTGGTCGTCGCCTAGGATTTTTTCGTTTTTTGGATCCCATCGAATGACACGGTTCAGCCGGGCGGCGATGGCACAGAGATGGCAGGTATTGAGCGCCTGAACGTGGCTGAAGACATCGGAGATGGGGAGTCCGCCTTCGCGAATACAGCGATAGAAGTTTTGTTTGTGTTCCTCGGGCGGCTTGTTTTTGTAGAGTCGAGCGAGGTCTTTTGGGCCGAAGGAGTCTTTGTCCCAGTTTTCTTCGATGGGTTTGCCTGCGATACGGCCTCGATCGACGAAGATGCGGCCTTTGGTTCCTTCGAACAAGACGCCGTTGTCACAGCGGCTGGAGACGATCATTTCAAGGCCATCGGCAAACTTGCACTTGATGGCGAAATCGTGGGCAGTATTGTAGCAATCGTGGACGGTTGGATAACCATTCATAAACGGCACGGGTTGTTTGGCGTCAGTGCCATCGATCTCGACGGGGCCCATGCCTTGCTGATCGAGGCCGATGGCCCAGGTGGCGATATCGACATGATGGGCGCCCCAGTCGGTGAATTTTCCGCCGGAATACTCGTACCACCAGCGGAACTGGTAATGGCAGCGTTCTTTGGTGTAATCGACCTTAGGAGCTTGGCCGAGCCATTGGTTCCAATCGAGTTCGGGAGGCGGAGCGGAGGGTTTGAAGGGGCCGCCGACCTCGCCGCCATTGATGCCGACGGTGATTTTTTTGATTTCGCCCAAGAGTCCCTTTTGCACCATGTTGACGGCGCGGGGGAACAAGCTCTTACTCATGAAAATACCGCTTGTGGCGCGTTGTTGCGTGCCGACGGCAAAAACGCGATCGGGATATTTCCGGCAAGCGTTGCGGACGAGTTGGTTTTCTTCGAGCGTTAAGGTCAGCGGTTTTTGGCAGAAAACGTGTTTGCCGGCTTGCAGGGCTTCGATGGCGATTTTGACATGCCAGTGATCGACCGTGTCGATGCAGACGACGTCGATGTCTTTACGGTCGAGAACCCTGCGATAGTCGCCGTGAGCATCAGCCTTGCCGCGACCGACGTCACGGTGATTACGGGCTTCGTCGACGTGTCGCGTGTCGACATCGCAGACAGCGACGATATCACCGAAACGTACATGGCCTGGGGCATCTTGCATGCCCATGCTGCCGACGCCGATGCAGCCGATCTTCGGACGATCGTTGGACGCGTTGTTGGCAAACGCCTTGGCGTTCCAGAAGAAATAGGGAATCACGATGCCTGTTGTGGCGGCGATGGCGGATTTGTTCAGAAAATCACGACGGGTATGCGACATGACTGCTCCTTACGGCAATGCAAAAAACGCGTAGAATCACGGACCGTCTTCGCACAGAGCCGCGAAGACGGTCCGAATCAGTCAGAAAACGATTCCCCCATTACTTACGCTTACGCCATGCATAGGCCAGCAACCCGAGAAGGCCAACACCAAGAAGAACAAACGAAGAAGGTTCTGGTACGCTTTGAAGTTGGAATCCGTTGAAATCGGTTTCACCGCCGCCGGTGGCGACGACCGAAAGCGTCAACAAATGATCGCTGCCGACAACGACATTTTGGAGGACGCCGTAGTTCGTCCCCGCGCCAAATGTCGAGGCAGAGTTATTGGGGCCGATTGTGACAGTCTTGCCGTTAGCGGAATAGTCGCCAACACGGTTTTCTCCATCGATCGGCGGGATGGCATATAGGTAGAGATCGTAGTTTCCCGCGGCAATGCCAGACAACGTAACCGTGAGCGGAGTACTGGCAATTACAAGGACGTTGTCCCATGCTAATTTGTAGTAGGAACTGCTGGAGAAGGCGCTGCCTGCCGCGCTGGTTCCCTCACCAAGGCCTCCCGAAGTGCTCAGCGTGATCCCAGTCGACTGGTTGGCGGAATCATACAGGGAGACACCGCTAGTCAGTCCGGTGACGTTCCACTTGTCGCCCGCCGAGCCGACGACGGCCCCCGGGCCCGTGTACGTTTCGCCTTGACCGGGAGTAAACGTTCCTCCGCCATCCGAGTTTGGTCCGAAATCGACGTTGATCAGCGTGGCGTTGGCCAAACCGCAATAGAGACCGAAAACCAGAGTCAACAATGTCACAGAAAACCGTTTCATAACTGAACCCTTTCGTGAATACAACACACTTCTGTTTTGCAGGCCGGAACATCCGACCTTGAAAATCCTCTTTGTTCCGAAGTTTCGCACCATATTCGCTACCTCGTTGGGGATTGTTTAGCGTTTTTTGTCGTTTACGCCGTTGTTGGGATTGCCTGCCTCGAAAGCCGCTTTGACTTCGTCGGCCGTCAGTGCCCGGGAGAGAATTGCCACTTCGTCGATCCAGCCTGAAAATTCACGGTCGGGGAAAATCGACATCGAGCCAAGGCAGACTGGGTCGGAGTTTTTGTGAATTGGGGGCGTTTGTTTGTCGTTGCCTTCGAGGCGGCCGTCGACGTAGAGCAGTTTGTTGACGGTGCTGCCCGTTGGTTGACAGACGGCGATGAATAAATGATATCGGCCGTCGTTCACGGCGGAGCGGGGCATTGTTTCGTGCAGCGGTTGCAGCGGTTGAAGCGAGGGCGCAGACTCTTTGGAAATACCGTTGGTGTCGAAAACAATCTTTTTGAATTGGTCAAAGTATTGCAGACGCCATGCGGTATCACCTTTGCTAATCAGATTTTGCCAGACGCCGGCGAACTCCTTGACCTTGAACCATACGGCGACCGAGAAGGGGCCGGAGAAGTTGAAGCGTTCTTGCTGGGGAAGGGTGACTTTGTCGCCGGAGCCTGGTCCGTGGAAATAGAGGGCCAGCTTTCCGGAAATGCGGCCTTCGACCCATTCGGCGTTTTCAACTTTTCCATCCAACACACTGCCGAGCGGCGACTGGTTGGGCAAGATGGAAGTGCTTTGGTTGTGTTTCTCGAAGGTGTAGTAGGCCAATAGCGATGGGTCGCGGCGAAGCTGTCGGCTGTAGACTTGCCAACGCTCGATGGGCGTTTGGTTTTGTTTTTCAGACAGTTTGGCGAACTGTGACGTGCGTATGAAATGCGAAGGATCGACAGCAGCGCGGGATGTTACGGGATGGCCTTCCTCGGGTGTATTTACGCGAATGGACTGATTTTCATGGAGTTCGACGGGGAGATGCGGTTGGCCGTCGGTGACGATCGGTTCGACTGCGATCTTGCCGCGGAAGACGTAGGACGCGGTGTTGCCATGCTTGTCTACTTCGACGCCGAACTCGGTGCCGAGGTCGGTGACGGTGGCGGTGGGAGTGTGGATGGTGAAGACGGGGGCGGGGGATTGGGATTTATGATTTATGATTTCTGATTTATGATTTGCCACCCCTGTATTCTGAATCCTGAACCCTGAACCCTCCTTGCTGACCACTGGCCACTGGCCACTGGCCACTTTTTCCGACCACTGACTACTGACCACTTTTTCTGATCGCTGACTGCTGATTGCTGACTGCTGATTGCTGGGTTTCTTTTCAACGCTTGCGGTAAGTCTGCCGAGGGAAAGGAAGCCGCCGACAGGGGAGGCGATTTCGTAGTTGCAGGGGCCTTGGAGGATGACGCGGGCTCCGGAGTCGTAGGTGATTTCGAGCAGGCCGGAGGATAGCGAGAACTTGTCGCCTAGGGAAACAAGGGATTGGGGATTGGGGATAAAGGTTTGGAAATCATGCGTTCTAGAGCCTTGAACCTTGAGCGTTGTGCCTTTTTGAAGCCGGCAATCGACCATGCCGGTGATTCGGCCGACGTAATCGAGTTTGGTTTGAAGGGGCGTTGGCGTCGGCTTGGAAGCCGAATGGTTCGCGGCCAACTGTTGGTGGTGCGTTACATAGATGAACGAGCCGGCCAAGAGGCCGAGTCCGGTGATAACCGTTGCAATAAGAAGCGCGAATGGCAACTCTTGCGAGAAAAAGCCGATCGTGCCGTGTGCGACGTTGGAGAAAAGGCTGTAGGTGGAAGGGGCGGCGCTGGGGACGTCGAGGAGGGGAATCGAAGGCGATGGTTCGGCAATGGATTGCCGAGCGGCTTCCTCGACCGGAGAGGTTGCAGTCGTTTCAGGTCGAGGTGATTGCGTTTGATTTGCAGAGGTCTGTTGATGCCAACGCCAATAGAGCATGGCGTGGACGGAAAGGTGATCGCGATAGACGGCGCGGGCGGCGGGATCGGCTTCGAGGATTTCGGCGAGGCGGTCGAACTGGGACGGCGTGAGACCGCCCTCGACGAGGTTCGACATGAGGGTCGAGAATTCGGAGGAGAGATCCATGTGCGACGTCATGGTTTTCCCTCCTTGGATTGCATCTTGCGGCGGATGCAGTCGGCCAGTTCGCCGCGGATGCGATAGAGAGCGCCACGGATCGCACCTTCGGAGCGGTTCGATTGTTCGGCGATTTCTTGCAGGGTCAGGTCGGTGCTGTAGCGAAGACGCAACAACTCTTGGTTGGGCGGCGCGAGCTGGTCGATGCAGTCGCCCAGGGCAATATGCTCGCCTTCGAGTTCCGGGGTATTTTGGACGGCCGGTTCTTCGGCAAGCTGGGAGAGCAGGACATCGCTAAACCGGAGCCGGCGACGATGTTGCTGTTTGAGAATGGCCAGCACTTGGTAGCGGGCGATGGCTTTGGCCCAGGGCAGAAAATCCAGTTCGGCGCGAAACTCGTCGCGTTTGCGCCACAGGACGAGGTTGGTTTCTTGGAGGACATCGCTGGCGTCGGTGATGTTGGGCAACAGTACGAGGATATAGGCGAACAGAGCCTGCTGGGCCGAGGTGATTCGGTCGACGAACGTTTCGTCAAAGCTTGGTTGGCTCATGGGCAGGCCCCCGGGAGGGCGCACGGTACGGTTTTTATTGATGCTCAGGTAAATAATGTTGGGTAGCGCTTGGCTAAAAACTCCTGTTTACCGGGCTTCCGTTGGTCGCCCTCCCGACATTGCTTATCTGAGACCCAATAGGTTAGTGCGTGGTCAATCTCCATTCTAATTAGCCGCAAGAGGCGAAACGTCACAAAAAATCGTTCGGTATTCGTAGAAGGAGGGATGCTTGACATTGTAAAAAGGATTGATATATTAAGGATAAGCGTTTATCCTACTGGAAAACAGCTATTCCTTCCGTACCAGCCAATTGCCCCCCCGCCCGAGTTGGTTATGGCCAAGATCACGATCACGGAACTGGCGAAACGATTGGGTGTTTCAGTATGCACCGTGAACAAGGCGCTGGCAGGCAAGGCCAAGGTGAGCGAGGCGACGCGGCGTCGTGTTGTCGAGGAGGCGCGGCGGCTGGGGTATCGTCCGAATCGTTCGGCGCAAGTATTGGCGCGGAATTTGGTGCGGATGGCCTATGTGTATCCGGCCCATTTTTCATCCTATTTCGGCCCGTTCGCCGAGGGTGTGCGTCGAGAAGTGGATCGGTTGGCCGATCAAAATGTCTCGATCAGCGTTCATCCGATGGAACTAGCACGGTGGGACGAATCATTGTTGGCCGCGATTACACAACTTGTCGGCGATGGTCTTTCGGGTTTAATTTTCTCGCCGCTGACGGGAATGGAATACACAGCGGTATGGAAGCTTTTGGCCGAGCATCGAGTGCCGTTTGTGCAATTGGGCATGGAATTATCCCACTCGCCGGCGGTTTTGACCGTGCGGCAAGATACGTTGCTGAGCGGTCGCATGGCTGCCGAGTTGCTTTCCCATTTTACAGGCCCTGCTGCCGTGATGATTGGCGATGGTGAAAACGTGGACCACAAGGAAAAAACGCAAGGGTTTCAAGAGGAAGCAGCCCGGCGTCGTTTGTCGGTCGCGGCCGTCTGCGAGCATCGCGATGAGCCGGAGCTATCCTATGCGCTTACGCAACGTCTGTTGGAAAAACTGCCGGAGCTTGGAAGCATTTATATTGCCACGGACAATTTCAGCGGCATCGCCCGGGCGCTCGGGGAATCGCACTTGGCGGGGCGGATTAAAGTCGTGGCGACGGGTTTGTTTCCCGAGATTCAAGAGGCCATGGATCAGGGGATCGTGCAGTTTTCGCTGGACCAGCGCATGAGCGAGCAGGGTGAGACGGCCGTTCGGATGTTGCACGAGTTGTTATCGCAGAATCCTTTGATGACCTCGAAGATACTCATGCCGCCGCGGATTGCCGTGCGTGGAAATATCGAGTTGATGGCCCAGGGTATGAGTCACTTTTGAAAACGCGATGGCAAGTCGGCATTGCGACAGTTGTGGTTTGTAGAGGCATGAAACACACCAAAAATTCCGGAGGATATCATGAACGCCAAGATCGGAAATGGTCGTGCGGCAACGCAAGCTTGGGAGTTGGGAAAGGTAGGCATTGCGAGCATGATGCTTGCCGTTGTTTTGGGAGCGATGGGCGTTGCAGAGGAAAAGCAGGCGTTGGTCAAAGCTGGGGGGCAAACGACCGAACCTTCGGCGCGGATGGCCTTTCGCGGTGGAGATAAGCCGGGCGTTTTGAGCCTTACGGGCCATGTGGCTTGCGATGAGGCGTTGATTAACGGACGTTTCGTGACACGCTATTGGAATCCCTGTGGGCAGGTGTGGCCCGAGAATCATTTTGGTGGTTTACAATGGGCGGCCGATCAACCGGCCGACAGTTTCCGGTTGGCAGTGAACAAACAACCTCTCGTCGGAGGATTCGAGTGGCAGGGCGCCGAGTTGTCGCCCGATCCATCCTCCTGGCGGCCAGGACGCAATGCGAAAGGAGAGCCGCTTCCGGTCGTTCATGGCGTGGTTTCGCTGCTTCATAAATCGGCAGGAATTGCGGTGAAGGTTCACACGCGACTGGATGGCAGTCCATTCATGATCCGCTGGCTTGAGATCAGCAATCTGAACAAGTCGGCGGTTGCCTTGACGGAAGTCGCGCCCTTTTCGGGAATGCTTTGGAATCATCGCTTTGAAGAGCATTTGCCGAAGGATTATCAGACACCCTTTGCAGTTGCCTATACCCAGATGTTCGATTGGGGGCGCGAAGGGGATTTTCATTTTGAGGACCTTGCGAACGGCGTCAAGGTCGTTAATGGTGGAAAGCAGGGGCGAAGCGGCTGGGGGCGGCCTGCCTTTTGGGCACGCAACCGCTGCAATGGCCAAACTTTTGTGTGCGAATTGGCTTGGGGCGGCAACTACGAGTTCTCGCTCGACTGCCGTTTGCGCGACACAGACCAAAAACCTTATTTCACGAATATGCGATCTTCGTCACTGTTCTTTAAGATGGGGCTAAGTGGCCACGACGAGGCGCTGCGTGTCTTGGATGCGGGTGAGACTGTCGTTACGCCTGCGGTACATGTAGCGCTGTTTCAAGATAACGACGACGCCATTGTGCAAGCGACGCACGAGCATGTTCGGCAAGTCGTGATGCCGACGCAAGTGCCCGGCCGTCATGTGGAGATCGAGGCGAACCACCGTGGCTACCTTTGCGATCGGGAGAATGTGCCGGATATTCTCAAGGATATCGACGTGGCGGCGTCGGTTGGGACTGAAATGTATGTGATCGACGCGGGCTGGTACGGCAAGGAGCCGAACCAATGGTGGCTCAATGTGGGCGATTGGCGCGACGGCAAATGGATGGAACGAGGCGGTGGAATGAAAGCCGTTTCCGACTACGCCCATCAAAAAGGAATGAAATTCGGGCTCTGGGTTGAAATCGAGGCCGCGGGCCAGAACAGCGACCTTAAGAAAAATCATCCCGATTGGCTTCTGAAACGCGATGGGCAGCCGATCGCCAATGGCCGCGCGCTTGACATCACGATGCCGGAGGTCATGAAGTTTGAGCGGGAAACCATTGTGCGGCTGATTCGTGAGCTTGGGCTGGATATGTATCGGATCGATCATAACCATTGCCTCGCACCTTCGGGCAACCGGAAATATCAGGGCTTTACCGAAGATCTCACGTGGCGATACTACGAAAAACTGTATGCAATGTTCGACAGCCTGCGGGCCGAGTTTCCGAAGGTTGTTTTCCAGAATTGCTCGGGCGGCGGTGGACGGCTTGATTGGGGCACGATGGTGCGATTCCACAACACGGAGCTTTCCGACTGGATGCGGCTGCCGCGCGGGATCAAGATTTTGAACGGCGTTTCGATGTCGCTGCCGCCGGAGATTCTGATGCGCACCTTTGGCACCGAGGTTGGCGAACAGGTATTGGATGGCGACGTAGATACGCAGTTGCGACATTGCTTCTGTCGGATGATCTTTCGCGGCATCGCGCCATCGCTCGAAAATCTGACGCCGTATCTAAAGGGACGGATCGACAATTATGTGAAGCTCTATAAAGAGGTAATTCGGCCGACGATGATCGATGGGCGTGTGTTCCATCACACGCCGATGCTGCCACTGGAAGATGCCACGCCTTGGTGCGTGCTGGAGTATGCGAAAAAGGATCGTTCGGCGGCCGTCGCGGCAATATTCCGAACCAGTTGTGCAAAGGCGGGATCGGAGGCGGATGAATATGTGTTCCGGCCGCGCGGAATTGAGCCCGGGGCACGGTATCAGGTGCAATTGGACGGCCGAGGACTTGTTTTCCCGGCGTCCGGCGAGCAATTGATGCGCGAGGGCGTTCGGGTTCGTCTTGAGAAATCATTGACCAGCGAGTTGGTGATTCTTCGCCGGATGGAAAAGGAGTAGCAAGCGGAGATACAACTGCTCAAAAACACGGCGGGCAAGCCCGCCCGCTTCACGGGTTATCAATTTTGG
>CAYWGR010000191.1:0-5306 GCA_964458015.1 uncultured Planctomycetaceae bacterium
GCAACCGGCGACCGGAAATATCTCGATGCCATGCTCGGTTCGTGGGACTTGATCTACAAAAACTGGGAACACGTCGGCGGAAGCATGGCCATTTGCGAGGCCCAGTGGCAAACGGTCGAAAACAAGCGGGTTTTGCCGCCCAATACCGATCACCCGCCCCGTTCCTATTTTCTGACGCCTCGCGGCCACACCGGCGAAACATGCGGCAGCGTTTTTTGGGTCAAATTCAATCAGCGCTTCCACTTGCTCGATCCCGACCAAGAAAAATACACGGCCGAGATCGAAAAATCGCTCTACAACGTATCTCTGGCCAATCAAACCGAGGCCGGCCACATTCGTTACCATGCCGTGATGCAGGGCAAAAAAGAAGCCCCCAATGCCGACGCCAACACCTGTTGCGAAGGCCAAGGCACGCGGCTTCTTGGCTCGTTGCCCGAGTATATCTACACGATTGCCCCCGACGGCCTTTATGTAAACTTGTTCGAGCCTTCGACGATCCGCTGGAAGCACGGTGATCAGCCGATGACCGTCAAAATGACGACCCAATTCCCGCGTCAGCAGCAAGTCTCGCTGCAAGTGACCGTAGAGAAACCGGTCAAGGCCGTCGTTCACATTCGCGTTCCATCCTGGGCCGTTGCGGAAATGCCGATCGTGGTCAACGGCCAATCCGCCGCCGTCGGAAAACCTGGCGCCTACCAAGCTATCGAACGCACCTGGGCCAGCGGCGACACCATATCGTTTGTCTTGCCGATGGACTTCCGCGTAACTCCCTATGCCGGCGCCGACCAAATCGCAGGGCAGCGTCGTTACGCCGTCGAATACGGCCCGATCCTCCTGGCTGTCGTCGGCCCCTTGGACGCCAACTCGGCCGTAACGATTGCCGCAAAAGCGGCAGACATCAAAAAATGGCTGAAGCCGAAGGCCGACCGCCCGTTGTGTTTTACAATCGACGGCGACCCTGCCCACGAATTCCAGCCATACTGGTCGATCGGCGACCAAGCGTTTTGCATCTATCCCGTTATGCAATAAGAATAGGGCCTGTAGGTCGAGCAAAAGTAGGGCAACAAAAAAGTAGGGCAATAAAAAAGTAAAGTAATAAAAAGTAGGGTAATAAATAGTAGGGTGGGTCGAGCTTTAGCGAGCCCCACCAAGAAAGCTTTGCAGAGCATCAAGGAATGCAACCAGAAACCTTGTAAAAGGATCAAGAACCATGAGAACCCAATTCATTCTCGCATCGGCGTTGTTCCTAGGGCTTGTTTCTTCGTGTTTTGCCGGCTGGAACGTCGATCGGCTGCGTTGCGAGTATCAAAACGATCCGCAAGGCATCGACGTTACCCGGCCACGGTTCAATTGGATCGTGCTATCCGACGAACGCGGCCAAAAGCAGTCGGCCTATCAGTTGCTTGTGGCTTCGACGCCCGAAACCCTCGCGAAAGATCAAGGCGACCTCTGGGACAGCGGCAAAGTCGTCTCGGGCCAAACCATACATGTGGAATATGCAGGCAAACCGCTGACATCGCGGATGCAATGCTTTTGGAAGGTTCGGGCATGGGATAAAAACGGCCAGCCTTCGGCTTGGAGCAAGCCGGCCCTGTGGACGATGGGTTTGCTGAAAAAGGAAGACTGGGGCGATGCAAAATGGATCGCCTTCCACGATCCCGCAGCGCCGGCGCCGGTCCTGCCGCACAATGGTTATCACAGTCAAATAGCTGCCTCGGCCGATACGGCGAAATGGGTCGCGGTCGATCTTGGCCGAGAATGCACGATTGATGCCGTGCAGTTGCATCCAGCCCGGCCGTTCGATTTTGCCGATACGCCTGGCTTTTTGTTCCCCGTTCGCTTCAAAATCGAAACAGCGAATAAAGCGGACTTTTCCGACGCGAAGGTCGTCGTCGATCGCACCGCAGCCGATGTGCCGAATCCAAAAACAGAAGCTCCGGTCTTCCGTTTCGAGCCTGTCGCGGCGCGCTATGTCCGTTTAACGGCGACTCGTTTGGCTCGGCGCGAAGCGAATAACTTCGGTGTTGCGTTGGCCGAAATGCAAGTACTCTCCAAGGATCAAAACATCGCGCTAAACGCCGCCGTGACCGCTCTCGACTCGATTGAGTCGGATGCTTGGAAGATGACTAAGCTTACCGATGGCCGATTGTTGTCTGAAAAAGGCGCTGATCCCGCTTCCGAGAAACCTGCCGCGATGGTTCGCAAGGAATTTGACGCGCGCGGACAAATCAAACGGGCGGTCGTTTCCGTCACCGGCCTAGGGCTCTACGAACTTCGCATCAATGGGCAGCGCGTCGGCGATCACCAACTCGCGCCCGAGTGGACCCGCTATAGCCGGCGGATCCAGTATCAAACCTACGACGTGACCGAATTGATTCGTGCCGGCAAAAACGCCTTGGCTGCCCAGATGGGCGGCGGCTGGTGGACTGGCCCGTTGATGTGTCAGCCGCCGAAGCCGAGAGCCCTGTTCTGCTTGCTCTTACGGTTGGATTTGCAGTTGGCCGACGGATCGACCCAAACCATCGTGACCGATCCCACATGGCAAGCGACGGCCGATGGTCCCATTCGTCGTTCCGGCATCTATTTCGGCGAAACTTATGACGCCACGCGCGAAATGCCCGGCTGGGATAAGCCCGGTTTCGCGGCCGCCGGTTGGAAGCCCGTGCAGGTGCTGCCGTATCCCGACGAAGCGGAGAAGGCCGCCCTGGTTGCCCAGCCCAACGAGCCGATTCGCGTGCTCAAAGAGCTGCGGCCTGTGAAAATGACCGAGCCCAAGCCCGGCGTCTACATCTTCGACATGGGCCAAAACATGGTTGGCTGGTGCCGCCTGAAGGCCGACGCTCCGGCCGGTGCGAAAATCACCGTGCGTTACGCCGAAATGCTCAACGACGACGGCACGATCTACACGGCCAATCTGCGCGGCGCCGCGCAAGTCAACGAATATATCTGGCGCGGCGGCCCCGCATCATTGGAACCGCACTTCACCTATCACGGCTTCCGCTTCGTCGAGGTGACCGGCCTGCCCACTCGTCCGACGGAAGATGCCGTGCTGGGCCGCGTGTTCCATTCGGCCTCGCCCGACGCCGGCCAGTTTGCTTGTTCCAACGAATTGGTGAACAAGATCATGCATTGCGTCGAATGGGTCGAGCGGGCCAACTTGATGAGTGCGCCGACCGACTGCCCCCAGCGTACCGAACGAGAGGGCTGGATGGGCGATATCCAGGCTTTTGCGCAAACGTCGATTTTCACGTTGGATATGGCCGCCTTCTTCACCAAATGGGTGCCCGACATCCGCGAATCCCAAGCCGACGACGGCCGCTACCCCGACGTAGCGCCCCACGTGGCCGATCCGAACCAAGGTTTTTCGGGCGTGCCCGCCTGGGGCGACGCCGGCACGATCGTTCCGTGGCGTATGTATCAGAACTATGCCGACACGCGACTGCTGGCCGAACATCTGGAGTCGGCCAAGCGTTGGGTCGATTTCATCCATCGCAACAATCCGAATCTGCTGTGGCAAAAGAATCGCGGCAATGACTACAACGATTGGCTCAACGGCGACACGCTGGTCTTGCAGAACTACCCTCGCGGCATCAGCGCCGTGCCGAATGAAGTATTTGCCACCGAATTTTTCGCCCATTCGACCGAAATCGTGGCCCACATGGCCCGGGTGCTTGGCCGACAGGAAGACGCCGCCAAGTACGGCAAGCTCTTCGACGACATCAAGGCGGCCTTCAACAAAGCCTATGTGGCTGCCGATGGCCGCATCCGTGGCGACACCCAGGCCGGCTACGCCTTGGCCCTGCATTTCAATTTGCTGCCCGATTCGCTAAGACCCAAGGCCGCGGAGTATATGGTCGAAGGCATCAAGAAGTACAAGGATCACCCCTCGACCGGCATCCAATCCACGCATCGCATGATGCTCGAATTGACCCGCAACGGCCGGCACGACGAAGCCTATCGGCTCATCAATTTGCGAACGGTTCCTTCGTGGGGCTATATGGTCGAGATGGGCGCTACCACCATTTGGGAGCGGTGGGATGGATACGTGCGCGGTCGCGGCTTCCAAGATCCCGGTATGAACTCGTTCAACCATTGGGCGTTCGGCGCGGTGGGCGAATGGGTATGGCGCGAACTGGCCGGCATCAATCCCGACGACCAACAACCCGGCTTCCAACACGTTATCCTGCGGCCCCGCCCCTGCGGCGATCTGGCATGGGTGCGTTCGCGCTATGATTCGATCCGCGGCCCCATCGTTTCCGACTGGAAGAAGGCCGACGGCCTCTTCCAACTGCACGTCGAGATTCCCGCCAACACGACGGCCGCGGTCTATGTGCCCGCCAAGGATGCCGCACAAGTGACCGAAAGCGGCAAGCCCATCGCCGAATCCCTAGGCGTCAAGCTTCTCGGCATGGAAAACGGTTCAGCCGTCTTCCAGATCGAGTCCGGCCGCTACGATTTCGCCGCACCCCAATAAACGGCGTAGACGTGGGCGTAGGGCGGGTCGAGCATAGCGATGGCCCGCCAAAACCTATGCTCCAAATAAATCAACCGTGAAGCTTGCTTGCTTGTGTCCTGTGAAGCTTGCTTGCTTGTGCCCTGAGAAGCTGGCTTGCTTGCCCTGAGAAGCTTGCTAGCTTGTGCCCTATGAAGCTGGCTAGCTTGGTCCTGTGAAGCGGGCGGGCTTGCCCGCCGTGTTTATGTGCAGTTGTATTCCACCTCATTGACAACCCATTGCACGTTCGTTCCCACAGCCGCCCAAAGCCGTTGCTGCACCACGCTTCCATTGACGCCACGCATCGGCGCTCTTCAAGAAACGACGGCGGCCGAACCTTTTGGAGGGGTTCGGCCGCCGCTGAAGGTCAGACCAAGCCTTCCTGTTATCACCGGAAAGCTCGTGAAATCGCTAACCGGAGGCTAGTTGCAGCTAGCGGCCGGAGTGCACGCCTTCGGGGCTTCGCAGCAAGTCGGCATCGGGCAGCATACCTGCACCGGAACTTGCTTGCAAACCACTACCGGAACGCACTTCGTAACCGTATAGGGAACTTGCTTCGGAACACGCTTCACGCAGTTAACCGTCTTGGTATAGCACACGGGCTTGCACACCGTGTACGGAACTTGCTTCACGCATTGCTCTTGCACCATCTTGCAAACCTTGTAGGTGCAAGTCTTCACTCGCTGTTCAGGCACCATCTTGCAAACCTTGTAGGTGCAAGTCTTGACGCATTGCTCTTGCACCATGTGGCAAACCTTGTAGGTGCAAGTCTTCACTCGCTGCTCGGGCACCATCTTGCATACCGTATAGGTGC
>CAYWGR010000191.1:5406-6120 GCA_964458015.1 uncultured Planctomycetaceae bacterium
AAGTCTTCACTCGCTGCTCGGGCACCATCTTGCATACCGTATAGGTGCAAGTCTTGACGCGTTGCTCCGGCACCATCTTGCACACTTGGTAAGTGCAGGTCTTCACGCACTGCTCTTGAACCATGCGGCAAACCTTGTAAGTGCAGGTCTTCACGCGCTGCTCGGGCACCATCTTGCATACCGTATAGGTGCAAGTCTTCACGCGCTGCTCGGGCACCATCTTGCACACCGTGTAGGGGATCCGCTTCTCGCAGACTTCCTTCACCATGGTGCAAACTTTGTAGGTGCAGGTCTTGACGCGTTGCTCGGGCACCATCTTGCATACCGTGTACGGAACCTTCTTCACGCAGGTCTCGTTCACGTACTTGACGCAGTTGACTTGCCGCTCTTGGATTTCAGGAACCCACACGCGGCATTGCTTCACGGGCGCACAAGCGTTGCAAGGATCGCAAGCATTCACCGGACCGCAGGCCGCGACGGGCTTGGTTTCCCAATGACCGCTGCAAACCTTGATCGTCTTGGTGTAGTTCACCGGCTTGCACACCGAGTAGCACACCTCACGCTCGCGGGTCTCGTAAACCGGCTTGCATACCGTGTAGCAGATCTCCTTGGTCTTGGTTTCCCAAACCGGCTTGCACACCGTATATTGGCAAACCTTTTCCCGAGTCTCGTAAACCGGCTTGCAAACCGTGTAGCAAATATCCTTGGTGCGAG
>CAYWGR010000191.1:6220-10723 GCA_964458015.1 uncultured Planctomycetaceae bacterium
TCTCGTAGACCGGCTTGCATACCGTGTAGCAGATCTCCTTCGTCTTGGTTTCCCAAACCGGCTTGCATACCGTGTAAGGAATCTCCTTGACGCAGGTCTCCCACACCGGCTTGCATACCGTGTAGCAGATCTCCTTGGTGCGGGTCTCGTAGACCGGCTTGCACACCGTGTAGCAGATCTCCTTGGTGCGGGTCTCGTAGACCGGCTTGCATACCGTGTAGCAGATCTCCTTCGTCTTGGTTTCCCACACCGGCTTGCACACCGTGTAGGGGATCTCCTTGACGCGGGTCTCCCACACCGGCTTGCACACCGTGTAGCAGATCTCCTTCGTCTTCGTCTCCCACACCGGCTTGCACACCGTGTAGCAGACGTCCCGATAGCAGGTTTCGGGAACGTACTTCACGCAATTAATCTGTTTCTGCTCGCATACCCGCTCGTAGCAAGTCTTGTAACATGTGTACTGGCGCTTCTCGTACACAACTTCCTTGCAGGTCTTCATGACCGTGTAGCATTGCTGCTTGCATTCCGCGAAATCCGCGGTAGCGCAGCAATCGCGCCGGCAGCTTCGATACCGTGTGGCTCCGCAGTAGCACGCATCCGCCGTGCTTGCTGCGATGACCAGCAGTACCACCGCTATTAGCGGTACTCCAAGTAACCTTTTCATCGCATGCCTCCTTCAAGCATCACGAAACCGGATAGGGCCTGGTCTATTGGCGAAATTCGCCTTTAGTCTATTCGGACCTTTCACATGACGTACATTAACTCAGTTGCCCAGAAAGCGCAAGCAATGCTATCGCCCCAGAAGATGTAGACGACGTATATTGCGCATTTATGAGCCA
Organism: uncultured Planctomycetaceae bacterium; assembly: GCA_964458015.1. Taxonomy (GTDB): domain Bacteria; phylum Planctomycetota; class Planctomycetia; order Pirellulales; family Thermoguttaceae; genus CAYWGR01. The sequence goes on from CAYWGR010000191.1 coordinate 7,060, forward strand.
ACATACCAATCGCTATCGTCCGATTGCATTGTTTGCTTGATCGGGATTGTATGGGCGGTATGGAAATAATGTGTAAAAAGGGAAGTGCATGATGCGTATTACGTTTAGGAAAAAATTGACGGCATCCATTCCCCCTCCCCTTCACAATCCGCATGGGCCTGATATTCCGCAACATCATCCCCTGGCCATCTGTAGGGCTTATGCCGAATTTAACAGCCCTAAAACACCTTTAATCTGCCCCGGAGATCTGGGGGAACGCTTTACGCAACAGAATGCATCTTTTTTCTTGACGTGGCGAAAAATACGACCTACTAGTTGGTTAATGGTGTTAGTTAATGGTTGCCCCAGAGCACCGTTGGTTGTTTTACATTCTTTTTCTAGGAGTTCGCCGTCATGAGTAAGGTACGTCTTCGCAAGGCGTTTACATTGATCGAGGTCTTGATCGTCGTGATCATCATGGCCGTTTTGGCGGCCACGATTATCCCGCAATTTTCGCAGTCGACCGACGATGCCAAGGAAAGCTCGCTCAAATTCAATCTGCACACCATCCGTTCGCAGATTGAGATGTACAAAATTCATCACCTGAACACGGTTCCCGCCTTTGACACATTCGTCAACCAAATGACGAAGGCTACGAACGCCAGTGGTGTGGTCGGCGGTACGAACTCGATATATGGTCCTTATATCCAGGGCGAGCTGCCGAACAACCCGTTCACCGGCACCAACACGATTAAGAAGGTTACTGCGGAGCCTACTTCGGGCGACGGCTCAAGTGGTTGGCTATACAATGAAACCACGGGCGGATTCTATCCGAACAACGCGGAGTACTACGCTGCTGAGTAAAACTGCCGGCTCTCTGGGGCATTGAGTATTGGCAAATGTGAGTCTTAGCAGGCCTCTTCCGTTTCTCCTGACGGAAGAGGCCGTGCTGTTTTCTTGGTGGAGATTGGGTGTGGCAATAAATCCTGACTCACGGTCATTCTGATCGCAGCGAAGAATCTGGCCCGAATCACGGAGATTCTATTACCGTTGGTGTGACAGTTGTAATGCCGCCCCCCTTCGGCAACGGCAACTCCGCGTACCAAATGTTTGGAAAAAACGTTAGATCCCTATCCCTGATTTTTTGAAGAGGATTCTCCAAAACCTCCCCGTTCGCGTCGATGATCGTGCTTTGTCCGTAGCCGTGCCAAGCTGGTTTGGGGTCCAATTTTTCGACCGCCCAGTTGGCCGCCACGATGTTGAACTCATATTTCCCAGCGATTTCCGGCAGCCGCTTGGGAAACCAGTCGCTATCCTTATCATCTACCCATGCCACGGAATACAAAAGCGTGTCGATCTTCAATTTGGCCAATTCCTTGGCCTGCTTGTGGATATCGAAGCAAATCAGCACGCCGAATCGTCCGAACGGCGTGTCGGCAACCGCGTGGCCAAGGTTTCCTGTACTTGCCCAACCACGTTCCGCCCACGGCCAAGGATTCACTTTGCGATAATGGATCAACGTACTGCCGTCGGGCCCCAGCAACACGACCGTGTTGTAATAAAACTCCGTCTTGCGGTCCACCTCCAGCAGCGGCACGGTCAAATAGATACCCAACTGCCGGGCAAGATCGCCAAAAAACTTGGTCGAAGGCCCAGGAACCGTTTCCGCGGCGCCTTTCGGATCAACGCCCGACAAACCCGGCGTCAATTCCGCGTTGCCGACCTGCCACGTTTGTTTCAAATCCTCGCTCATATAGCCGGTCACGGCCGTTTCGGGCAAAACGACGACCTGTGCGCCCTGATAAGCGGCCTCACGGACGAAGCGTTCCAGCCGCTTGCGATTTTCCTCCGGCTTCCCAAATTCCGATGGAGCCTGAACGGCCGCCGCCAAAAACGTATCCGCAGGACTGTCATCGAGCCGCAATGTGCGTTTGATTTGTCCGGATTCCACGTCCCAGAACCGTAAAATACCCCGCCGATCCGACATGATCAACTGCGAACCATCCGGCGTAAATGCATGAACCGCCGCCGCCGGAAATTGTGCCAGTTGCTTGCCATTGATCTCTTGCACCATTACCAACCCGCCATTCGGCTCCAAGAATGCAACTATCTGCTTCTGGTTCCGTTTGGCTGCAAGACGAGGTGGCGGGTTCCACAGACTCCACCTGCGACCATATTGAAACGTTAATGCTGCCGATAGAGACAGATTGTCTAGACCAAATGGCATCAAGATATCTTTGATGTGATTGGCGGCGGAAACTTCGTCCCGAAGGATGTCAAAGCTGGATTGAAACCACTTCGATTTGTCTTTTTCCCATATTGTCTTGACGGCGTAAATGTTTTTCTTCAACCGCGCACTATCCACCGATGCGATCATAACCAATCGGTTGGCTACCACTTGCAGACTTGTGGGCTGTTTCAATATCGACCGATTGGTGTCCTGCCAAGCTGACAGATCAACGCCGGGTATGGTAATCGCCGCAATTTTCTCAGCGGGCGACTGGTCGGCGAGTTTCCAACCAAGCAGGCAACCTTCGCAGTTGATTGCCCACAATTCCTTGCCGTCGGCACTAAAGGTCCAGTCCAGCCATGCTCCCGGTTTAACATCACTTGCGAACTTCCGAGTTGGCTCCACGGAACCAGGCTTCCAAAGTGCCGGCTCAGGATGCGGCCTCATTCTGTCGTGGTGATCCTTTGATCGCGTATATGCTCCCATCACCAGCCATTGTCCATCGGGAGAAAAAGCGATGGGAGAAGTGGCGTTCGGGATAATCGTCCGTTTGCCTGTCGCAAGGTTCCACACCGCCACCCAAGCATTCCAACGAAAGCCGCCGCGATCTATGGCAGGAACATGATACGCCGCCACCAAAACGTTGCCGTCCTGTGATAATGCCACCTCTGTCACTTGTGGAAACTGTCCCCAACTGCCGCCACAGTGAGGGCTAGACGGAATTGCGGAATTCTCACCTGAGCCCATCCCTGGACCATGTAAACCCAAGCTCTTCCCGCCACCGACTTGTGCCACGCAAACCGCCGCCGGTAACAACATCCAAACCAACAGGCTACTTTTCCACATGGTTTCCGCTTCCTTGTTCCTCGGAAAAGATTGAGGGGGCCATGCCCAAGTAACGGGACATCTCTCGCCTTCCCGCCACAAAGAGGTATTCTATCCTCCCTGCCTCATTTATTCCAAGCGGGGGAAAAACGTTCTTCCCCTCGTTTAAGCAAGGATCGGCGCCATAATCTTCTATGGACAAAGCCGTAATTTCCTGTGGTCAAAGCCGTAATCTTCTATGGTCAAAGCCGTAATTTCCTGTGGTCAAAACAGTATTCTTCTCTGGTCAAAGCAGCTAAACTGTGAAGCGGGCGGGCTTGCCCGCCGTGGTTGTGGGCAGCCGTACCCCATTTGCATGGATAACCCATTTCACGTTCATCCCCCGCAACCGCCAAAATCCGTTGCTCCACCCTCGTTTCAGGCGGCCTTGTCAAAGTGCGTATCTTCGGTGTAAGATTATGCCTCAGTTACCCCGTGGTGTAATTGGCAACACAAGGGATTTTGGTTCCCTCATTCAAGGTTCGAGTCCTTGCGGGGTAGCTTTCTTTCTGGCAGCTTCTGACTGCCGACGGCCCAAAAAGGCAGATTCGGGCAAATAGGCACCACCAGAATGGGCCGGAAGGCCCATCT
>CAYWGR010000192.1:0-9719 GCA_964458015.1 uncultured Planctomycetaceae bacterium
AAAGTTTTCTTGTTTTTTGGAAAGATTCACAACCTCTGAGCGTAGCGAAGAATCTATCCGAGCCTATCCAAGTCCTAATACGCCAACGAGATCCTTCGCTTCGCTCAGGATGACGGCTCCTCTGTGACCAATGACTTTGCAGTTCTCCTGCAAAACAACGGTGGGGGCTGTCCGATGAGGATTTTTTACGCTACAACATGGGGGAAGGAAACCTCTTCGGAACGGATCATCCATGAGCATTGCAAGCGACACAAGCCCCTCTTCAGTTCATGCAAAAACGATCCCGGCCGCTGCGCGATCGTTTGGCCGGGCTGCGAATTGGGCCGTTGGCATCGCCGCCGGAGTGTTGGTGCTGATTTCCGTCGGGGGTTATTTCTATCATCGTGAACAATTGGCAGCCATTGCCACGGAACATCTCCGGCTGGTCGTAACCGGTCCGTCCAGTTTACGCACCGGCGTTGCTGCAGAGTACATGGTCAGCACCAGAACCATTCGCGGCGAAGCGATTCCGGCCCAGATCGAAGCTACTTTTCTGGGGCCCAACGACAAACGTCTCAAAACCTATAAAGAGCCCGTGGACGAACACGGTTATTTGACGGTCGTCCTGCCCGCCGATCTCTCGCTGCCTACGGAAACTACGTTGCACGTGGCAGCCGTACATGGCGACAGCCGCGAGGAAGTTGACATTCCTTTGGCGGTCGAGCCAATCCGTTATGCAACACAATTAACAACGGACAAAAAAGTCTATCGCCCCGGCGAAACCGTTTTTTATCGGTCGTTGACGCTCAACCGATACACCTGGACCGAAGTATCAGAAATTCCTATCCATTTCGAGATCTTGGCTCCCAACCGTGCAAGGCTATCGCATTCGGTTGCGGCTTGCATTGCCAAACGAGGCGTGTGCTACGGCCAGTGCGTAATCCCCAGCGATTTGGCCGATGGTCCCTATACGTTGATTGCTCGCGGACCCGGAGGCCTGTTTCCCGAAACGAAATTGACGTTCCAACTTCAGCGCGAGGCATCTGTATCGGAAAAAAACTCCGCCGGTGACGCCCACGGCAAAGCCGACGAAAAAATCGAGGTCCAGTTTTTTCCCGAAGGCGGAACCCTGGCAGCCGGCATCGAAAACCGCATATTCTTCGTTGCGAAAAATGCCAAAAACTTACCGGTCGAACTGACGGGCGTCATTGCGGTTCCCATTCGCGACGCCCGAGGCCGAGCGGCCGTGGAAACGATTGCTAATCTGAAAACGGCATTCAACGGCATGGGCTCGTTCAGCCTAATCCCTCATGCCGACGAAGCCTATCAATTCAAAATCACAAGTCCGAAGGACGTCAAGGAACAGCCGACGTTGCCCAAGGCGTCTACGTCGCACGATATCGTGTTGACCACCGGATCGAGCGTGTTTGACGCTGAGAAGCCGCTGGAATTCAATATCCGGGCCGGCAAGGTGGGCCGACCACTGATCGTGGCCGCCTACTGCCGAGGCGTTCAGATCGGTCAGCAGCCGCTGGTGACGCAATCCGGCGCCAATCCGGTGACGATCGCTCTGGACCGCACTATCGGCGGCATTGTTCGGCTTGTGGTTTACGATTTCGGCGTCTCTCCGCCCTTGCCGCTTGCCGAGCGGTTGGTCTATCGTCGGCCTTCGTTAAAACTGAATATCGGCCTGGATGGATTGAAAAAGCAGTATAAGCCGGGCGAAAAGGTTGAGCTTTCGCTTTTGGCCACCAACGAAAAAGGCGAACCGGCTCGGGCATCGTTGGGCATTGCGGCGTTTGCCGGCGACACGTCCAATTCCACCGATAACCGCGGGGCGTTCTTATCATCAAAGTTTCTGCTGACCGACCGAATCGCCCAATCTTTGGAAATTCGACAGGCGCCCGACTTTCTTCTTTCCAATGTGTCGAGAGAGGACAATCCGGCGGGGGTTGCGCTTGATTTATTGCTGGGTATCCAGCCGCCTACCGATGAACCGGCCGCACCGCCGGCCATGGCCGACAATCTGAATCAGATCCGCGCAAACTATGAAAAGAGCTTGGCCGACTATCAGGCCGACCGAACCAACGCCCTGAACACCTTGACAACGGCCAGCTTTTTCGGCGGCCTTGGGCTCGTGCTTCTTGTGGCCATGCTGGGGCTGATGCGGATCGTGGCGGGCATGCATCTTTGGATTCCCGCCGTCGGAGCGACGACTTGCTGCTTGATCGTCGGCGCCATTTTGATGGACCCCGGCCGATTGGCCACCGGTGAGTTCACGGCAGTTGCGTTTTCGCCATACCAAGCGCCGTCTGTAAAAGTGGTGGGGCACTCGGCCGAACCTCAAGCAACAGCGACTGCAAAACCAACAGACCACCCAGCATCGAAAGCCGATGATTCTCGGAAATTGCCGCTTTGGAATCCTTCGGCAACGACCGGTGCGGACGGGAAGGCGTCGATACGCTTTGAATTGCCCGGCAAAGCAGGGATTTATCGGGTGACCGTTGACGCCTACGGCGCCGGCCGCTTTGGCAACGGCACTGCGGAGATTATCGTCAAGGACGCCCCTTAACGGCTTCACGGTCTTGCGATTTCATCTTGGGGATTGTTCGTTTTGTTCGATAGTGCTACGATAATTCGCGAGGGCATGCGTAATTTCCGTCACGGAGGCTTGAACCATGTCGACGTTATTGTTCGTTGCAATATTGCTGGCTGCCGGTCCCCAAAATCAGGCCGCTCCATTTCCCGGAATCAACATTGCATGGCAAGGCAATGATTCGTCTGCGGACGCCAACAATGGCGGAGACGACCTTGCCGAAGTGATCGAAAAAACGATTGCCCCCAACTCCTGGGAATCCATGGGCGGCCAAGGCGTGATTCGCTATTGGCGGCCATTGCGATCCACTGCCGCGCGAACTTATTATGACACCGATTCAGACCGTCCGATGCCCAATCTGCTGAAACAGATGGGGCGACTGCGACGACAACAACATCAGCAATAATGCACGCCGAAATTATCTCGATTGGTGACGAAATCACCAGCGGTCAACTGCTCGATATGAATGCTCAATGGCTGAGCCAACGTCTGGAAGAACGCGGTATCCGGGTTCTCTACCACACCACCGTCGGCGATGAACTAGAGCCGAACGTGGATGTGTTCGGCCAAGCCATCCAACGCGCCGATCTGATTATCGCCACCGGCGGGCTTGGTCCCACGGCCGACGATCTCACGCGCGAGGCCTTGGCCCAGGCCGTGGGCGTTCCCTTGCAGCTTGATCCTGAAGCGTTGGAATCCATCAAGGCGTTGTTTGCCCGGCGTAACCGGCCGATGCCGCGGCAAAACGAATTGCAGGCGATGTTTCCGGCAGGAAGCCGCGTGGTGAAAAATCCCAACGGCACCGCGCCCGGCATCGACATGGAGATATCGCGCGAGGGACGTTCGCCCTGCCGAGTTATTTGTCTACCCGGCGTGCCTGCCGAAATGGTCGAGATGTGGAACGATTCCGTAGTGTCCATCATCGCCAGCCTGTCGAACGATTCCACTCGCCGTGTGATTTGCCGCCGGCTTATCCATTGTTTCGGGGCAGGCGAAAGCCAGATTGAATCCATGTTGCCCGACTTGATCCGCCGAGGGCAACGCCCCACCGTCGGCATCACGGCCAGCAAATCCACAATAACACTTCGCATCGCCGCCGATGGCGAAACCGAACAGACATGCCTAGCCGCCATCGAGCCGACAGCAGCCACGATCCACCAATGCCTCGGCTCGCTGGTATTCGGCGAAGGTGACGATACGCTTCCGCAAGTGGTTGTCCGCTTGCTTCGCGAGCAAGGGCAAACGTTGGCCACGGCCGAATGCGGCACCGCTGGTCTTGCAGCACAGTGGCTCGGCGAGGCACCGAACGTGCAAAACGTTTATCGCGGCGGGCTGGTTGTGATGGATCCCGCAACCGATGTTGAAACCATGGCCGCCGATTGTCGCCAACAGTTCAATGCGGATTATGGTCTGGCGATTGGGCCGTTTCCGACCGACGGCGTTCAAGAAAGCGGCCCCCAGCCTGTCATACTGGCATTGGCTTCGCCCAAGGGCGTCGAGCGCAAAGAAATCCCCTTCGGCATCCACCCCGCGCTGACGCGGATCTATTACGCAAAGCACGCGCTGAATTTTCTGCGACTCGTATTACTGCGGGAACAGAGGGATTGAACGATTTCTTTGTTACTATCCCAGCACTGATCTAGCCTTCTATCCGCCATAAATTTTGCCCAGCAACCGAACGCGCCCCCCCGTATTAAGGCATTGTGAATTTTCCCCGGATAGATCAATCCCAAAACACCACCCCCTGGGAAGAGCATGTTCCTAATAAAGTCTAGGTATTACCATCTAGGGGATATGTTACACATAACCCAATATGGTTATATTTGGAGTGGATATAATCTACCAGGACGACCGATACCCTTTTTTGTGCGGTCCAAAACTCAACGTATATTAGGGTATGGAAAACACTAATAAATCAAACCGGCGCGTAATTGTTGTCGACGACTCCATGCTCATTCGTCGGATGGTCAAAGATACCCTCCAGAGCGACGGATGGGATGTCGTGGGCGAGGCCTCGAATGGAAATGACGCCGTCGAGTTGTACCAACAACTCCGACCCGATGTCGTAACGCTCGACATCATCATGCCGGGTTCCGACGGCATCGAGGCCCTCCGCGCGATTCTCCGCATTAATCCTGATGCAAAAGTCGTCGTCGTGAGTGCTTTGAACCAAACAAAGCTGATTTCCGAGGCTATCCGTTCCGGAGCCCAGGACTTCATCGCCAAACCGTTCTTGCCCGAGCAGTTGCAGCAGACGATACGGCTGTGCGTCGAGTCTTAAGATTTCGCCTCACCGCCCTGCACTATAGGGAGCAACCTCCATAGAGCGGTGGATTCTGATTGACGCAAAAGCACCATTTTATTTGCGCTTTTTGTGCTTGAATCGTCATTGTGCGGGCTCTATATTTTGTTTGGAATTTATGAATCGGCCGGGATTTGCGTTCCTGCTCCGGTCGTTGTGCCCGCCTCTTAGCCCACCTCACATTCATACCTTGGAGGATGCCATGAATACATCCTATTGCAGGATCACGTTTTTCTTGCAAATGCTTGTTTGTTTCCTCGGGTTATCCTCGGTGGATGCAGCCACGTTGGATCTTGCGTCGGCCAAGCTGACGATCAACGAGCAGGGCATTGCCTCGCTTGCGTTTGCCGACGGCACGCAATGGCCCGCCTCCAAGCTGCCGGCTTTTACGATTGATATCGCCGGCCAAAAACATTCACCGAAAACGGTCGAGATTGCCGGCGATCTTTGCACGGTGCGGTTCGATAATAACGTTACCGCGCAATTTCGCGTAACCACGGGGCAAGGGTTCGTGGTTTTTCGCCTGGTGAAGATCGAACCGCGCGAGGGGATTGTATATTTCGACCTCTTCAGCCTGGCAGCGCCTGCGGGCGTGCGCGTATTGGGAACGATCAATGCGGGCGTCAAGGATGGACGTTTCGCGGCACTCATGGCTGCCGAGCCTAATGTCGGTGCATCGTGGGATGGAAGCGAGTTCCATGTGGGAACGATGGCCAAGCACGGCATCGAGCCCGCGGCGTTTGGCATTATTGCTTGTCCCGAGGCGCAGCGATTCGAGGCCATCGCGCGTTTCGAGGTTGCAGCGGGATTGCCTAGCCCACGGTTGGACGGCGTTTGGAACAAGCAATCTCCTCGGATCAAACAATCTTATTTCTTTTTGACGGATTTTCGCGAATCGCAATTCGACGAAGCATTGGCCATTGCGAAGCGCGGCGGTTTCAGCACGATCTTGCTGGGACAAGAGTCCTGGACCGTGGGCACCGGCCATTACCAGATCAACCGCGAACGGTATCCCGAGGGCTTGGACGGATTCAAACGAACATTACAGAAATTCAAAGACGCGGGCTTTCGCGTAGGCTTGCATCTGCTAGGCGCTTCGGTCTATCCGCCTGATACGTATTTAACCCCAACGCCCGACCCGCGATTGTTCAAGGGTGTTTCGGCCGGATTGGCGGCCGACATCGACGAAAAGGCAACCACGCTGCCTCTAGACATCGCGCCCAAGGATTTTCCGGCCGAGGACGGCGGCTATGAAGGCACGGGCACGGTCCTCCGCATCGGCGATGAATTGATCAACTATGGCAAACGATCGTTGGAAGCGCCGTTCGGATTTGTTCAGTGCCAGCGAGGACATCTCGGCACGAAGGTCGCGGCCCATAAAAAAGGTGATCGCGTATTTCATCTTGAGCGCGCCTACGGTTACCACTTGCACGATATGGATACCACGCTAACAGATGAAATAGCGGGCCATTTCGCCGCCGTGGCAAACGCCTGCGGCATCGATATGATTTATTTCGACGGCTCGGAATGGCTTCAGGGCAAAAACGCCGGCAGCGAACATTGGTATTACAACAGCCGTTTGATTAAAGCTTTTTACGACAAGCTGCAAAACAAAAACACGCTGATTCAGGCAAGCAGTTTCAGCCATTACTCGTGGCACATTTTGGCCCGCACGGCCTCGGCCGACGGACACGGCGACCTGAAAGGTTATCTCAATGAGCGTTCCGGTTGGTTCGAGCCCTGCACGCGCGATGTCATGCCATTGGATATCGGCTGGTACTACGGCTACGATCCGAATTCCACGCCCGATCAGTACGAGTATATCTTGGGGGCCACGATCGGTTACGATTCGTCGATGTCGTTTCAGGTGTCGTGCGCGGCTGCCGCGAATCATCCGTTTACGGGCGAAATTCTCGACCTGATCGCCCGGTACGAAAAGCTGCGGCTCTCGGGCCGGGTGCCCCAGGATATGCGAAAACGATTTCACATCGATCCCATTTTGGCCGGCAAGAAGCCGGAGCAGCAGGGACCACTGCTCGATCGTTATAAGGAGTATCGATTACTTGGGCCCGCGGGTCATGAGGTTTTCCAGCGGGTTGTTTACTCGCCCTGGCATGAGATGAAGCCCGCCGAAGCTCAAAACGCAACTTGGAAGGTTCGCATTTCCGATCCGCAAACGCGCGTGGGTGTGCAAATCCATGCTCGCAGCGAAGCCGGCGGGGATAAAACGCTCGTCGATCCGTTTGTCGAAATCGACGGCCAACGCTGGCAATGGAAAGGCGAACTTCGCGCCGGGCAGTATGTATTCTTCTGGCCCGACGAACCAATCGCTCGCTATGGCCTGCCATTGAAGCAGCCCGAACGTTTAACCACGAATGCCGCGGCCGGTAAACTGCCGGTGGGCGAACATACGGTGCGTTTCGGTTGCCAGGGCACGGCACAAACGCCGGTGCGCGTGCGCGTCACGCTTCAACCGCCCGAACGACATGCGATTCCCTAATTACGAGGCTCGTTCATCCTCGAAGTTGGGAAGCTTGCCGGGCGTTGCCAATTGAGCTCTGCGCAAAAATGCCGCCAAAAGCTGGTAGCCACAATCGGTCAAGATCGACTCGGGATGAAACTGCAATCCGACGACCGGCAGCGTGCGATGTTCAATGGCCATGATCGTGCCGTCGTCGGCCCGAGCCGTGACCTCCAAGCATTTGGGCAACGTCGGTTCTTCGACCGCCAACGAATGATAACGGCAGCCGTCCAAGGGATTGGGCAATCCGGCGAACAGTCCTCGCCCGTCGTGCAAAATCGGCGAAGTGCGTCCGTGGATCGGCATTTTTGCACGTTCAATGCGTCCTCCCAGCGCGGCGGCGATGGTTTGATGCCCCAGGCAAATGCCCAACATCGGCAGACGATCGTGCAGCCGGCGAACCAGTTCTAATCCACAGCCTGCTTGCTCCGGCGTGCAAGGGCCCGGCGAAAGCACTACGGCCTTGGGCCGCAACGATACGGCCTCGGCTACCGTGATCGCCGTATTGCGCACCACGCGCGTAGCATGGCCCAGCCGCTCGAAATAGCGTGCTAGGTTATGCACGAAACTGTCGTAGTTGTCAATGACGAGGATCATGGTGAAGTTGGCAGTTGTCAGTAATCAGTTGTCAGTTTCGGAATGGAAATTCATCCGTATTGTATCTCGTTCCGAAGCTCCAGCTTCGGAACGCACCTTAGATTTCACTCTCATGCACAATCTCCAGCTTGGGCACATACACTTTTGCCGGCGTTCCGAAGCCGGAGCTTCGGAACGAGTTGCAAATTTACTGAAAACTGAAAACTGATTACTGATTACTGATTACTTCCTACTCCTCCAACGCACGCAGGATGCCTTCGGCCTTGTGCCAAGTTTCTTCATACTCCTGTTCGGGATCCGAGGGAGCGATGATGCCGCCTCCAACGGGAAATTGCAGCCAACCGCGGCCGGCGGTGATGGTGCGGATCAAAAGGTTCAGGTCGAGCGAGCCATCGAATCCTAGGTAGCCCAACGCGCCGCAATACGGCCCCCGGACGGTCGGCTCTAATTCGGCGATAATTTCCATCGCGCGAACCTTCGGCGCTCCGGTAATCGAACCGCCGGGAAACGTGGCTTTGACCAAATCAATCGTCGAGCAGCCTTGGCGCAAACGTCCTTCGACGGCCGACACCAAATGCAGCACGTATTCGCACTTTTCAACGCTGCAAAGCTGACTCACGCGGATGCTGTCGGCCTCGCATACCCGGGCGAGATCGTTTCGCAGCAAATCAACGATCATCACGTTTTCCGCGCGATCTTTTTCGCTCGACAACAGTTCGGCTTCGGCCGCACACTCGGCAACAGGATCGCCCGAGCGAGGCCGCGTGCCTTTGATCGGCCGGGTTTCAACGCAACCGTCAACAACGCGAAGAAATCGTTCCGGCGACGCACTTAAGAGCTGAAAAACGCCCAAATCGAAATAGCCCGCCATCGTGGCCGGATTGCGTTGCCGTAAACGCTGATAGAGCGAAACCGAATCCGCTCGGGCAGGGGTTAAAAGTCGCTGGGCAAGATTGACCTGGAACACATCGCCCGCGTAAATGTAATCCCTCACGCGCCGCACGGCGTCGAGGTATCCCTGTTTCGAGAAATTACTGGTCACCCCTTGTAGGTCGTCGATGGAGAATTGAGGAGCCAAATCCGATCGATCAATGTTTTCAATTTTCTTAGAAGCGATGTCATCCTGAGCGCGGCGAAGGATCTCGCCAGCCTTTTGATTCTCCGCTTCGCGCTGATGAATGACATGATCTATTTGGGCTGCTCGTGCTTCGGCGCGGCGACGGCGACGCTGGGGATCGGTTTCGGGAAATCCCTGCGAGATAATCCATGTCCGGCCGGTCGCGTGATCCCATGCGACGACCGTATCATATAGCCCGACAGCCAGGGCCGGCGTCTGAAATTCATCCCATCGCGGCATTGGCACGGTTTCCAAGCTATGTCCCAGATCATAGCTCAGCAGACCGGCAGCCCCGCCTTGAAAGGGCGGCAAGTCGGGCAATGGCCGTGCGGTAAACGGCTGCATCCTCTGCGACAGGACGGCCAACGCATCGCCGCCATCGGCCGGCATTTGTAGAAATGAAAACGGATCGGCCGCCACGAACGAATATCGCCCCAAGATCGGATGCCGTACAGCGCTATCCAGAAATAGGCAATGCGGCAGATTCGCCATCCGCCGAAACACATCGACCGGATCCGGCGACGGTGTAAGCTCTTCGACCAGCGGTAGAAATTCTGAAATTGCCACGAATTTTTCTGACAGGGATGTCGGTGTATCTTGCAGACAG
>CAYWGR010000192.1:9729-10658 GCA_964458015.1 uncultured Planctomycetaceae bacterium
AACTGAAAAGCATCTAACCTATTAAGTTATTCCTGGTTCTCAAGCTCCAGCTTGGGAACCCCAGACTGGGGCGTTCCGAAGCCGGAGCTTCGGAACGAGAGGAATTTTTTTGGCTGTTCCGTCATTCTGAGCGAAGCGAAGAATCTCTGTGATTCCGTTGAGATTCTTCGCTCCGCTCAGAATGACTATTTGCCGTGGTTTTTGTCAGCCCCCGAAGTACTTGGATTTCGCCGTTCCCTGGATAAGCAACAAGAATCCCCCCCGTCGCTTAGACACTTTAACCCATCAGAGTAAGTGTATTTATTGTTTTTTCTTTCCAAAACACCGCGAATATGCATTTTTTTGTAACGATTTGCGTTCATCGGGAGACACAAACATAGTGAAAGAAGAGAGATTCTGGGCGTTTTCCCCGCTTCGGGCGGATTTCGATGAACAGCAACGAACAACTCGCCGTGTTTTGGACAAAGGCTCAGCCTTTTGTCGCGGCCTATATCTCGTCGCTGGTGCCCGATTTTCACCGCGCGGAAGACGTGTTGCAGCAGGTGGCCGTTGTGCTGGTTCGCAAGTTCGACCAATACGATCCCCAACAGCCGTTTCTGCCCTGGGCGCTGGGCATCGCCCGACGCGAAGTGCTCAAGCAGCAGCGTCAGAGGGCGCGCGACCGGCATGTGTTCAGCGAAGCCTTTGCCGAGCAACTCAGCGTTACCTACGAAAAAATGGCCGGCTCGTTCGACGGCTATCGGCAGACGCTCGCCGAATGCATGAAGGAATTGGACACTCGGGCACGACGCGCCCTGAACCTTCGCTACGGCGACGACCTGCAACCGACCGTCGTAGCCGAGCGCATGGAGGTTACGCCAGGGGCTGCCCGCGTGCTGCTGCATCGCGCCAGGGCAACGTTACGCGAGTGCATCGAGCGGCATCTGGGA
>CAYWGR010000193.1:0-10584 GCA_964458015.1 uncultured Planctomycetaceae bacterium
TTTGACCACAGCAAATTACAGCGCCCATCACTGGCGATCGCTAGTTGGAAAAAGCAGCCTTTTAAGGGATGCGCGCCTACGAGTGGAAAACATACCAACCAAACTGAACCGGCAAAATTGCCGGACACCTAACTTGACGCATGGCGTGTCACCCCCCCCATGCAAGATTTCAAAATATTAGGAAACTATGGGTTGTCGGACTCAATAATTCTTAATGGGCAAGATGGGCAACATAGACATTAATGAGTCTGCTCGGATGCGGTTCTTTGGATGGGCGTAGTGTAACTTTTTTACTTTGTTCCAGATCGCCAGGTCTACTTTTCGCCCCGGATGCCGATTGTTATAATAAAGGTCTTCCATGTTTGGGGCCGTAGCTCAGTTGGGAGAGCGCTTGGTTTGCATCCAAGAGGTTGAGGGTTCGATCCCCTTCGGCTCCACTGGTTCTCAGCGATTCCGAATCCACGACGGATGGAGACGGATAGCAACGGTTTGTCGGGTCTTATTGATGTTTGCTTGGATAATGAACCGGCCAATCACTTATTTGGCCCAGTTTTCGGCCTTCCGACGACCAACCCTTCGTGTCGGTGCCCGGGCCTCGGTTCATCAGCTATGCAAAGGCCAATAAATCTGTTTTTGGCGACTTCGCCGCTCTTCTGACTTCTAAACACACCCCGACACATTTCTTACCCGAGCAGCAATAAGCTGTTGCACGCCTGCGTGGTCGTTTCTGGGGACGAAAGGCCGCCTTCTGCCATTTGGCCTTTGCCTGCCGAATGCTCTGCCAGCTTATCGATACCACCCCTCTAAGGGTGTATCTTTTGTGGAAAACCTTTTTCTTCCATTTTCCACCCTCACATTTTCGCAACTGGCCGGGTGTGCAATTAGGATAAAGATTGAACTTTACCCTAGGCAAGATGGGCGGTTTAGGCGATGGACACCGGACAGTTTCCAAAATCCGTCGAAGTCGAGCAGGTCGAGCAGTTCATGGCGCTTTATGCAAGCCATCAACGGCGTCTCTATCTGTATGCCTGCACCTTGCTGCCCAGTTCGGCCGACGCCGAGGACGTATTTCAAGAAGCCAATTTGGTGTTGTGGCGTAAATTCAGCCAGTATCAGCCGAACACGAATTTTTTCGCCTGGGCATGCAGCGTCATTCGCTTCGAAGTGTTGAAGTTTCGCGAGAAGCACCAGCGGGCAGCCATGCCGTTCGATCCCGATGTGCTTGATCGTCTGGCCAATATGGCCATCGAGCAGCTAGACCATCTCGACGAATTCCACCGCCGCGCCCTGGTCGATTGCATGGCGGAGTTGAGCGAAGGCGATCGGGAGTTGATGCAGCAGCGTTATGCCGCGGGGCTGGCGGTGCAAGCGATAGCCGCTTTTTTGAATCGCTCGCCCAACGCCATTTCCAAATCGCTTGGCCGCATTCGCCGGCTGTTGCTGGAATGCATTGATAAAACGATTCAGGAAGGAGATTCGGGAACAACGGTTCCTGTTTCCTCCCAATCGGTTTCCTCGGATTCACTTGCCCACAAGCGGCAGGGAGGCTCGGCATGACCGACGCACCTCGCCATCAGGAACTCGAAACGCTGCTCGACCTCGTCTTGGACGGTCTTCATACGGAAGCCGATGCGCGCCGGCTCAACGAGATTCTGCGCACCGACGAAGACGCCTGCCGGCACTATATCGGGTACGTTCAACTCCATGGCCGGCTGCTTTGGGGCGAAGGGCGGGAGAAAGTGGCCGGTGAAGAGGGGGCAGGCAGAGTGGTCAGTGGCCAGTGGTCAGTGGCCGGTGAAGAGGGGGCAGGCAGAGTGGCTAGTGGTCAGTGGCCGGTGGCCAGTGAATCGAGCATTGCATCCCAAAATCCCGAAATCCCGAAATCCACAATTTCCAATCCCCAATCCCTAATCCCTAATCCCTTACCAACCATCGTCCTCGACGATTCCCCTTACCCCTCTCCCCTCGCTTCCCTCCCGTTTTACATCAGTCATCCATTCGTGTTTTCGAACCTCTTTGCCCTGTTGGTAATCGGGTTAGGAGCCTTGGCTGCATGGTTCTATCAGATCGATATTCCGCAACAGGTTGCGCAAACGGATCGGCAGAACGTTTCTTTGCATAATAACGCTGAAGCCGAAAAATTTGAGATCGTCGGCCGGGTCACTGGCATGGTCGATGTGAAGTGGGCCGACATCAACACATCCACTGAGCATGGCAACAACGTTCCCCTTGGCCGCAAATATGCGTTGTCGTTTGGTTTGATGGAAATCACCTACGACACCGGCGCGAAAGTGATTTTGCAGGGCCCCTGTACTTACAAAGTCGATTCCCGCGCCGGCGGATATCTCGCGATCGGCAAGCTTACGGCGAGAGTAGAGAAGAAGGGGTCAGGGGTCAGGGGGCAGGGGCCAGAGAAAGTGGCCAGTGGCGAGCAGTCAGTGGCCAGTGGTCAGTGGTCAGTGGCCAGTGAAGCAAATCCCAAATCCCAAATCGCCAAATCCCAAATTTCCAATCCCCAATCCCAAATCCCTAATCCCTCAGCTTCTCCCGTCCCTGTGTTCGCCGTGCGAACGCCGACTGCGACGGTGACCGACCTGGGCACGGAGTTCGGGGTGGAAGTTAAACCAGACAAGACAACGACGGTTCAAGTGATTCGCGGCGTTGTAGAAGCGACTCGCGATGCTCGAACCGGCGGCGTACCTGTCCGTGAACGGCTTGTGGCCGGCGAAGCAATTCGTTTCTCTCCCACTCTTTCCGCTCCGCCGCAACGTCTGGCTGGAAGTTCTGTGAAAATGGTCTTGGCTCCGGACATTCGGGCTGCGTTACGCGAGGCCAATGAAGCACGCGAGGCGCAGCAATTGCTCCGTCCAACGGGTCTGGTTGCCTCGGCCTATCATTGCGTTTGGGACGTAGATGGACAACTTCTGGCTGAAAACGACCGTGAAAAGGCGTTTCTGGTAGCCACGGACAGCTTCTTTGGTCGCGGTGAGAAAAAAGAAGGGCCTCGCAGCAGTTTCGATACGGCAGCAAAGGGATTAGGGATTAGGGATTGGGGATTAGAAGAAGCGGGAGAAAAAAATCGGAAAACCGCCAAATCTCAAATCCCCAATCAGCAAATCTCCAATCCACAGTCTTTCATCCCGAGTCCCACTTCTTTCGTCGGTCTACGTTATGGGCAACTGGTGCGTATGGATCGAATTAAAGTATTTTTGGGCCGCCAGATGGGCGACGGCGGCAATTGGGCGGCAATGCCTCGTGTGTTCATCCTTAAGAATCCGGTGGATACCGACCGAACGCCTCCGGAGCAAGATACAGCCAATTGGATCGAACTGCCCATGCGGCCGTTGTTCGGGACGCAGTTTACACCGGCGCCTGACAAAAACCCCGGCGAGGTAATTGAAATCCCGCTGACAGGCTTTTCCATCGAAGAGCGCACCGGATACGGCTGGGCACTCGGCGGCGTCGCAGGCGACGGCCAAGCCCACTACATTTCGATCACGGAGTTGCGGGCGTATACCACGCTGCCCAAGGACCAAAATGCCGTGAAAGGAGGTGCACCGCGATAGAGCCCTAACGTGTTGTCGCCCTATCCTAAGCAACGAGGATTAAGCATTAAAAGTGTTCGTAGACCGTATCGCCCGGGATATTGCTCTCAGAATGTTCCTGAGACCCGCGAACGGTTACAGCTTCCAGAAGCGTGAAACTTCAACCAAGGAGTATTGTCCGATGTTTACGAAGAGCAAACTAGCGTTGAGTGCGTTTGTGTTGGTGTTGATGGCCTGGGGAGTTGTGGCTCCCACGATAGGCTATGCGGATATTGTCAACCCGGCCAATGTCAGCATTGTCACCAACGGCTATTACCGTCCCGGTTATCCTGACGGCGGCGGCGCTGACAGTTACTACAACATTATGAACGTCTTCAATGGCAGCGGTCTAACAAAGTTGGACGCCAACAACCAGGCGGCTGCCTGGAATAGCTGGTTTGGCTGCCCAGCCGACTATTCCGATACGACGGGCGGCGGTTACAGCCTCTGGCAGAGCATCGACAATCCCTCGGCGACGGCGGAATTGGTGGTCGATCTCGGTGGTTTGCACGCCCTTAGTGGTCTAAGAATCTGGACGGGCAATATGGTTAATGAGACTGGGCGAGGCGTGTACCAGGGGAATGTCGCCTACTCAACAGACGGCAGTACTTGGGGAACGGCCACCAGCTTCACGCTTACGGAAGCCCCGGGGGACACCACTACGGTTTTCGGCGATTCGATCAGCAAAAACGGCAGCAATGTACGCTACGTGAAGTTTACCAATTTGGTTCCGTTTGCGGGGCATTACGATCCTGATCCGACCTATCACAACGGGTCCGAGGGAATGATCAGCCTTTCGGAAGTCCAGTTCGTGACAGTCCCCGAGCCAGCTACGACTGTGATGATGGTCTCGGGAATTGCCGGCCTGTTGGCCTACGCATGGCGGAAGCGACGTTAAATCGTTTGGGATTGATTTCTCATGAATACATTTTGCAGACCGTTAGCCGGTGGGACAGCTCGCCGGCTAAGCGGTTCTGCATTTACGCTGATTGCCCGGCGGTCAATCAGAAATTACATGTTTAACGTTCCTAATAGAGAAGAAAACCCAACGAAGAACGCACAAGATGAAGAATAAGATCCACGGGATGATCGTCGTGTCGGCAATGTGTTTTTGGCTCGTGACGGCAGCGGGCAATGCCGCCATTTTATCCAAGCTCGAACAGGGCCAAAGCTTGACCATTTCGGCCATCGGCACAAGCTTAACCGCGGAAAAATCAAATTTCGGAAATGGTTTGTGGTTCAATCAATTGGGAACCTGGTTGAACACGAAGTATCCAGGCAAAGTCACGTTGGATAACGAGGCATACGGCGGCGCTTGTTCGCAGACTACGGTGGGCACGTATGGACGGAACGGTCTAAGTGCCCAGGACGGTGGGCCAGGACAACTCGATCTCGCATTAGCCCACAATCCCGACGCAATTTTCATCGAATTCGGGATGAATGATTGTGTCACGCACTTCGGGAACATGACCGAATCGGTCGGCATTACGACAACGATGCTGCGAAATAATCTCCAAACGATGATCGACCAGATCAAAACGTGGTCTGTGAAGCATGAAAAGCCGGTGGACATCATCCTACTGACGATGAATGACGAGCCGGGGAGCGGTCGCCGGCCGAATTTGCCCGACTACTATGAAACTTGTCGCGATGCAGCGAAAGCCAACGGGCTGCTGTTGATCGACAACTATCCCGATTGGGTAAAATTGCATACAGCCCAGCCCTCGACATGGCAAGGTTACGTTACCGACGGCGTTCATCCGAATGAGGCAGGCACTAATGCCATCATCATGCCCAATGTACAGAAAGCGCTATTAAGCCAAGTACCTGAACCTAATTCCAAAGTGCTATTGAGTGCGGGAGCGCTCTCTCTTTTGGCTTGCAACTGGCGAAAGTGCATTTTCGCGGATAAATGGTTGCATCGCAGGGTACAGAGCAGCCGCCGGCTAGCTAGGCCGTGAATTTTAAGAATGCGACTTTACAAACAATTGGTGCGATGGATTTCATCAACACAAATCGTATCGAGATTAGGTTAAGAGCTGAAACTTCGCATACTATTTCTTCTTTCGCTCACTGACAGGAGAGCACCATGTCGAGAAATCACAGATCGAAGGGCTTTACTTTAGTCGAGCTTTTGGTGGTGATCACGATCATCGGCATTCTGATCTCTCTCTTGCTGCCGGCCGTTCAATCGGCGCGCGAGGCAGCGCGGCGGCTGCAGTGCCAAAATAATCTGAAGCAAATTTCGTTGGCGGTATTAAACTATGAAAGCCAATGGCAAATCTTTCCGCCAAGTTCTAGCTGGCCGTCGGGCGTTAACCCGGACGACCATGGCCAGTTGGGCAACTACCAGGCCAATTGGGCGATTTTGGCGCTACCTTTTATGGAACAGCAGTCGCTCTATAATATGTTTGATCTGACTTCGCCCATCTCGGGCAGCGGCAGCGCCTCGAACATGGCCGCCCGTGCCGTGCAGCTTTCGGTCATGCTTTGTCCTACCGATTCGCACAACCGCGAGGCGTTCATGGGCAGTCAGAATTCGGCCACTTCGGCCCTGGGCGACAACTGGGCCCGCGGGAACTATGCCGCCAATGCCGCCTTGGGGCAGATGATATCCGGTAAGGGATACCTTAACTATGCGGCCCTGCCAACGTCAACCGGCTGGAGTACTTCGTACATCCGCGGCGTGATGGGCGCGAACTGCGCGGTCACGATTGCACAAATTCGCGACGGCACAAGCAACACGGCACTGCTGGCCGAAATTCGTGCAGGCGTGACCAACTTTGATTCGCGCGGGGTTTGGGCCCTCGCCGGCGGCAGCAGCGCGCTCTGGGGACACGGTGGAATCATCGGCGACGATTATGGTCCCAATTGTTCCTATGGCGCCAGTGACGATGTTTTGGCCGGCACTGCGATTGCTTCGGCTTTGGGGGGAAGCAACGGACTTGTGAATGAAGGCATGCCATGTTGGGACAGTCTTACGGCCGACAACCAGCAGACGGCTCGAAGTATGCACGCGGGCGGCGTCAACGCGGTATTTGCCGACGGCAGCGTGCATTGGATCGGCGATTTTGTCCAGGCGTTGCCCAGCACTTCGACGAATTTATCGGTTTGGGATCGGTTGATGGCCTCGGCTGATGGGATGCCGACAGATAGCAATGCGTATTAAAGGCAGGAGGGCCGCCGTACCGGCGGCCGCTAAACGAGGGTGGACGTGCCGGCGACTGCTAAACTCGGGGCCGCCGTACCGGCGGCCGCTAAACGAGGGACCGTTGTGCTGGCGGCCGCTAAACGAGGGTGCCATTCTCGCACATTCCGGGAGCTGTTAGCTCCCGGCTAATGAGCTAAGCTGTTGTGCGACCAATGCACATTCCGGGAGCTGTTAGCTCCCGGCTAATGAGCTAAACTGTCGTGCGACCAATGCACATTCCGGGAGCTGTTAGCTCCCGGCTAGACTGTTGGGTATTTTGTGGTCTGCGGATACGCCGTCAGTTTTTTTTACTGCACCCCGGCCGAAGTATCTCTTGCAACCGGCCGAGCTCTCCCGTAGCATGATCGCATGGAAAATGGCGATTTTGCATCACCACGGGAGATTTACGATGTCCCTTACGCAGCTTATAGTTACGACGACGTTTGTGTTAGTCTCGATAGCGTGCATTGTGCCGGCGGTTTCGGCCGGAGAGAGTGAAAACGACGCTCGGGCACGCCGGTTTGTCGAATACTATGAAACCACGGTGCGGCCGCTGGAGATCGAGGCTGCCCAGCTGTTTTGGAACGCCAATGTCAGCGGCAAAGAGTCTGATTTCGAGAAAAAACAGGCGGCCGAGGAAAAACTGAACGAGATTCTTTCGGATCCGAAGAAATTTGCCGAGTTGAAGGCGATTCGGGAAGGCTACCAAGCAAGCGACGCGCAGGCCGATCCGATTTTGAAGCGCGAAATCGAGATTCTCTATTTGGGTTGCTTGTCGAAACAGGTCGATTCCAAGTTGTTGCGCAAGATGACGGCCAAATCGAACGCCGTCGAGCGGGCGTTCAACGTCTTTCGGCCCAAGGTGGATGGCCGCGAAATGAGCGACAACGGCATTCGCCAGATCTTGCGTGAATCGCTCGATGTGGATCAACGGCGCGAGGCGTGGGAAGCCGGCAAGAAGGTCGGGCCGGTTGTGGTCAAAGACCTCTTGGAGTTGATCGCGCTGCGAAACGAGGCCGCCCGAAAATTGGGGTTCAAAAACTACCATGCCATGCAGTTGCGTTGCGGCGAGCAGAGCCAGGAGCAGGTGCTGAAGCTGTTCGACGATTTAGACCGCTTGACCCGCGAACCGTTCCATCAGGCGAAAGCGGAAATCGATGCGGCCTTGGCCAAGCGCTACGGCGTCAAGGTTTCCGAGCTGCGGCCGTGGCATTATCACGATCCGTTTTTCCAAGAAGTGCCGGCCGTCTTGGGCGAGCTGCCTGACTCGGTTTACAAACCGCTCGATACGATCGAAGTCTGCCGGAAATTTTATGACGGCATCGGGCTGTCGATCGACGACGTCTTGAAACGCAGCAGCTTGTACGAGCAGCCAGGCAAGAATCCACACGCTTTCTCGATTGACATCAATCGGGCGGGCGACATTCGGATTTTGGAAAACGTGGTGCCGGGTCAGGAATGGCTAAGCACCACGATGCATGAGTTGGGCCACGCGGCCTATTCGAAATACGTGGGGGCGTCGCTGCCCTATGTGCTGCATACCGAGGCCCATCCGCTTTGCACCGAGGGCGTGGCCATGATGTTCGAGCGTTTTACGCAGAACGTCGATTGGCTTGCGGCGTTTGGGGCGAAGATTTCGGATCCCGAGCAATTCCGAAAGGCGTCGGCCAAGTTGCGGCGAAACCGTTTGCTGGTGTTTTCGCGTTACTGTCAGGTCATGGTTCGTTTCGAGGCGGCGATGTACGACGATCCCAAGCAGGATTTGAACCGGCTGTGGTGGGACCTGGTGGAAAAGTATCAGGAGCTGCGCCGGCCCGAGGATCGCGACGTGCCTGACTTCGCATCGAAGTATCATTTTATCGGGGCCCCGGCCTATTATCACAACTACATGATGGGCGAGATGTTCGCCTCGCAAGTGCATCATGCGCTCATTAGGAGGGGAGGATTGTACGCGGTCGCATATAAGACAGATCTTTCCAAGCTAATTTACGTCGGCAATAAGAAGGCAGGCGAGTTCATGCGGAAGCGAGTTTTCGAGCCTGGGGCGACGATGAACTGGGAAGAACTGACTCGATTTGCGACGGGCGAACCGCTTAGCCCCAAGGCGTTTGCGGAAGACTTGAAAGCGGCAAAGTGAGGGTTACACCGCAATCCTTGAACATTGAACATTGAACATTGAAATTTGAACATTTAACATTGATCCCTCTTGCAACGTGAATTTATGAGCCAGACGAAATATATCACTGCGCCGCTGCCGATGGAGACGATGCCGCCGGGAGTGCCGTATATTATCGGCAACGAGGCGGCCGAACGGTTTTGCTATTACGGCATGAAAACGGTCTTGATCATTTTCATGACCAAATTCCTGCTGAATTCGCAGGGCGAACTGGCCGTGATGAGCAATGAAGAGGCGAAAGGCTACTACCATTTGTTTGTGGCTGGCGTCTATTTCTTCCCGATTCTTGGGGCTATTCTGGCGGACGCCGTTTGGGGCAAGTTCCGCACGATCTTTTATCTGTCCTTGGTCTACTGCTTAGGCAATTTCGCGTTGGCGGCCGATCAAACGCGCATTGGGTTGTTCGTAGGGCTGTTTTTGATCACTTTGGGCGCCGGCGGGATCAAGTCGAGCGTGTCGGCCAACGTGGGCGATCAGTTCGGCCCGAAAAACAAGCATCTGTTGGAAAAAGTTTTCGGCTGGTTTTATTTCTCGATCAATTTCGGCTCGTTCTTTTCAACGCTTTTGACGCCGGTGCTGTTGGATCATTTCAGCCGGAAGGATCTCTATGGCGAATCGGCGAAGCATCTTGGCCCCGCTATTGCATTCGGCGTGCCGGGCGTATTGATGGCATTGGCCACGTTGATATTTTGGCTGGGGCGCAGAAAATTCGTCCACATTCCGCCCGGTGGAAGCACGATGCTCAAAGAGGCGACAAGCCGCGAAGGGCTGACGGTCATTGCGAAGTTGGGTGTGCTGTATCTGTTCATCGCCATGTTCTGGGCCTTGTATGAACAAACGGGCGGTGCCTGGGTGCTTCAGGCCGAAAACATGGATCGCCGATTGTTGACTTGGTTGCAGCCGGTCGAGCAACAATTGGTCGCCCACGGTTTCGGGTTCCTGGACGGCCTGAGCACCTTTGAAGTGAAAGCGGCGCAGGTGCAGGCCATCAATCCGCTGTTGATCATGGTGATGATTCCGTTGTTCAGTTACGTCATCTATCCGGGCGTCAACCGCGTGGTGCGGCTGACGCCGCTGCGCAAAATGGCCGTCGGCATGTTTCTGATGGTTGTGACGTTTGCCATCTCCGCGTATGCCGAGATGTTGATTGGCGGCGAGCGTCGGCCGCCGACGATTTGGTGGCAGCTTTTGGCGTTTCTGCTTCTCACGGCGGCCGAGCTGATGGTGTCGATCACGGCGTTGGAATTTTCGTATACGCAAGCGCCGAAAAAGATGAAGTCGCTGATTATGGGGTTGTATTTGCTTTCCAGTGCGGTGGGCAATTTGTTCACGGCCTGCGTCAACTTCTTCATCGAAAATCCCGACGGCACGAGCCGATTGCCCGGAGCGAGTTACTATTGGTTTTTCGCCGGGCTAATGTTCATTACTTCCTTGCTGTTCTGCGTTTACGCCGCGTTTTACAAGGAAAAAACTTACATCCAGGACGGCGCGGCGGAATAAGAAAAAATAGTTGCAATCGGCGCGTGCATCTGTTCTATTGGAGGGTGCTGGTTGGCCATTGCGCCCCCGGTTGTTTCCTCCCGATCTTTCCCTATCGTCATTCCTGCCCCTAGTTTGAAAGGAATCCTCTGCCG
>CAYWGR010000194.1:0-10583 GCA_964458015.1 uncultured Planctomycetaceae bacterium
CTGGTTTCGCCTCTTGGCCATGCACCGAAGTGCAAGCAAAAACGATTGCAGAAATGGCCAGCCACGTCCAAACGGACATTGAGCGATTCATCGGGAAGCTCTCTATGGAGTTAAAATACACCCTGCGCGCGAAACTACCCTACCCGCGCAAATCCTGCCATTTACTAACTCTAGTATAGTTACCTTATTCTACGGGCGTCAAGTTGACAGTTCATTCCATTCAGGCAATCCGTACTGAATTCGGAAAAACTGACGACCGCATCCGGCGTTCCCCCAAGGCAATCCAAAGCATCCGACCTCTAACGATTGTGTCGGGTATTCCAAGGTGGGGATGGCAGATCTCGCGATGGCTGTTCCAACTGGTATTTCAAATAACCCCACCAGTGGAGATTTTTTGGCAATTATCTGTTCAGAGCCCTCGTTATGCAACCACCCTATAGGGCTATGCCTTCTGCGGAAAACTTGTTTTTTACAAATACTTTTGCTTGATCTTTGCGCGTCCAGTAATTACCATCGAAGTAAGCGCAGTTTATGTCGTCGGTTACAGTTTACCCCAACGGGTCAACTTCACAGTTCAGGCAGGAGTGCAATTCCTATGTTTCGCAGTATCGTCTTGCTGGCCGGAGGCTTGGCATCGCTGGTCGCCGTTTCATCGCCCGCTCAAGAAGTCATTCTCGGACAAAAGTACGGCCGCGGCGTGCATGAGTACTTTTCCGGCGAGTATACCAAAGCCTACGAGCAACTGACGGCAGCGATCGACGCCGGCTCGAAAGATCCGCGTGCTTATTATTTCCGAGGCCTGACCTATCTGAAACTCGGACGCGCGTTGGAATCCGGACAGGATTTCAAAAAGGGCGCGGAACTCGAGAGCAAGGACGTCAATAAGTTTTACAACGTGTCGAAGGCATTGGAGCGCGTGCAAGGTCAAGCTCGCGTTGAGTTAGAAAATTATCGCGTCGAAGCGCGTATGGCCGCTTTGGAAGACGCCGAACGATTCCGCAAACTGCGTTACGAAGCCATCCAGCGTGAAGAATCGCGTGTGTTGCGCGATCTACCGCCTGCACCGGCCGAAGAAGTCAAAGCTCCTGTTGAACCGGCTGCTGAAAAACCTGCCGAGCCCGCCGCTGCTGCTGAAAAGCCAGCAGAACCGGCTGCTGCCGCGGATCCGTTTGCCGCACCTGAAGAAAAGCCCGCGGATAAAAAGGCTGATAAGAAAGCCGCGGAACCGGCCGCTGACGAAGCCGGCGACAAGGCTGCTGCACCTGCCGGCGATGATCCGTTTGGTGCTCCCGCCGACAAGCCCGCGAAGAAGGCTGCCGCCAAGGTAGAGAAGGAAGAAGAAGAGCCGGCCGCCAAGGCGGAAGGCGCGGATCCCTTCGCACCCGAAGAAAAGCCCGCGAAGAAGGCCGGCAAGAAAGCTGCGGCCAAGGCGGAAAAAGAAGAAGAGCCCGCCGCTAAGGAAGAAGAACCGGCCGCGAAGGAAAAGGAAGAAGGCGCCGATCCGTTCGCCGCCGACGAGAAGCCGGCAAAGAAGACCGGCAAAAAGGCCGAGAAGAAAGAGAAGCCCGCGGCTGACGAGAAGGCCGATGAAAAGGGCAATCCGTTCATGGAAGAAGCCGACGCCGCCGAGAAGAAAGCGGATAAGAAAGAAAAGCTGGCCGACGACGAGAAGGAAGCTGCTGCTGACGAGAAACCGGCCGCTGACGAAGAGTCGGCCGCCGATGAAAAACCCGCCAAGGGCAAGAAGGCCGCCGAGAAGAAGGCCACCGAAAAGAAGGCTGACAAGAAAGCCACTGGCAAGAAGGCTGCGAAGAAGGGCGACAACGAAGATCCGTTCGCTCAGTAATCCTGCGACAAACGGGCGTTTTCTTTCGCCAAAGACGGAAATTGCACATGGCCCTCGGTGTAAAAAACATCGAGGGCCATTTTATTATGCCAAAGTAGGAATGGGATTATCCGAACAACAGGCCGGCGTAACCGACGACGCGGTCTGTGGGGCCTCCAGTGTCGGCGCTAGTGGCATAGCCAACCGTCTTGCAACGGTTTAGGCATCCGAGCTTTTGAAGCGCCTTCATGACAATCACACAAGGCCCTATGCCGCACATGCTGATGCGGTTTCTCCATACCGTGTCGTAAACACGTTCGGGATCCAGCGACTCGATAGCATCCAAGGCAAGCCGATCCAGGCGACGGGTCGCCGCATCGTCGGCAAAATGGTTCATATCGCTCGATATGATCAACAGCGGCCGCTCGGGCATATCCCGCAATACCTCGGCCATTTGATCGCCGAAGTGGAGCAAATCCGTCAGGCCTCCGCCGCCCACGGTGATGCCGACCACGCGAAGCTTGGGGGCAAGTCGTGCCAATAAGGGCAATTGCACCTCGATGGCGTGTTCTTCGCGATGAGCCATCGCATCGGGTTCCAAACCAGTAATACCGCCGGCCAACCGCGCAGCCAGTTCCGGATCGGACTCCAACTGGCCTCCCGTGAAAAGCCAGCGGCCGTGCGGCTCGACGGCCCATTGCGAGCCTGGCACGCGATGTTTGGGGCAAAGAATGATCGCTCGTGAAGGAAACTGCACGCATCGGAACACCGACGCAGCCAGTCGGCCGGAATAGATCCAACCGGCATGAGGAACCATGATTCCGGCCCACGCTTGAGGCGTCATCGGCGCGGGACCGGCAAACATCGCGTCCATTTCGCGTGTGATTTCATTCGCCGTGCCAGGATAAAAAACGCCGGCCACGGCCGCAGGGCGTGCGCCCGACTCTTCGGGCATCAACCGCCCACGGATTTCCTCGCCCTCGAAAATGAGCAGTTCCGTGTCGTCCTTTTTCCAAGCATCCGTCGGCAAACCGGCCTTGATGCAAACTTGCTGCAAGAAGGCCAACGCATCGAGATGATGTTCCACAGCGACGCCGGGCAGCAATAATCCGCGGGAAAACCCTCGCGAAATCAACAGTCCGTGCTTGCCAATCGTAATGGCCTTCACACGGTCCTCGCCGCGCGCCTTGACGGGTTCGGGCCCCCAAAGAATCCACACGTCCATATCCAACGCAGTCAGTTCGTCGGGCCGAATCGGTGGAAAGCGGGGATCCTCGGTCGCAGCTCGGTCGGCGGCATTGTCCAACGCCTTATAAAATGGAACCGACGATTCGATGTGCCCGCAGCACGAACGAAGTTGGCTTGCCCGGCGTAATGTCACGAAGGCCCCAAAGACAGGCGTTTCGGCCACTGCGGCCAACAGGTATCGCGTGGATTCGCCCCGCTGTCCTTGCACGGCCGCCGTGACGCGCCGGCACGCTGCACGAAAGATCTGCGACGCTTGTTCCTTGGTGAACGTCGGCCGCGACGTTGGTCCGGCAGCTTCCGATGTTTGATCGGCAGAGTATTCCATCATGACACCCCCCCATGCACCCTAGACCCAACAACAACCGCCCCGAACGGCAAGCCAAGGCTCAGTTTTCAATCTCGACCGGCATCCTTCTTCCGCCCCAAGTGCCGACCGTATCGTCGAAGTGCCCTGCAATCGGCGTCTGGCAATGCAGACATCGGCCGCCGCGTATTGCGAAGCCTTCGATGGCGTAGCCGTCGCGACGAATGACTGCCTTGCCGCAACCGGGGCAATACGTGTGCTGCCGCTCGGGGTCGCAAACGTTGCCCGTGTAAACATACCGTATTCCCGCTTCTCGGGCGATATCATAAGCCATCTTCAACGCAGCCGGCGAGGTCGGCCGACGGTCGATCAGTTTGAAATCCGGGTGAAAAGCCGAAAAATGCAGCGGCACGTCGGGCCCCAACTCCTTGAAAATCCACTCGCACATGCGGCGGATTTCGTCGGGCGAATCGTTCGCCTGTGGAATAACCAGATTGGTCATTTCAAGCCATACGTGACTTTCGTGGACCAGCCAGCGAAGCGTGTCGAGCACCGGCTGTAATTGTCCGCCGCAATAGTGCCGATAAAAATCCTCGGTAAATCCTTTCAAGTCCACATTGGCCGCATTGATGAATTCAAAAAAAGCAGGCCGTGCCTCGGCTGTGATATAGCCCGACGTAACAGCGACCGTTTTTACATCCACTGCATGACATTCGCGAGCTGTGTCGATGGCATATTCCGCCCAGATAATCGGATCGTTGTACGTAAAGGCGACACTGCGGCAGTTGTTGCGTTGTGCCGCCTTGGCGATTGCCTTCGGCGTGGCCCATTCACAGGCCGCTTCAATATCGCGCGACCGCGACATCGTCCAATTCTGGCAGTACGTGCAACCCAAGTTGCAGCCGGGCGTACCGAACGACAAAACCGATGTACCGGGATAAAACTGGTTGAGCGGTTTCTTCTCGATCGGATCGATGCAGAAGCCGGTGCTGCGTCCATAGGTGGTCGAAACGATCTGACCTTCGCGGTTCTCTCGCACGAAGCAAAATCCCCGGTCGCCCTGCCTTAAGGCACAATGCCGGGGGCATAAATCGCAAATCTGCCGCGAGTGATCATCGGAGTCATGCTGCCACATACTAAAATCATATCCAATACCACCCTATCGGGAGTATCATGCTGAAGAGGTGGTTTACGAGACCAATTTCTTCCCCAATCGGCGTGCTTTTCGTTTGGCTCGCTCCCCGATGTCTTGTTTCGACTGTTGCGCGGCAAGGCCGATGAACAGAACGCCCACGGTTTTAGCCCCCAGCAGCCCCGCACAGCTTTTCAACAGGCCGACCATGCGTGTCATCAACCGGGCAAGCAACGATGGCGCCGCCGAGGAAACGACAATCACGGCCCGCTTGGTTTTCTTTACGTCGCGTATCTTGGGAGCATGTTCGCCCCACGGCCAATAGGCAAAACAAACGAGCCGCTCGATAAATCGCTTCATTACGGCCGTGACCGTCCAAAAATTCATCGGCGAAGCAAGCACAATCGCATCCGACCGTTCGATCTCATCGAGAATTTCACGCATGTCATCCGCCAAGGGGCACACGCCGCGGGACAATCCCTCTTCCTGCGTGCAAGATCGACAATTCGTGCAGAATTCGATATGTCGGTCGATCAAGTAGACTTTGTTCGTCTCCGCGCCTGCTTCTCGCGCCGAAGCCAATAGCTCTTCGACTGCCGTATCAATAATGCCGCCTTTGCGATATGTTCCGAGAATGGCTATAATTTTACAGGGTTTGCTCATGGTTTCTCCGTCTGGATCAGTGCCACCACATGTTTCTTGCCACATTTGCCAAATGTCAGATGCCGTTTTCCGGTAGTGCGATCTTGGCCCTGCACAATTGCCAAACCAGCGAGTAAACTCATCATGGACAACCGAGAGAACGTCGTCCTCCGTTACACAGGATTTCAATCTTGGGATAATCGTCTCTGCTTCAGCCTCGTACTCGTCAGTATTGGATTCGTAGCTTATCCCCATAGGGTCATTCTTGAACAAACTCTCAGAAATAGCTCGGAAGAGATTTTGATATGATAATCGAGCCTCCTTATCTCTTTTGAATGTTGCAGTTACGTTAAGCGGCAATTTATCCATATCGACATTATTTCTCGCAAAGATGTTCCGGCTTTATAGGTCATGTTTTTGGCATAACATCTGGCCGAATCCTCGATTCTTTCTATTGAAGCGTAACCTACGTTACTGTTCATTTTCCGATTCTATTTTGGTTTATCGAGAACGTACTCGACTCAACTTAGGTATTGGTTTCTGCGAATGGTTCCGCTGCAACTTGGAATTCGTCTTCGTAAACTATATAGCCTGGCTTGGCCGTTCGGATCACCTCGACCATAACGCCATGCGATTCCAGAACTGCCGCTAGTTCGTACATTTTGGCAATATGATCACTTGCGGTGTCCTTAAACCAACTAAGGGCCTTGGGAGCGGGATGGGGTCTGTTCGATTTTGAAAAGGATCTCGGTTTATTCAGATACTTGCTGAACCAACCTCGCAGTTCATCTACCCTTGCTTCTTCATGTGCAAATAATTTGCCGATGTCTCTTATTCTTGCTATTGCGTGAAATAGTCCTTGTCTCCGATTGGAGTCTTCATCGACGTGGTTTGTTACAAAGCGAAGGTACATGGCAAGTGTATGAAAAGACGCAATGACCTTTATTGTCCCAATCATCCACGCTTTCTGATGATCTCTTCCTCTTTCTGAAACGGGAAGCCGAGTGATCCATTTTCGGAATTCGCTTCGATTTCGCGGCCCCTTTTGCCCCCGTCGTGTTCGAGAAACCACTGTCTGAACTGAGAGTATTCCTCCCTCGATAGCGCGGTGACGGCCTTCTTAAGTTCTTCGATCTTGGCCAAATTCGTGCATCATTTCCCGAAGGGGATTCCCAAATCCTTGCAGATTTTCCGAGCCAGCTGATCTCGTATCTCTGTATGCCTGGGGACAGAGGAGCGTTTGTTCTGTGTGGGATTCAACCACCATGAATGGCAGCCGCCCTCACGGATAAAGATGCAACCATGTCGGTTGAGGTGTTTGAGAAGATCAGTGCGTTTCATACCGTGAGACGTTCTTCGGTGTAGTCAGAAGCAGCCGCTTGAATCGCTTCTTCTCGGTTGAATTCGAGAACTTCTTTCAACGTAACCCGCAAACTAGTAAGCAGATCCTCACGGGTTTTCTCCTGACAGTTGACTCCAGGAACCTCCTCGATCCAACCGATCCACCAACCGCCGTCTTGTTTTGTGATTGCCGTATAGGTGTTTTCCATCGGTAAATCTCCCAATGCAGGTATCCGGTTATCCTATTGACCTTTGCATCGCTAATGAACCGAGGCCGACCAACGGAAGGCCGAAAACTAGGTCAAACAAGTTGACTGGCCGGTTCATTATCCAAGCAAACATCAATAATACATCATACATTGTTATTGTCTTGACGCCAACGCCGCCAGAAGCGTGGCAATCATTTCGTCGGTATGGCCGGCGGTCAGGCTGATGCGCAGACAGGATTCGCCTTCGGGCACGGTCGGCGGACGTATCGCGGGAACAAACAGGCCATGTTCACGCAGCTTCAACGACAAGCCGACGGCCTGCTCGGGTTCACCTATCACGAGCGGAATGATTTGACTGGCCGAGGGGCCGATGTTCCAACCCTGAGCTTGAAGATCGGCGCGCAACTTCCGCGAACAGTCGAGCAGTTTTTCGCGACGTTCGGGCTCTTGCCGGACGATATCCAATGCCGCGATGGCGGCCGCGGCTGAGGCCGCGGGAGCAGCCGTCGAAAAAACATAGGGTCTGGCGCGATTCACCAGCCACTCGATCAACGACCGGCTACCGGCCACGAATCCGCCAATGCAGCCCAAGGCCTTGCTGAGCGTGCCGACGCGCACGTGAACCTCGTGTTCCACGCCTAAATGCTCGCACACGCCCCGGCCATGCAGACCGAAAACGCCCGTCGCATGGGCTTCATCGACCAACAGCATGGCCTCATAGCGGCGCGCAAGTTCGACCAATTCAGTCAACGGGGCCAAATCACCGTCCATACTGAACAGCCCATCGGTCGCGATCAGCCGCCGCCGGTAGCGATTCGATTTTTCGAGCAACTCGGCAAGCCGTCCGCAATCGCCATGCGGATAGATACGGACATCGGCCCGCGAAAGCCGGCAGCCGTCGAACAGGCTGGCGTGGTTTTTGCTATCGGAATAGACGGCATCGCCCGGCCCGACCAGTGAAGCAATCGCGCCGACATTGGCTGCAAAGCCGGAGGTAAACGCCAAGGCTGCTTCGGTCTCTTCGAATTCCGCTAACCGCTGGGCCAAGCGCTGATGGGCCGTTGCATAACCGGTCACGAGCGGACTAGCGCCGCTGCCCCAGCCCTCGCGAACCAACGCATCGGCTGCTGCTTGGCTTAAACGCGGATCGGCGGCAATGCCAAGGTAGTCGTTCGATCCGAAGTTGGTAAGCTCGCGCCCATCGATCGAAAGTCGCGCCGTTTGTGCCCCCTCGCGCACCATCAGACGTCGATGCAGATTCTTTTGCGAGAGCGTCAAGAGTTCGTCGTCGATCCAAGATAGTGGATTCATGGGAGTAGAGAGATGCTGAATGATCAAGCCGGAAACAGGGAAAAACTAGTGTAGTGATTCATGATCGTGGTATCGTGTAGAAAACTGTTTTTTTGAGTGCCACTGGCTCTGCCAGTGCCGGCCGCCGCATGGAATCCCGCACTGGCGGAGCCAGTGGCACTCACTGAAAAATCCCCAATAGCGTGAATCACTACACTAGCCAGGATCTGTTAATCACAGGCTCTCACCAATACCCGATTGCCGCGCACTTCGACGACTTCGACGGGTGTTCCGCGGTTGATCACTTCGCCGTCGGCCATCACATCGACCAGCGTATCGCCGAATCGAGCCTTGCCGCCGGGCGTGAGTTGGGTCGTGGTAATGCCCTGCGTGCCAATCAAAGCGTGAAAATCAACGAGTGCCTCGCGCCGCCGAATGGTTTCCGCTTCTTCGCCGACCGGAGGCTCCAACATCATCGGATTCAGCAGCGGAGATCGCGGCAATCGTTTGCGCAAAAAGAACGCCACGGCAACCATTCCAAGACCGGCGATCGCCACCATCATCAACGACTTTTCCAGTTGATCGAACTGATATTCGTTATGCGGCCACAAAAACGTCTGGCTTGCCAAGATGAACGAAGCCAATACGAGCGCGCCGCCGCCAAGACCAAAGATGCCGAAACCGGGGATCACAAACAGTTCCAGCAGCAAGCAGGAAATACCGGCCGCAAAAAGCGTCACTTCCAGCCAACCGGCCGTGCCGCCGAGATACCGGCTCCAGAAGAACAGCAAAAAACATACGGTTGCGATAAAACCGCCCACGCCGATGCCGGGCACGTGCAGTTCGATGTAGAGCGCTGCGCCGCCGATGACCAACAGCAACACCGCCACGCCCGGGGAGGCTAAGGCCTGGATCAAGAAATCGGCCCAACCCGGCTCGACGAACATGGGGTCGGATTCCAGGCCGTAATACTGCTTGAACTGCGCGAAATTATCGACAAGATGGTTGGCCAAGCGGTATTCCTCGGCCAGCTCGCCCGTAAGTTTCAAAGCGCTGCCGGCTCCGGTGATTGCCGCGCCGCGTTGCCATTTGCCGGGCTCCAATTGCTCGTCGAGTTCATCCGTGCAGAAATATTCCACATCGCCAAGTCTCGTTGTGCGATAGACCGTCAACTGCGGATCGATCATCGCTGCTTCGAGCGACCAGGAACGCCCTTTGCGCGGGGCCAACTTTTTGTGAATCGTTTGCCGAACTTGTGCAATCTCTTCCTTGGAAAGTTCATAGGCGCCGGGTCCGCCCAAAATGGCCTGGGGATGCATGATCAAATGATCGCAGGCCAACGCCACGATGGCTGCATCGCTTCGGGCCTCGTTCGGCACATAGGCCACGGTGCGAATTTTGGCCGGATCTAGTTGAAACGCCAGAAAATCGGCCAATTGCATCGCGTCGGCCACCGAACCGCCGGGACTGTCGATCCATAGGCACACGAAGTTCACATCGCGTTCTTTGATTTGATCTTCGATGATGCGTTGCGCCTGATCGACCGATTCGGCACGGATCGGACCTTTGAGATCCACGCGCACCGCGCGCCAGCCGCCCTCCAGCGAAGGATCATCCTCGACCGACGCCGGGGGCAACTGCAAGGCTTTGACCAACTCGCGACGGTCGGCAGCCAAGTAGCTGGCAAAACTCAAACGCCGCGATTCTCCACCCGTGAATTGCACGGCTTCGCCCGCCGGCTTTACCTTGACGGGCTCCTTGGTCGTGTGCCGTTTCTTCAGATCCGCCAAGCCCTCGGGCGTAACAAATTCGTTGCCGACCTCGGTTTCCACCTGGAGAACCTCGACCGATGGATCAAGCATGCCCAATGCCAACGCAACAGGCACGGTCCGCCGCCGATTGGCAATCTCGGCATACGCACTTCGCAAGGTAGGCGTGATGGTTTTTTCGTCGATCCCGGCCGAACCGATCGAAGCTTCCTTGGCCATGATCAACTCTTGGCAAGCCATCGCCACCAACACGGCGTGGCCCTGAATCGGTTGCGGCAAATAGGCCACCGTTCTTACGCCGCTTAGCTCTTCGCTCGAAAGGAAATTTGCCAAATCATGGGCAGCGCCAAACTCGCTACCCCGGCCGAAATTCTTCTGTTCCTTGGAAACATCGAACTCGAAGACCAGCGTAAGTCTCGCGTCCTCTTTCTTCACGCGATCCATCGCCCGGCGCACAGTGCGCCGCGTGCGTTCAAACGTTTGGCCCGTAATCGGCAACTGGATGCGAATAAATCTACCGACTTGAAGAGGTGTCTTCGGGGCATCTTTGGCCGCTGCAAAACCGCTGGGCGCAATAAATAGCAGCAAAGTTGCCGCAAGGAAGGAAAATACGAATTTCAGAAGATGAATCCGAACTGGTAGCGTTAGCATGATAGAGAATCTCCGCTACCCGATTATAGAACACCCCCTGGGAGACCGTCAATCAACGGGGGGCAGTATTCAGGGTCAATCAATTGTTGAAGTTGGGAAAAGCGTAGGGCGGGTCAAGCGAAGCGATGGCCCGCCATTTAGCGAAGAATTCAAGGCGGGCCATCGCTTTGCT
>CAYWGR010000195.1:0-10378 GCA_964458015.1 uncultured Planctomycetaceae bacterium
CTCGGAACGCGCTTCGAGCGGGGGACGAATCGCTCGGGCGACGGATTGCAGGCGGTCGGCTCGATTAACGTAGGATCCATCGCGCTCGGCAAACGCAACGCCGGGCAAAACGTGTGTTGCACGTTCGGAAAGCGGCGAGGGGAACAAATCTTGGACGACGAGTACCTCGATGCGATTGAATCGGCCGACGGTTGCTTGGCCAATCCAAGGAGTTTTATATCCGCCCGAGACCCAAACGCCGCGGATCGAGCCGGTGTCGAGTTCCTGTAAGAGATCGTCGAACGACGAGACGCCTTGAGCGAAATGCGAAATCACCGCTTCGACGCCGCGGCGGTTGGGGCATTTTTCGGCTGCGATGGTGAAGCCCGAGGGGAATTGCTCGTTTTCGCCAAGGACAGGGATCGGGCCGAGAGCAAGCAACGCTTCGCCGTCGATATTGCGGATGTACCGGCACAGCAGATAGGCTTCCTCGACCGTAAGATGCGGCGACAGCACGGCGGCCAAACGGCCCGCCTTGCAGAGTTGAGCAGAAAGTGAGCCAAGCAGAAAATCCCAAGTGTTCGTTTTGAGATCAGATTGCGTGGGATTGACATCGGTGTCTTGTGGCAAACCGCCCTCACACTTGGCCTTTCTCTCTCTTGCGGGCGAGGCCAGATTTTGGCATGGTTGCGTCAAGCGGCGGGGGTCGTGGACGTGGGGATAATCGTAGCGGCCGTCGTTGCAGATAAACCACTTATTGACCGCGGGATTTTTGCGAGGCGTGATCCGATGGATGCGTTCTTGGTTTTCTTCGATCCAGATCGAGCAACCGGTGGAACAGCCGGTGCAGACATTGGCGCGTTGTTCGAGGAACCAGACTCTCTGGCGGTAGAGAAAATCCTTATCGCCCAAAGCGCCGACAGGGCATAGATCGACGACATTCCCCGAGAGCTTGTTGTTCAACGGGTAACCGGGCATGACATCAATTTCTTGCTGCGCGCCGCGGGCAGTGAGCATGATTTCATGCGTGCCAGTGATTTCGGCCGTGAATCGCACACATCGGCTGCACAAAATGCAACGGTCGACAAACAGAGTTACGTCGCCCAAGTCGCGCCGCCGACTGGTGAACGGCCGCAGATCGGCGCGGCGCTCGCTTTGGCCGTGTTTGAAATGGTAATCTTGCAGCTTGCATTCACCGGCCTTGTCGCAGATCGGGCAATCGATGGGATGACGGAGCAGCAGATCCTCTTGAACCATAGCGCGAGCCCGAAGGACTTTTTCACTATCGGTGACGACGACCATATTGTCCGCTACAATCGTGTTGCAGCCTGGAACGAGCTTGGGTTGCATGGTGATTTGGCCCGTCTTCGGGTCGCGCGAGCCGATTTCGACCAAACACATGCGGCAACTGCCCACCACCGAGAGCGAAGGATGCCAGCAATAATGCGGCACCTTCACGCCCACCAGCCGTGCAGCCTCGATGACATTCCACCGCTTTCCGGGGGGAATTTCGAGTTCGTGGTTGTTGATTAGCATCGACATGAGCGGCCGGGAGTTAGTGGTTAGTGGTTAGTGGTGGCATCGCTGCGACTGGTTTGCGCTCAGAATATCCCTCCGGATTCGTCCGCTTGATGAAATCCTCGAACTCGCCGCGAAACTTGCGAATCGCCGTTTTGATGGGCCATGCCGCGCCGTCGGCAAGTCCGCAAATGGTCGTACCGGGTAGGATGCCGATCGAATCGCCGATTTCCAACAGCAGATCGAGATCGAGCAACCGACCTCGGCCTGCGCGGATTCGGTTGATCATTTGCAGAGCCCAGTAGGTTCCTTCACGGCAGGGTGTGCATTGGCCGCAACTTTCGTGGGCGAAGAATCGGCAACTGTTGTGTAGAAAATCGAGCATGGAATAGGTTTCATCGAACACCGTGACGCAGGCGGTGCCGAGCCCGAGGCATCCGACCGTGATGGGGGCGGAAAAATCGAGCGGGGTATCGAATTCGGCCTCGGTCATGACGCCGGTGCTCAGCCCGCCGGGCACGGCTGCTTTGGCCCGACGACCCTCGCGCATCCCGCCGCCAAATTCTTCGATGAGATGGCGGACCGTGATGCCAAGCGGGGCTTCGTAGCAACCGGGGCGGTTGACATGGCCGCTCAACCCGAACAACTTCGGCCCAAAGCTGCCGGGATCGCGAGGATCGTTCGGCGCGGGCGGGGTGCCCATCGAACGAAACCAACCCACGCCACGCTCCACAATATGCTTGACGCAGCACAATGTCTCAACGTTGTTGACAACCGTTGGCTTGCGGAAAAGCCCTTCGATGGCCGGGAACGGGGGCTTGATCCGTGGCCATGCCCGGCGTCCTTCGATGCTTTCAATCAGTCCTGTTTCTTCGCCGCAGACATAAGCTGCCGCGCCGCGATGAATATGCACGTCGAGCGAAAAGGGGCTGCCCAAAATGTTCTTGCCGAGATATCCCGCTGCACGGCATTCGTCGATCGCCGCCTGCATTCGCCGGTAACACAAGGCGTATTCGTAGCGAAGATAGATGTAGGCTGCTGTTGCCCTGGTGGCATAGCAACTCAGAATAATCCCTTCAAGCACTTGATGGGGATCCAGTTCCATCTGAATGCGGTTGATGAAGGTGCCGGGCTCGCTTTCATCGGCATTGACGCAGAGATAGATGGGGCCCGAGTGATCCTTGGGCAGGAACGACCATTTTTGCCCGGTCGGAAAGCCGGCTCCTCCACGGCCGCGCAGTCCGCTGGCCTTGACCATCTCGACCACGTCCGCGGGGCTCAGTTCCTTTAGCGCGCGGCGCAATGTCTGATAGCCGCCACCGGCTTCATAAACAGCCAGCGTATGACTGTTTTGCTTGCCGATGTTCACTAGTAGGACGGGTTCAGACATGGAAAAGAGTGGATAGGGATTAGTGGTTAGTTAGGATCAGAAATAGATATGCTAGTTCAGTATTCAATCGGAGCCGTATGAGTATGTATGCTAAGAAATTCGATGAAATCCTCCCATATTAGAATACAATCCCCAATGACACATCGTTCTCAAAATACCAGCGATGATGACATGGTAGAGAACTAATAATGCAGAAAATAATGGGAGCGGGAGAAGATATCTCCATGTGCGATTGGTTGCCTTGTCGGTCCAACATGCGAATTGCATGGCACAGGTTACTAATGACCAAGCTGCGATTATGCCGCAAAGCAATGTGATCGTGGCTCCCACAGCGATATTAATATGGGTGCTTAAATAGCTGAACTTAGTAAATATTGGTAAAATCGGCCAAGGGAAAAGATTAAAAAAACCACCGGGGGTAAGCATTATCAAGATTGATATCGCCATTGCATTTGGCCATCCCCTTCCTGGCATTTTCATCTCGCAATAGATGCCAACACTTCCAAGGATTACATTCAATAAC
This sequence comes from uncultured Planctomycetaceae bacterium, assembly GCA_964458015.1. GTDB lineage: Bacteria > Planctomycetota > Planctomycetia > Pirellulales > Thermoguttaceae > CAYWGR01. The sequence goes on from CAYWGR010000195.1 coordinate 3,411, forward strand.
AATGTTGCTAGATATAGAGGAACAAAGGCTGATCCAGCCATGATGGACACCATATTCAGCCCGATGATGATAACCAGCCAGTTAATTACCCCGAACCAATCCGTAGGTCGTTGTTGCATGATGGTTACGTTGCAATCTCCTTGACTAGGGCATCAACTTTCTCTTTTGTCATATCCTCATACACCGTATCGTTCACCATAATCGCGGGGGCGGTATCGCAAGCGCCGAGACACTCGGCAAATTCGACGGTGATCCGGCCGTCAGCGGTTGTTTGGCCGGGCTGCACACCGAGTTTCTCGCAAAGATACGCTAATAGGTCTTCGCCGCCGCACGACGCGCAGGTGAACGAGCGGCACGCCCAGATGCGATACTTGCCCTGCGGCTTGTCTTGTTTGAAAAAGCCGTAGAAACTAAGCGTGTCTTGGATTTGTGCGGGGGCCAGTTCCAAGAGTCCCGCAAGCTCGACAACCGCTTCGGTGGGCACGTAGCCAAGCCGATCATTGATCGCATGCAATGCCGGCAGCGTCACCGCCTGCTTGGTCGGATAGTTCGGCAAGAGGGCAGCGATTTGCTTCCGCAATTCCGCGTCGAGGATATGAGACGAAGAGGGATTAGGGGTTAGGGATTGGGGATTCGTGTTTGACATGGGGAGCATTCTCGCGGTTGTTGGCTTTTATTTTGGATCTAGTCGTTGGCAGTGTAGTTAATTACCGTTCCTAGCATTCGTGATTACGCGATTACGTTCTAGGCGTTTTTCTAATCCCTAATCCCTATCCTCTAATCCCTATCCTCCTATCGATCTAACTCCGCTGCGATGATGTTCAAGCTGCCAAGCACGGCCACAACGTCGCTGATGGTGTGGCCGCGAATCAGGTGAGGAAAAACGGCGAAATGGATGAACGACGGCGGGCGGCAACGCGCGCGGTAGGCTCGCGGGGTGCCGTCGCCGACGACATAAAAGCCAAGTTCGCCGTTCGGCGCTTCGGTGGCGCAATAAACTTCCTCGCAGGGTGTTTTGAACCCTCGGCTGGGCATCGTCAGCTCGAAGTGAGTGATTAAGCCCTCGATCGTCGAATGCACCGCCTCTTTGTCGGGCAAGATCGTCCGGGCGTCGTCGCCCAAGTTCACGGGGCCCGGGGGAAGATTTTCGATGGCCTGATGGACGATCTTGATGCTTTCGCGCATTTCGCTCATGCGGACGAGGTAGCGGGCGTAACAATCGCCGGTCTCGGCACAACAGATGTTGAAGTCGAAGTCGCGGTAAGTCAGATACGGTTCATCTTTGCGAAGGTCGCGCGTCACACCGCTGGCCCGCGCTATTGGCCCGCTGCAACTGCGATTGATCGCCTCGGCTTTGGTGAGCACGCCGATGCCTTGCGTGCGATTGACGAAAATGCGATTGCGGTTCAACAGCCGCTCCATGTCGCGGAGCGTTTTCGGAATTTGCTTGAGGAAATCGCGGATCAGTTGGATCGCCTTCGGCGAGGCATCGTACATCAGTCCGCCGACACGGGTGTAGCTGTTCGTAAGCCGTGCGCCGCAAAGGGCCTCGAAAATGTCGTAGATCTGCTCGCGTGGATTAAAAGCGTAGACGAAATGCGTAAACGCGCCGGTATCGAGCCCCATCGCGCCAAGACACAAGAGATGGTCGGAAATCCGCGAAAGCTCGGCCACGATGACGCGCAGGTATTGGCACCGGGGCGTCGATTCAATGCCTAAAAGTCGTTCGACCGCCAGATGCCAAGCCACGTTGTTGGCCATCGGCGAGATGTAATTCATGCGGTCGGTAATGGTTACATACTGGTTGTAGTCGAGATGCTCGCCGAGTTTCTCAAAGCCGGAATGCAGGTAGCCGATGTCGGGCATCGCATCGACGACCGTCTCGCCCTCAATCTTGAGGACCAGCCGCAACGTCGTGTGCGTAGCCGGATGCTGCGGACCGAAATTTAGGGTCCACACATACGGCTGCGGCTCGTCGTGGGCAAGATTGCCGGCGGATGTGGCAAGCGTTAAAGGCATGGAACAGAAAGGGATTAGGGATTAGGGATTAGAGACAGGGAATTTGGGCGACGCTTTGGAAGTTGCATGATTTTATCCTTCCGCACGTTTGATTACTGGAAAATTGTGCCGCTCACCGCGACCTTGCAAGGGATAGTCTTTCCGCAAGGGATGGGCCGCGAAGGTTTCAGGCAGTACGATTCGCCGCAGATCGGGATGGCCGGCGAAATGGATGCCGAACAAGTCCCAGACTTCGCGTTCCAACCAATTGGCGCCTTGCCATAGTTCGACGACCGAGGGCACGGTCGGATTGGGGTCGTTTACAAAGCAGCGCACCGTGAGCCGTGCGTTGGTTTCGGTGTCGGCCAGCAGGTAGACCAGACCGTAGCGATCTTTGACGCCGTGATAGTCGAGGTAATCGACACAAGTGATATCGACCAGCAGATCGAATCCGTGTTTTACTTTAAGCGTTTTCAAAACTTCCAGCAGCAAGGCAACCGGCACGACAATCCGCGTCTGGCCGCGAAATTCGCTTGCGGTCAGCGTGGGGAAGTCGGTGAATAGGGAAGTTGGAAGCATGAATTGGTTGATTGAGATGTCACGGATTAGGGATTAAAGATTAGGAACAACTCCTCACCAACATCCCCCATAATTGAACATTAAACATTGGAAATTGAACCTTGGTCATTGAACATTTTTCTAACCACTAACCAACATCTCCTTCCTTCTCTACTTGCAATGCTCGTTTGGATTGTTGACGCGATGGGGCCTCAAACTCGCGGCCGAGCAGGGTTCCTTCACGCTGGATTTTTTCCTGAAGGTCGATTATGGCTTGGATCAATTGCTCGGGCCTGGGCGGACAGCCGGGCACGTACATATCGACCGGCATGAATCGGTCGATTCCCTGCACGACGCAGTAGGTATCGAACACCCCGCCGGTCGAACAGCACGCGCCCATCGAGATGCACCATTTTGGCTCGGGCATTTGCTGCCAGATACGTTGCAACACGGGGAGCATTTTCATGACGACGCGGCCTGCCACGATCATCAAATCGCACTGGCGCGGACTGAAGCGAAACACTTCGGCCCCGAACCGGGCGATGTCGTGACGGCTTGCACCGGTGGCCATCAGTTCTATCCCGCAACAGGCCGTGGCGAAGGGCATCGGCCAAAGACTGTTTTTTCGACACCAGCTGACCAATTCGTCGAGCTTCGTGACGGCCACGTTGTCGGGCAATTCGACGATCGCCGATGCGGTATCCTGAGCGTGCTGGGCTACTGCGGCTAACGCCATCGAAACACCCCCTTGCGCCAGTCGTAGACAAAACCGAAAGTCAAAAGTGCCAAGAACGCCATGACGCCGCTGAAGACGAGGCGGTGGTTTGAGGGGGCGACGGATTGAGAGTTGGCATTCGTAGAGAGCGGATCATGATTTCTAACTGGCGAAAAACCTGAAGTTGCCGTTTCTGGTTGGCTTCGCTCGCCGGCCGTTTTGCACAGGATCGCTTGACTCTGGCCACCGACGGACACTGCCCAGGGATAGAGAAACAACAGCTCTACATCAAACACCAGAAAGGCGATAGCCAACAGGTGGAAACGCACGTCGAAGCGGCGGCGCGTGTCATGGATGGGGTCCATGCCGCTTTCGTAGGGCATCTGCGTTACACGGCCCGGACGGCCAGGATTGCAAAGACTTGCCGCGACCAAGAGTCCGACGGCCAAGCCTGTCACGCAGACAACAAACAGAAAAATCGGCAGAAAGGCACACTGCATCCGATGCTCTCCCTTTCTATGGATGCCAGATTCCAATTCAAAAGCACACAGCACTGCCTATCGCCTTTGAAGTGGAAAAGGTTTTTGGCATTCCCAATGCCATGCATGACATTTTAGGAAGAGCACCCCATGCGGTCAATTGTCTAGGAGAACTACAAAGTCGCCAAAAGCAGTCATTCTGAGCATCGCGAAGAATCTATGTGAGCCTATATAAGTTCCAATACGCCAACGAGATCCTTCGCTTCGCTCAGGATGACGGTTCCTCCGTGACCAAGGACCATGTAGTCCCCCTGGTCAATTGTCGGATCAAGAAGTACGGAATAGCGGGGGGGATCGCAGGAAGCTCTTGGGGACGCCGACATTGTCCGAGATCCATGTCGAACCGCAAACACGGCTGTTTCAGTCGAGTCCGCTGGTCCACCGGCCGCGAAAAAGTTCATTGGCAATGCAGAACGTAATAAGGGCAACAAAAAACCCTTCGCAGGAAGGACGCAAACCTGCGAAGGGCAAACTATGTGGGATTTTATCCCAATTCAACGCCAAACGATGTTGGTTAGAACACGTCGGCGGTGAAGTGATGACCTTGGTAATATCTTTCGCCCGTATGGCGTTCACCGCTAAACATCGGGAAGAACTGGTGTTCTTTGATGGCCGGATCCTTGCGGTGTTGGGGATAATAGTTTTCCCATTGCTTGTGGTACACAGGAATACGCATTTCAGCGGGATAGCGGAAGTACATATCTTCGCTGCTGCGATAATAATCACTTCCCCAGAAGTTCTGAGGATAATAAACATACGGATAATGGTACATCCGGTTCCAATCTTGGGTGCTGTAGGTCCGGCCCCATTGGCGATCAAAGGCCTGCTGGGCCTGGGCGTCGGCGACGCCGAGGACGATCGACACGACAGTTGCAGCAAGCAACACGAACATGGTCCGACGGATCATGAGAATTCCCCCCTAATTATCGTTGGCTATCGAAAGCCGACATTTTGCTTGCCGGCTGTGCGGGTCTAGGTCGCTCACAACAAAGCATCGGCACACGGCATCACCGGCATTGAAAGAATATCTGCTATATTGCGTATAAACGGCAGATGCGGAAATTTGGGCACACGAGGCTAACGGTAGAAAAGAATAGGTAGAATAGCGAGGAAATGTGGGCACATTGTTGGGTTGTGAAGTTGGTTTCCACCCAATGCTGCCAATTTGTCAGGTTGAAGGGCTTGGTGAGGACAGACCTGAAAGGATGGGGAATGATTATTACCCAGGGGCATTTTAAACGACTTACAGAGGTTTTTTCAAAACAGCCTAGTTTGACAGACCGTTTTCAGTCGTCGAGCGATTGGCCGATGCTGGAGTCCCCTGCCCTGTGATTTTGGCTTCTTTCGAGATAGGCGCTCAGCATAATTTGGGCCGCAAGCATGTCGAGGCGTTTTTTGCGGCGTTGTTTGGTGAGTTCGGCGGCCTGGAGGAGTTGTTCTGCTTCTCGGCTAGTGAAACGCTCGTCGAAAAACTCGACGGGAATACCGGTCGTTTCGCCGAGCCATTGGCCGAATGCTCGGGCTTCGAGCGATTTCTCGCTTTCTCGACCGTCGAGATGGATGGGCAGCCCGACAACGAAGAGAACGATGCCTTCTTCGTCTACGAGACGGCGGAAACGTCGTGCGTCTTGGTCACGGCCGCGAGAATCGTAGTTTTCCAGCGGACTGGCGATGGTTCGGTCGGGGTCACTGATAGCAATTCCGATTCGCACGTGACCATAGTCGATGCCGGCGATGCGGCCGGGGGATTTTCGGGGTGGCTGGGTCATGACTTCTTTGCTACGGGATGCGGTTTACGGTCGGACGAGAAATAGCCATGCCTGAGAAAACGTAGGACGTACCGTTGCACTTGGGCATCGTCCATCAGGAAGGAATGGAGCGTGGAGACGACGAGAAAATCCTTAGCGCCGGCTAATTTCGTCGTATCGACCGAGATGGTGCCGTCGTTATCGCCGTGCAACAACGGGTTATAACCTTTGTCGTTGCCTCGACCGCCGGCGATGATGCCGAATTCGAAGGTGGGCGTGGCAAGCCGTTTTTCCAGATCGGGCCAATCGCGGCCCAATTGTTGCCCGGCGTCGCCGAAGATTTCTTGGAAGAGGATATTGTTGGCAAAGACCGAGGCGAGCAAAGCGCCTTGATTGGGCGGGCCGAGCATGACGAAGCGATGGAATCGGGCCAAGGCCCTGCGGTCGGCAGCCAGGGCGTTGGGCGTTTGCTTCCATTGTTCTTGCCGAGCCAGATCGCCCAAGTAGTGGCGTATGACGATATTGCCCATGCTATGGCCGACGAAGTTGATTTCTTCGATTCCTTCCAGATTGTTGATGATGCGGCGTAGGGAACGGGCGTACTCGCCGATATCGCTTTGCGTGCTGGGATATCCGACGTTGAAGACCTGATAGTTGCCTTTTTCGTGAAGATATTCACAAAGCGATTCCATCGATGCGCGGGATCGCACCAGACCGTGGAGCACAATGACGGCCTTGCCGGTCATCCGGGTGAGATGCTGCTCTTGCTTGATGCGTTCGAGGGCGGCTCGGCAATCCTCGAAGGTGCCCGAGGCATGGCGAAGGTCGTGTTCGTCCAGCAGCCGATAGACATTCGTTGTGACGTTCCGTTGGATGCGCCACTGGTAGAAAAGTAGTTCATCGGCCCAGAACTGTCTTCCGCCCAGGGTGGGGATGGGCAAAGGTTTGGGCTCGGCCGGGGCGGGGTCTTGGCCCGCGAGCCGGTCGGCAAACAGGGTTAGCCGGGCTACCAACATTAAGCCAATGCCGATAATAAAGCGAATCATACGAGCATTGGCGGCAAATTGGGCATTATATAACGCCATGCGACATATTATAATAAATTTTTTCATCCAAGGAATCGCATCTTGCCCGAGTCCCGAACGATTGCCATTGGCGACATTCACGGCTGCCTGTCAGCCCTGGAGACCTTGTTGGCGGCAATTAAGCCCCAGCGGGAGGATACCCTGGTATTGCTGGGGGACTATGTGGACCGAGGACCGCAGAGCCGCGCGGTGATCGAGCGACTGATGGCCTTGCAGCGGGAATGCCGTTTGGTGCCCCTGTTGGGCAATCACGATGAGTTGATGGTGCAGGTCTGCGACGGCCGGCAGGAGGTTTACATCGACTGGCTCATGTTCGGAGGCAATG
>CAYWGR010000196.1:0-1176 GCA_964458015.1 uncultured Planctomycetaceae bacterium
CGGCTTGCGTGGCTTGTTGCAGCAACCACGCAGCGGCGGCGAGCCAATCGGGATTGGTCGGCAAGAAGATTTTTGGTTCTGGATCGCGGGCGGTGGTGGTTTTGGACAAGAGCTGCCCTTTCGGACGAATAATGGTGTGTTAAGACGCATAAATGATACACCGCGAGAATCAGATTGACAACAGAAGGATTGGTGCGAGAGGAGGGGGAATAGGGGGCGGGGGGGCAAAACACGGCGGGCAAGCCCGCCCGCTTCACGGTTTTTTGGGTTTTAACGCCAAGACATTCGCCCGCTTCACGGTTTTTTTAGGGTTTTGATGCCAATGCATTTGCCCGCTCCATGGCTTTTTTAGGGTTTTGAGCGTAGAAACTTGCGTTTTGTGGCGACTTTGCGTGGGGCGGGATTTTTGGCTACTTCTTTGTGCTACGTATTAGATATGCATCTCGTTACCCCCTCCAAAGTACGATTCTTGGCAGTCGGCATGATCGCCTGCACGCTGTTGTTGGTGGCGTACAATTTTGCCACGCAACAGGGCGGCATCACATCGTTTGGGCCGGAGTTCGGCGGGGATTACGCAGCCTATTACATGGCGGGCCAAATCCTGAATTCGGAACCGAGTGGGTTGTATGATCTGGCAGAGCAGGAACGGCGATACCATGAAATCGTCCCGGCCGCGTCGGACAACCGGTTGCTCGTCTATCCCAGTGCGCCGTTTATGGCTGTTTTCTATCAACCTTTGGCGCTGCTGCCGTTTGCATGGTCTTATTTGCTCTGGCTTGTGATTGGTGCGCTGTTGGGTGCGGCCGGTCTTACGCTGCTTTGTAAGAGTTGCGGCGAGCCGCTTGAAGGCGATCGTGCAACGGCGATGCTTGCGGCATTTTCGTTCGCACCTTTTTTGATCGAAGGCTGGGCCGGGGGGCAAACCTCGGCGATGGTGCTTTTCGCGGTTTCGTTGGCCATCTATTTCCAGCATCGGCAACGGCCTGTGGCGGCGGGCGTCGTTCTGGCGTTTTTGGCATTCAAGCCCACGCTTCTGTTGTTGCTAGGGCCGATGCTCGTCGTTACGAAATCGTTTCGCATATTGCTTGGCTTGTTGATCGGCGTGCTGGGGTTGCTGCTGGTTTCGATTTGGGCGGTTGGGGTTGAAGGGTGTCTGCAATACGTGCGGTTTTTGAC
>CAYWGR010000196.1:1186-10372 GCA_964458015.1 uncultured Planctomycetaceae bacterium
CGAAATATGCAGCGGTCCGAAACGCCGCGCCGGAATCGCTGAAACCTTGGAAGTATGTAGACCTTCGCGCGGCGATTTATCCGGTGTTCTATCATCCGCAACCGTGGGCGATGGTGCTTGTTGCGGCCTTGTTTTTGGCGGGAGCGGTAGTGCTTTGGATTACATGGCGACGTTCGACCGATTGGCGGATTGGCTGGGCGTCGGCTTTGGCCTGGACGCCGGTGCTGAGCCCTCATATTGCGATTTACGACACGACATTGCTGATTCCGGCCGTATTTTTAGCGGTTTCGTCGTGTGGGTTGGCTCGGCGGCTGCGGTGGTTGATCGTCGCGCTGTATCTCACGGCATGGTGTACGCAGGCCGTTTCCGAGGCGGTTGGCGTGCAGATACTGTCGTTGGTGATTGTGCTTTTGGGGGTGTATTTGTGGAAGGAAGCGACAACTAATAATTTGGCCAATGAGTCACTGACCGAAACAGCATATTTACTCAAGAGCCCAGAGAACGCACGGCGTCTCATGGATGCCGTCGAAGAATTGAAACAGGACCAAGGTGTTTAGTCCTATCCATGAGGGAAGAGTTGATTTCTATTACCTAAGAAAAGGCTGTGTTCCGAACAGCGCCTCGATGTCGCGATATCCGCTTAAACCCTGGCAATTTCCACGCCTTCTTCGTAAGGTCGATAGACAACAACATACGAGCCCACTGAAAACGCGCAAATATACTGGCCCAAACTCCGGCCGGCGCTGCCCCAATTCCGGATTTTTGACCAACGTCCGGAATATCTGAAAAAATCGGGCAATCTGCCGATCGGCGGCCGTCGGCTTATCCTGCCGAATGTAGTGCCGAATGTCGGCGAGGTCACTTTTTGCCAATGGCGAGAGGCGAAGCCGTTTCATGGACGGTCTTCCGCTTGTGGAAAGCGTTTTTGCTCTTCGGCTCTAATATCGGCTAAGAACTCTTCCTGAGAATCATCGCTGTATTCGGTATACTCACCGCGGTCTAGCTGTTCGACGCCGACCTTTATGCTCTGAAGGAGTTGCTCGCGTCGTTCCAGCAAACGCAGGGCCTCGCCTACCACTTCAGCCGGATCGTGGTAGCTTCCGCGCTCTACGACGCCCTGGACGAAAGACTCCAATTCCACGGGGATGGGAACTTGGATCATGGGTAACCTCCATTTTGACTTTTTCCAATCTACACTGCTAGATGCGGAAAAATCAAGGGTGGGCCGACTCCCCAAGCGGCGGGAGGTGGAGCTGGCGGATGATGTGCATTGGCAAGAAAAGATGGTTGCGGTCGTCGGTTAACGAGACGAAACCGTACTTGAGATAGAATCCCCGGGCGTCGTCATCCAGTGCATCGACTTCGACCGCGCGAACGCCAAGGTGATCGGCAATGTGCTGGATCCGGCGCAAGGCGTCGACGAGCAAATACTCGCCCAATCTTTGGCCCTGCACAGTTTTATCAACGGCAAGTCGTCCGAGAAGAATTACCGGCACATCCAATGGCGGTAATCCCTGAGCTTGCTGCGCGGGCAATGTCTCGCTTAGAACGTGATGCGTCGAAAGAGCATAATAGCCAAGGACGCGCCGGTCGGTTTCTGCAACGGCCACGTAAACCCGCGCAAGGTCTCGTCGCTCATACTGACCGGCCAAGCGTTTTAGCCAGTTGTCGAGCGCTGGCTTGCCGCAGTCGAAGAGACTTCGATCATGCGACGGTTCAAGTCGTTGGATAGTCCAAGGAGAGGCGGTCAATGGCTGCTCGTGTAACGTTGGGCGGCAGCCGTTAAGGCCGCATTGGGCTTCGCGTCCAGATCGTCGAGCATTTTGGTGAAAATTTCACGATCTCGCCCCGACAACCGTGTGGTATTGTGCCGGTCGAGAACCGCTTGGGCGTTTTGCGTGAGTGCGGCTATGGCGAAATCGGTCGTTGTCTGGCCCAATTGTGCGGCCGCCTCTTCAATGGTCGCCTTGAGATCGGCCGGCAGCCGGAAATTGAGTCGGGAGTTTTGCGTAGTGGACATGGCGATCTCTTGGATCCGGGATACGTGGGCGGGCCGACGAGGCCTCTCTAGGCAAATCTACCATACGATGTGGCAAATTGCCATACCCTGTTTGTTTTGCAAATATCCCCCACTGGCATGAATCGGGGCTTGACCAAAAGGCTGTTGCCTGATAATCTGCCGTGCTTTACCCACTTTGTTGGTTGCCGGAGCTTTCAGACGTGCCTTACGACAGCATTGTTTGCGTAAAACAGGTTCCTGACACGGCCAATATCACGGCAGAGGCCATGAAGGATGACGGAACGGTCAACCGAGGGGCTTTGCCGACGATTTTTAACCCGGAAGACCTCCATGCCCTGGAAACGGCGCTTGAGGTTCGGGATGAATACGGCGGAACCGTAACGGTCATCAGCATGGGCCCGCCGAAAGCGGCCGACGTGCTGCGCGACTGTCTGTTCCGCGGAGCCGATCGGGCGATTTTGTTGACCGACCGCCGGGCCGCTGCTAGCGACACGCTGGCAACGAGCTATATCCTGGCCCAGGCTGCGAAAACGGTCGGCCGGTTCGATTTCGTATTCTGCGGCCGTCAGGCCATCGACGGTGACACCGCACAGGTGGGGCCGCAGTGTGCCGAAAAGCTCGGCATTCCGCAAATCACCTATCTTGAGAAGCTGGTCAGCGTTCATGACCGGGTAGCCCGAATTCGCCGCAACATCGGCCACGGCTGGGAGATCGTCGAGGCGAAGCTGCCCGTACTGATTACGGTGATCGAGACGGCGAACGAGCCGCGTCCGCAGGCCGCGAAGCGCGTGATGCGCATGAAGCGAGCCAGGGTGCCGGCTGAAGTGGCCGCCGAAGTGAAGGCTGCAATGCCGCAAGCGTCGGAAGAACAGATGGCCACCGAGACGAAGAATCGCATTGAATCGCTCAAAGCATGCGGGCTGTTGATCGAGCAATGGGATCTCGACGCTATCGGCGCGGATCTTCAGCGTTGCGGTCTGGCCGGCTCGCCCACGAAAGTCCACCGCGTCCAAGCCATTGTGTTGACCAAAGAAGGCTTCACCGACGTTCCGCCGACCGAAGCCGGCGTCGGACAGATGGTGCATGAGTTGGTAGTTGACCGAACATGGGGGTAGAAGAAGGGGCTAGGGGCTAGGGGATAGGGATTAGAGGGTGCGAATGGGAGTCTCCAGCTACCAGCAGTTAAAAGTGTGGCAATTGGGAATCCAATTGACCAGATCCATATATGAGTTAAGCCAAAATTTTCCTAAGTATGAATTGTACGGCCTGACGAGCCAAATGCGTCGCGCGGCGGTGTCCGTTCCGGCAAACATTGCAGAGGGACACGCCAGAGATTCAACCAAAGAGTTTTTGCATCATATTTCGATTGCCCTGGGCTCTTTAGCAGAAGTGGAAACGATGCTAGTTTTGGCCGAGGGTTTTCGATACGGTAATTCGGCGGCCATTGCCGCATTGCTAAAAAACACAGACGAGGAGGGCAAGATGCTTCGCGGTTTACAAAAAACCTTAAAATCCCGCGATGCTGTCTAGCCCCTAACCCCTAGCCCCTAGTCTCTAACTATGACAGAACCGAATCGCCAAGGCGAAGTTTGGGTATTCGCCGAACAAGAAGACGGTGCGTTGCACGATGTGGCCCTGGAACTATGCGGCAAGGCGCGCGATCTGGCCGACCGGCTGGGCGTTAAAGCCGGCGCGGTGTTGCCGGGCGCGGGCGTCGGGCCGTTGGCCAAGCGTCTGATTGCCCAGGGCATCGACAACGTATATTTGGCCGACCATCCGCGGTTGGCGCATTATCAAACGCTGCCGTATGCCCGTGTGCTGACCTCGTTGATTGAAAAGCATCACCCGCAGATTTGCATCGTCGGGGCGACAGCCATCGGCCGCGACTTGGCGCCGCGCGTGGCATCCACATTGCGTTCCGGCTTGACGGCCGACTGCACCGACTTGGACATCAGCAATGTGACCGATCCGAAGGCCGGGGTTGAGCATCAGAATCTGTTGTTGCAAATTCGTCCGGCGTTCGGCGGCAACATCATCGCGACGATTGTCAATTATGACCAATGGCCGCAGATGGCCACGGTGCGCGAGGGTGTGATGCCGTTGAAGTCGGCGGACAACACGCGGACGGGCCATGTCGTCGAAGAGAAGGTCGAGATCGACGACACGTTGATGGCCTTGAAGCTGATTCAGCGTCATATCGAGCCGCGTAAAGTGAATTTGAAGGGCGCTCGCGTGATCGTGGCGGGCGGCGGCGGCGTTGGCAGCCGTGACAATTTCAAGCTGATCTACGAATTGGCCGGCGCGATCGGCGGCGCCGTGGGTGCAAGCCGCGCGGCGGTCGATAGCGGATTCATCGGCAAAGAGCATCAGGTGGGTCAGACCGGGACGACCGTGCGGCCCGCGCTTTATATTGCCGTGGGCATCAGCGGCGCGGTTCAGCATCGCGCCGGCATGGAAGAATCGGCCAAGATCATTGCGATCAACACCGATCGTGATGCTCCGATTTTCGGAGTTGCCCATTATGGGATCGTCGGCGACTATAAAGAAGTGATTCCGATGATGATCAAGGCGATCAAGGAAAAGACGCGATAGTGGTTAGTGGCTAGTGGTTAGTGGTTAGTAAAACGAGCGAAAAGGCCGCTTGCGAATGTCGCAAGTATGGTTCACCAATAACGGAGCAATTCCCCGTGGCGAATTACTTTCTCGATAACGAAGACATTCAGTTCCTCTTCAACCACATTGATCTGGGCGAATTGGCGGCGATCCAGGAAGACGGCTTTGTGAATGCCGACAAGGATCCGTCGGGATACGCACCGCGCGATGCCGCCGATGCCGTGGACAATTATCGCCGCATCTTGGAGATCATCGGTGAAGTGGCCGGCGACATGTTGGCCCCGAATGCCGAGCAAGTGGACCATGAAGGGAACACGCTGAACGAGGACGGCACCGTCACTCTGCATCCGCTGGTGCAGCAGAATTTGAAGCGGTTGACGCAGGCCGACTTGATGGCCTTCACGTTGCCGCGCAAATACGGCGGGCTGAATTGCCCCAGCCTCGCCTACACGATGGCCAACGAGATTGTGGCTCGGGCCGATTGCTCGCTGACGAACTTGTTCGGTTTGCAGGGCATCGCCGAGACGGTCAACGCCTTTGCCAGCGACGAGATCAAGGACGAGGTGTTGCCGCGATTCGCCACCGGCGAAGTGACCGGCGCGATGGTGCTGACCGAGCCTGATGCCGGCAGCGATTTGCAGGCCGTGCGGCTCAAGGCGTTTCAAGATGAGCAAGGCAACTGGTATTTGAACGGCGTGAAGCGGTTCATCACCAACGGTTGCGGTGAAATTCTGCTGGTCTTGGCCCGCAGCGAGCCGGAAATCAGCGACGGCCGCGGCTTGAGCTTGTTTATCGCCGAGCGTTCCGAGCGGGTGAAGGTGCGTCACTTGGAAAACAAGCTGGGCATCCACGGTTCGCCCACCTGCGAGTTGGTTTTCGACAACACGCCTTGCCGGTTGATCGGCGAACGTCAGCGCGGGTTGATCACCTACGTGATGGCATTGATGAACGGCGCCCGGGTGGGCATTGCCGCACAATCGCTGGGCGTGGGCGAAGCGGCCTATCGGCTGGCCCGCACGTATGCCCACACACGTTGCCAATTCGGCGGCCCGATCGAGCGGCTGCCCGCCGTGGCCGAGCTTGTGACGGACATGAAGATCGACGTGGAAGCCGCCCGGGCATTGGCCTACGAAACCGCTCGGGTTTGCGACCATGAGAACAACAATCTTCGCGTGTTGGAGCTTGGTCTATCGGCCGACAAGGAAGACGAAAAACGGCGGAAGCAGCTTTCGCGCGCCTTCAAACGCATGAACGGCATGTTGACGCCCATGAGCAAGTATTATTGCTCGGAGATGTCGATCCGCGTGGCCACCAACGCGATCCAAGTGTTGGGCGGTTCGGGCTATATGAAGGACTATGCCGCTGAGCGCTATCTGCGCGACGCCCGGATCACGACGATCTACGAAGGCACCAGCCAGTTGCAGGTCGTAGCGGCGGTGCGCGGCGTTACTTCCGGCTCGCTCGACACCTGGTCGGACGAACACGAAAAGAAGACCTACGACGATCCGCTGTTGGAAGGCTTGAAGCAAAAATTGATCGAAGCGCGGCATCGCGTGAATGAAGCCGTGGCGTTCGTCAAAGCGAAAGGTTCGTCGTATCTGGACCTTTCCGGCCGCCGGCTAGTGGATTCGGCCATGACAATCGTCATCGGCCACTTGCTGTTGGGTCAAGGCGTGAAAAACGACCGCAAAAAGCGCGTTGCACGGCGATTCATCGAGCGCGATCTTCCGATCCTCCGCGCGAACATCGACGTAATCCTCGCCGGTGACGCCACGGCAACCGAAGAATACGCCCTGTTGGCCGGTCCGGTGCCCGCGGCAGGGTAAAGGGCGGCCTTTGCTGTCATTACAGTCGGGGCGGCGCAAGTTGATTGGCTTGGCGACAATTACCAAATGGCAGGCAATCGTCTGTTGCAGGGTAATCATTGTCTTTTGCAATGTTGCTCCCTACAATTGACCGAGTGTAAGGAACCATGCCGTGCCCGAGCTCGACAGGTTTTCGGCATTGTTATTCTTATGTTCTTTGATGAACACGATCTTCTACTGGATTGAGGTTCGCCGCTGCGATCTTAATGCACTAGGCTAATTATTCGACAAGTCATGGAAAAAGAACTTGTCACACACCATCAACCCAATTGATTTATAATGGGTATGTTCTCCGGCAAAATCGGTTTGGTAATGGGCGTGGCGAACGAGCGAAGCATCGCTTGGGCGATTAGCGAGGCTCTTTATCGCGAGGGGGCGGAGCTGGCGTTTACGCATCTGCCCGGCCCGTCGCATGAACATCGCGTTCGGCAACTTGTCGATCCGCATGGGCCGAAAGTTTTGCTGCCGTGCGATGTGCAGAAGGACGAGGACATCGTCGGGCTTTTCGAGGCTATTCGCGACACATACGGCCGGCTCGATTTTCTGGTGCATTCGATCGCATTTGCTCCGCCGAAAGAATTGAACAGCCCTTATGTTGCGATGAGCCGCGAGGGCTGGCACTTGGCGATGGATATTAGCGTTTACAGCCTTGTCGCATCCTGCCGCGCGGCAGCGCCGTTGATGACCGAGGGCGGAACGATCATCACGTTGAGCTATTACGGCGGCGAAAAGGTGATGCCCGGTTACAATGTGATGGGCGTTTGCAAGGCGGCGCTCGAGCATAGCGTGCGTTATCTCGCATGGGATCTAGGGCGGCAGAAGATACGAGTCAACTGCATCAGCGCGGGCCCCATGCGCACACTAAGCGCGGCGGGCATCGCCGATTTCGACAAATTCCACGAACACGTCGAGAAAAAATCACCGCTGGGGCGCAATATCAACGCCCACGACATCAGCGGCACGGGGCTCTATCTGCTCAGCGATCTGTCGAGCGGCGTGACGGGCGAAACCGTTCATGTGGACAGCGGATTCAGCATCGTGGGGCTGTAAGGTTTCCGTGGCTGAAGATTCAGGTTGTTTTGGCGGGCCATCGCTTCGCTTGACCCGCCCTACATCTTGACCAGCCCTACATCCCGCCCTGCGACTACCCCACATCCCGCCCTATGTCTCACTGAACGTCTCGCTCTACGTCTGAAATCCAGCATCGCAAGCAATGCCCCCCCTTTGTGGCTGGGCTGCTCTTGGCAAACGGAAATACTGTTCGTATGCTAATCTGTAGGACGTTTGTCGCGTAAGCCATCCAATCCCATTCCACTCCTAGACGACAAGGTTATTCACCACCATGCGTCGAGCCTTCTTTATGATGTTTTCCTTAAGCATGAGTGCCTTTGCATTTCTTCCCACCGCGTCGGCCGTCGACGGGCCCGAGGCCTACAAGTTCAACACTTATAAGACCGAGGACGGTTTTAAGCTGCCGTATCGGATGCTGAGCCCGAAAAAGATCGTTAAGGGCAAGACCTATCCTCTGGTGCTTTTTTTGCATGGCGCGGGCGAACGAGGAACCGATAACGACAAGCAACTGGTTCACGGCTGCGGCGAATTTGCCAAGCCGAACAACCGACAGAAGTATCCGTGTTTTGTCGTCGCGCCGCAGTGTCCGAACGAGCGCCGCTGGGTCGAAGTGGATTGGAACTTGGCGTCGCACACGATGCCCGAAAAACCGTCGGTCGCATTGAAAGCGGCGTTGGATTTGGTCGAGAAACTAGCCACGGAGTTGCCGGTCGATAAGAGCCGGATTTATATCACGGGCATTTCGATGGGCGGCTTCGGCACATGGGATGCGATTCAGCGTCGGCCCGACTTGTTTGCGGCGGCGATCCCCATTTGCGGCGGCGGCGACACGGCCCAAGCGCCCAAGCTGAAAGACATGCCGATTTGGGCATTTCACGGCGATAAGGACAGCGTGGTAATGCCGCGCCGCACAACCGACATGATGGAAGCCATCGCCAAGGCGGGCGGATCGGCAACGCTTTCGCTGTATCCAGGCGTCGATCACAATTCCTGGACGCGCACTTACAGTAACCCTGAAGTATTGGCTTGGCTGTTCCAGCAGAAGAAGAAATAGGAAGAAAGCGGATCGAGCGCTATGCGATTCCCTTGGTTGATATTGCCGCTTAGTATTTGCGTTATTTCTTGTGCGTCGGCCGTCGCTTGGGCCGATTCGTGGCAGGATCTCTATGTGCCCGCGGTTTTTAAGAATGCAGCGGGCCAGACGATGCCTTATCGTTTGCTGAAGCCGGAGAAGATCGAGCCGGGGCAAGCCTATCCGCTCATGTTGTTTTTGCATGGGGTAGGCGAGCGCGGGACCGACAACCGGAAGCAGCTTGCCAACGGCGCGAATGAACTTGCCAAGCAAGAAATCCGCAGCAAGCATCCCTGTTTTATTGTTGCGCCGCAGTGTCCCGGCAATGCCCGATGGGCCGACTTCGATTGGACATTGACGACGCACAAAATGCCCGAAAAGCCCTATGCGCCGTTGGTGATGGCGATGGAGCTGACCGACAGCTTGGCGAATGAATTGCCGGTGGACAAGAGGCGGGTCTACATTACCGGCCTTTCGATGGGCGGATTCGGGGTTTGGGACGCCATCCAGCGCTGGCCGGACCGATTCGCCGCGGCGATTCCCGT
>CAYWGR010000197.1:0-10247 GCA_964458015.1 uncultured Planctomycetaceae bacterium
TTCACCCCGCCAAGAAGGAGCATCCCGCTATGAAGAGCGACATACTGACGTTACTGCCGATCGAGCGTCTTTCCGAGTGCCAACTCCCATCTGTTTCTCAGCCGTCGAGAATCGCAATCCCTCTCTTGATGAAACAACTGCTTGCCGTCGCCATGCTCTTCGCTTGGGCCACCGCACTGACGGCGGGCGAACGCGACGTCGTTCAGCCAATCATTGCCGACAAATTGATTGCGACAAGGCTCACGCACGAGGAAATGTCGGGCGGCGAAATCGACCGACGCATCATGGACTTGATTCTCAAAAACTACATGGTTCTCAACCTGGACCGGGACTGGCTGGACATGTTCAAAAACCGGACCGCTCGCGGGGACAAAAACTGCATTTACTACGGCATCGGCAAAGTCTTGGATGCCGGCACCCTGTTTGCCCAATACACCGGCGACCCGAAAGTGGCCGAACGCGCCCAGTACATCATGGACCGGTTGCGCGGTTCGCGCGACGCAGACGGGTATCAGGGCTTTTGGAACGTCGAGCCGAACAACCACCAGAACGTCGTCAATTGGATTCTCCACGAGCAGGAGTACCTCAACTTGGCGCTGGTGCGAAACTACCGGGCGACGGGAAATCCGCAATCCTTGGCGGACGCGAAAATCATGGCGAACTACATCATGCGATCGTTTCCCGCCAACGAAAAGGGAGAACATATTATTCCCCCCGGCACCTCCATCGCGGGAATCACGGAGAGCTTTGAAGAACTTTATCGCGTAACGGGCGAGAAAGCCTATCTCGAATTCGCCAAACACCTGCAATATGAGCCGCACTGGTACTACTTGAAACCGTATGACGCCTGGGAAAAGAACATTGCGAAGGCCCATTACCATGTCTACGTCATGCTGTCGCACATGTATCCCGACACCGAACTGTACCGGCTGATCGGCGGCGAGGATTACCTGAAAAAAAGCCTGTGGATGAAGCACGAGTTGTTGGAACGGGGGCGCGGCGGGCTGCTGGTCACCGGCTCTACGTCGCAGGGCGAGTTCTTCACGTACAATCAAGACGGTTCGGGACCGGTCGAAGAATCCTGCGTCACGGCCTATCTGCTCCGCTGGATCGACAGCCTTATGCGGCTGGAAGGCGATCTGCGGTACGGTGATATCATGGAACGGGCGATCTACAACGCCCTGTTCGGGGCGCAATCGCCGGACGGCCGCCACATCTGCTACTTCACGCCGTTTACCGGAAAGCGAACATTCCAATCGATCGACACCTTCTGCTGCAACGGAAATTTCCGGCGCGCGGTCGCCGAATTGCCGCAGAAAGTATACTACCGCACCCCAGACGGCGGCATCGCGTTGAACCTGTTCACCAATTCCGACAAAAAGTTCGACGTCCACGGCAAGACCGTTGAGATCAAACAGGAAACCGCCTACCCGAATTCCGGCGAAATCAAGCTGTCGTTTACGTGCTCGGAGCCGGTCGAATTTCCATTCCTGTTCCGCACCCCGCGTTGGACGGAAAAAATCGAGTGCGCTGTGAACAATGCGTCGTGCCCGTTGAATAAGTCCGAGTTGGGCTACGCACAAATCAAACGGGTTTGGAAATCCGGCGATACGCTGACCATTTCCATGCCGATGAACTGGCGTTTTGTTCGCGGCCGTATGATTCAGGACGGCCGCGTCGCCCTTTTGCGCGGACCGGTTTTGTTCACGTTGAGCGATAAACTGAACGCGGAGACGCTCAAAAAGTGCCCGAACCCCCGCGATCTGGTCCTCGATCCGGCAAGCATCGGCAACCCGGTCTTGGACGACAGAATCCGTCCCAACGGGCAGAAGGTCGTCGTCAAAGCGTGGACGAACGCCGAGCGTACGGGCACGCCGGTCGATGTCGTTCTGACCGAGTTCGTCGATCCCGACGGCATTGACGTGTATTTCAAGGTTCCCGATCTCAAAGATACGCGGCCAATTCGAATCATGGACGAAGAATTGCTTTCGGAGCCTCGTCGATCGGCCAACGGCACGATCACGTTCGCGTGGTACGGTCCGAAAGGCGATCGCACTATCGAAAACTTATTTTCCGTAGAGGGAGAATGCGTTGCCGATCTGGCGGCCGATTACCGGAATCCGCAGGGCAAGTTGGATGTGCCCGCGGCGTTCCCCGACCGCTCGAAATCAGGGTCATGGTCGCTTTTCAACTGCAAGAACGACGGTTTGCTGTCCACGGCCAAGGATTCCGACAAGAAGCAGTTGAACTCGGCATTCAAAGCAGACGGATGCCCGCTGGGTTGCGCCTACGGTCTGAAAGGTGAGACGCTGGGCTTTTTCGCCGACTATGCGCCCGCAAAAAATATGGAGGCGAGTTGGGCGCAACATTATTCGACAAACATGTTCGACCAGGTTATTCCGGAGAAAGAGCGGAACCAGTATTTGCTGACCCATCCAATAGCCGATCCTGCCAGCTATAACGTGATTCGCTGGACGCCGGGCCCGCAGTTTTCCGGCAAAGGCATCGTAATTTCGGGAAAGATACTGACCAATAGCGGCGGCGACGGCGTTTCGCTGAAAGCCGTCAACTGGAAAGACGATCGCACTCCGGTGCTTCCCAACGTCCTAGACATAACAACGGAGGGACGCACCCACAATTCGGAGTTCGTCGTCCGCATCAATCCCGGCGAGTTGGGGAAAAACGTCGATATCGCCATCGGCAACAACGGGACTCATCTGTGTGATGCGACGGCGATTTGCCTCCGTATTTACACAACCGACAAACGCACCGAAATGTCGGTCGTCAATGTCACCAAAAAGTTGCAGTCCGTTTTTCAGGGCAAATTCAGGACGGACTTGGGCAAGTATGCGGACCTTTTTGGAGACCCTGCCCCAGGTCAAGAGAAAACGCTCAGGGTCAGAGTGCAAGATTTGGGCGGCGCTATCAAGTATATCGAACTGCCCGAAGACGCCCCGCTTGAGTTGCCGTAATGTTTTTGTAATCGTTTACGTTTCTTATGGCCGCGAATGATTAAGACAAGGAGAACACCGATGAACTTACGTTTGCCAATAATGGGGTTTTTGCTTTCGCTCGCGTTGCCCGCAATACTCAAGGCCGATGATGTGCCGGCCGTTCGCTCGGTCACATCGCTCGACGGGCAGTGGTCGTTAGCCGTCGACCCGAAGAACGTGGGCCGTCAGCAAAGTTGGTTCAACAACTTGCCCCCCGAGGCCAAGCCGGCTCAAGTACCCTGGATTATTCAAGAAACATTCCCCGCGTATCACGGCGTCGCTTGGTATTCGCGCGATTTTTCGGCCCCCAACAATCCTCATCCCGGCGGCCGTTATCTGCTGCGATTTTGGCAAGTGGATTATATGGCCGAAGTATGGATCAACGGCGTTCCGGTCGGTGGCCACGAAGGCGGCGAAACGCCCTTCGTGCTCGATGTCACCAAGGCCATTAAGCCTGGCGCGAAAAATCATCTGGCCGTCCGCGTGTTGAATCCGACGCATGAAATGATCGACGGCATCTGCTTGAATCAAACCGGCCGCCGCTGCAAAACACTCCCGTTCAGTTCCGGCGGAAGTTACGACCACGGCGGCATCACCGAATCCGTGGAATTGCTCTGCACGCCGGCCGTCTATCTGAATGATCTATCGGTCGTGGCCAAACCGGAGGCAAAAGACGCCAACCTTCACGTTCAAATCGGCATCCACAATACAACGGCGGAAGCGAAGAAAGGTTGCCTCGAAATCACGGTCTCATCCGCCCGAGACGGCGAAACGACCGCCACGGTTCGCCTCAATCGCGTTTTCCCGGTGGGAGACGCCTCGATCAACGCCGATCTGACCGTCGATCATCCGATCCTTTGGCAACTGAACAATCCCTATCTTTATCGCGTCAGCGTTCGGGCATATCTCGACGGCCAGAACGCCTTCGACGAACAATCGACGCGAACCGGTTTCCGCGACTTCCGTTACACCAACGGCTATTTCCGCTTGAACGGCAAGCGCATCTATGTGCGTTGCAGCCACACGGTCAACAACTATCCCATCGGGCAGCAATTCCCGCGCGATCCCGATATGTTGCGGCGCGACCTGCTGAACATGAAGGTCATGGGCTTCAATGCCATCCGTTTCATTTGGGGCGGTGCGTCGCGAGTGCAACTGGATCTTTGCGACGAAATCGGCATGTTGGTCTACCAAGAATCCTACGCCTCGATGTGGATCGATCCTTCACCGAAAATGGTCGAACGATTCAACAGCGGCGTGAGCGAAGTGATCCGACGCGATCGGAACCATCCGAGCGTCGTGATGTGGGGATTGCTGAACGAATCGCAAAACGGCCCCGCCTTCAAACATGCCTTGACCATGCTGCCGATGGTCCGCCAACTGGACGACACGCGAATCGTCATGCTCAATAGCGGTCGTTTCGACGGCGTTGGAAACGGCATCAGCAGCGTTACAGGCATTCGTGCATGGCCCAAGCCCACGGCCACCGAGCCTTGGGCGGCAAAGAACACCAGCGACCACGTGATCGAGGTTCTCGGCATTACATGGCCCGCCGGTTTTCTGGCTTTGCATCCCGGTCCGAAAAACGAGTATAGCGTAGCACGTTGGACGGCGCCCGCCGCGGGCGAGGCCGAGCTTTCGGTTCGTTTCGTCGGCATCGCCAAGCCCACAACGACTGATGTGCATGTGTTGCATCAAGGCAAGGCGTTGTTCGACGCCGCTTTGAACCTCAATGGTTCGCCCAATGAAGCCGCCTTTACTAAAAAACTTACCGTGGCGGCCGGCGACGCGATCGAGTGCGCCGTCGGATCGGGCAACGGCAATTACGGCGGCGACAGCACCGGTTTGGTTTTCACCGTGAAAATCGCGGGCAAAACCTATGACGCCGCCGCTCAGTTTTCACCCGATACCAATCCCAGCGATGTGTGGAGTTTCGGACAACTAGCGCCCGATGCTGCCCCCAAGACGGCATCCTTCGCCCTATACTCCGGTGATGGCATCAAAGGCGTCGTCGGCAGCATATCGAACCCCGGCTCGCTTGTTTGGGAAGACATCATCAGCGACCGCCATGTCTATCCGCGCGTTCCGCACACCGGCGACATTATTCAGTCGCTCCGAGAACTCGACGCCAACGACCAAAATGTGTTCCTTACGGAATACGGCATCGGCAGCGCAGTCGATCTGTGGCGCGCCGTGCGTCATTTCGAACAACGCGGAGCCGCTGACCTCGAAGATTCGCAATACTTCCGCGGTCTCCTCGGCCGATTCGCCAACGACTGGAAAAACTGGCGACTCGACGAGGTTTTCGGACGGCAGGAAGATTTCTTCATGGAAAGCCTGAAGAAAATGGCCGGACAGCGAACCTTGGGGCTCAACGCCATTCGGTCGAATCCCAAGATCATCTCGCACAGCCTGACCGGAGCGATCGACCACGTGATGTGCGGCGAAGGTCTTACCACCTTGTTCCGCGAACTTAAGCCCGGCACGATCGACGCGATGTTCGACGCCTGGGCTCCGTTGCGTTGGTGTTTGTTCGCCGAACCGGTCCATATCCAACGCGGCGACAAGCTTCACCTCGAAGCCGTGCTTGCCAACGAGGACATGCTGCAACCCGGCACGTATCCGGCGATGTTCCAGGTGTTCGGCCCCCATGTCAAACACATTATGGATCGCTCGGTCAATGTGACGATTCCGCCCTATGACGCCAAGCACGAACCGCCTTTCGCCAAGAAGTACTTCTCCGACGATATCGTCGTTGACGGTCCCTCGGGCAAGTATCGTTTCACGGCTACCTTCCTGCAAGGCGCGGCAGCGGCCGGCGGCGAAACGGAGTTTTACGTCACCGATCCGGCCGAGATGCCGGCTGTCGAAACGGAAGTCGTCCTCTGGGGCGACGATCCTGTGCTGTCGCAATGGTTGGCCAAGCACAATATCCGCACTCGTGCGTTTAACGCCGAAATGCCCGCAAAACGCGAGGTGATTCTCGTGGGAGCCAAGCCGGCAGCGCCAGGCGGAGCCGCGGCTTTTGCACAACTCGCACGGCACATCGCCGCCGGCTCGACCGTCGTGTTCCTATCGCCCGAAGTTTTCGCCGCCAAGCCCGAACAGCCGACGGCCTTTCTGCCGTTAGTCCGCAAAGGCACGCTTGTGCCCATCTGGGGTTGGCTCTATCTGAAGGATGAATGGGCGAAGCGCCATCCAATTTTCGAGGGCTTGCCCGCCGGCGGATTGATGGACTACGCCTATTATCGCGAGCTTATTCCCGATTTGGTATGGCAAGGCCAGGATCCGCCCGCCGAAGCCGTCTCCGGCGCCATCAAAGCTTCGCAAGACTATACTTCCGGCCTCATGGTTTCGGTTTACAACCTTGGTGCGGGCCGCATGGTCTTGAACACGTTGCGAATTCACCAAAATCTGTCGGGCAACCCGGCAGCCGAGCGGCTATTGCGCAACATGTTGCGCTATGCCGCCCGCGATGCCGCTAAACCAACGGCAAGTTTGCCTGCGGATTTCGACCAGCAGCTTAAAGCAATGGGATTATGAATCCCAATACTGTCCCCTCGCCCTTTGGGCATTGGTATCTACATAACGCTGAATTCACGCGAAGGCGCAAAGAACCTATATGAAATATCTTTGCGACTTTGCGTGAGTCTTTGTTGGCAATTGCCCATCGATTCTAAAGGATGTGTAGATACCAATGCTTTCCTTGGAGAGGGGAAGTTTTTATATCCTTACTAAACTCGCAAGAATATCTTGTATTGATACAGAAGCCGGGCAAGCCCCAGCACCATTCCGAATGCAGCAAGGGCCAGAAGCAGCGGGCCAACGGTATTACCGGCCAACTTCTGAACGTCGCCTCCGACCAGGCGTTGCGCAAGCCCTTCGAAGTCGATCATGTTTTCCGCCATATAAAGCGTGATGGCGTTCATGCCGATCCAAACAAACGGCGACGCCCATCGCTGAAGCTTCCACACGTCGATCACCGTATAGAATACTCCCAAGAGCAGGAAACTATACCCTCCGGCCACTAGGACATACGAAGATGTCCATATCTTTTTGATGATCGGGAATTGCAATCCCCAGGCATAACCAAGAATCAACGCCAAAACACCGGCCCCTAGCAGATAGGCAATTTTGCGACTTTCGGAGAAGCGTTGATTTCTCAATATTTCCGCAGCAAACACGCCCAACAAGCACGTGACGATGGCCGGCAGCGTGCTGAGATAACCCTCCGGATCCCAAGTGCCGTCATACTTGCGGCCGGGGAGATATTTCGAGTCGAGATAATTCGACCAGTTCACGCCCGGCTCGAATGTCACTTTTCCCACGCCAGGCGCCGGCACGAACGATAGCCATGCCCAATAAAAGATCAGCAAGGCAGCCGCCGCGATGGCGAGTCCCCGCGTGCGTAAGTGGATAAAAAGAATGCCTGTAAAAAGATAACACAGGGCAATCCGTTGCAAAACGCCCAGCAACCGGATATCCGGCCAGGTTTTCGACAATCCGCCGGAGTAAATGATCCCCAACAAAAACAACAACGCCGCGCGGCGCAGCAAACGCCAATAGGCCGTCGCGATGCCATGCTGAGCCAATGTTTTCGAGAGTGAAAAAACCGTCGTCATGCCCACCATGAAGACAAACAACGGGAAAATCAGATCGGTAAGCGTGAATCCTTCCCAGTCCGCATGTTCAAG
Organism: uncultured Planctomycetaceae bacterium; assembly: GCA_964458015.1. Classification (GTDB taxonomy): domain Bacteria; phylum Planctomycetota; class Planctomycetia; order Pirellulales; family Thermoguttaceae; genus CAYWGR01. The sequence continues at coordinate 7,688 of CAYWGR010000197.1, forward strand.
CTGCGGTTCCAAAAGCTGCTGAACTTTCGATCCAAAGAAAGGCAGAATGGCTCCCACGACGCCGGAGCCGCCCACGATCCAGAACATATCGAACCCGCGCAATGCATCCACCGAGAGAATGCGTTGCGACGGCATCGTTGCATTGGACGAAGCATTACCAGAAGGCATGCGAGATCCCCTATGTAAACGGATGGGATTGCTAACGGCCGTTCATTACCACCAACTGTCTTACGGCAACACGCGCGCCGGGGCAAAGGATTCCGAGGGATGCCCCTGGCCAGCCACGTCCTGATTCCAAACAACGACCCAGGATTCCCACGACGCCGGAACATCGCTGAAAACAAGCCGGCTGCGCTCCAACGTCGGCAACAGTCGCCTGGAAAGCCCGTGAATCATCTGCGGAGCAATCCATTGTTCGTTGTGCAAATCGTAAAGCACTTCCACGTCCTTCGGAATGTCGGGCCAAAGGACAAGGCCGGCCGTCGTCAAAGCATACCAAGGCATGGGCGGCTCAAACGGCTCCTCGATCTGCTGACGCACCAACTCCGCGCCCGCCGACTTATAGAGCCCCAACAATGCCGTGGTCAAAACACGGCGTTGTTGCTGCGGCAGCAGTTGGACCCAACCGGCATCGGTGATGCCGGCCACAAGCCAACCAGACTCGACATCCAAAGCCATTTCCAGTTTCGTATCCGCCAGCTCGCGGCATCCGAACGACAACCGGACGGAATTCGTGCCCAGCCGCACTCGATCGAGCGTAACGGCCGGCGCCTGCCAGCATACGCTTTCGGCGAGCAACTCCAAAAATTCACGCTCGACGTAGCGGCGGATAGAAGCCTCGATTTCTCGTAAAAAATGCAGATGTTTGCGGGCCGCCGACCAACTGCCCCCGTTACGCGCCTGGCGCGCCGCGCGACGGAGTTTTGCATAACGCTTGGGCAACGTGCCGGAATGCAAACCCATCTTGAGGAATCGGGCCATGGTCTCGCCATGCGCGCCGATACGCACTGGAGACAAGTTCGGCCGTCGGTTGGCCGCATAAAGCCGCCAGTTCGAGGTCAGTTCCCACACGAGGAATCCGAAGATGCCGGGAATGCCCCAAATCGTTCCCGTGGCAACGACCCATGCCTTATATTCGCCAAGTCCCATCTTGACTTCGAGCAAATCGGCAAACGGTTTATAGAGCCCCAACAGCAGTTTGTGCGATACCGTAACGACGGGAAAATGTTTGATCGGGTTGATCTGCGGCTCGATCAACACATTCACGCAGAAACGCAACACGTAGGCCACGAAAAACCAAAGGAGCCCTAACCCGGCCTTCAGGGCCAGGGAACTGTTGCTTTCACCGCTGCGGAACCGAAGCCATTCGTCCACGGCATACATCAGCCGCTCGATGGTTTCCATAATCCACTTGAACAGATCGACCACGGCCCAAAACAAGCCGGTAATGGCCCGCAGGCCGAACCGATGCCAGGTATCGACGACCCAATCGGCGATCACTTCTTCGACAATGCGCCCCGGGCGGGAATTCAACACAAGATTCGTCGCAATAAAAATACAAGAGGCCGCGCTGATCGAGGTTCCCCAGTTGATATGATCGGGCAACAGCCACCATACGACGGCAGTCCAGAAAAGCGGTTTCAACACGAACCGCAAAAAGAACAAAACGAGCCGGCTGTGAAAGATCATTTGCCACAGCCGCGATTCGACCAGCCAACAAACCGGTTCGATCAACACAAGCCGGAAAAGATGATAGGCGTTTTTCAGAACGACCGCAACGGAATGGCGAAACGCCCCGGAATTCACCAGAAACAGCAGAAACATCCCCAAGGCGAACACCACCGAAGGCGAAGTCCAACGGAGCCCCCCGTGGACCGCGGCCTGCACGATTTCGCCCGACTCGCCGGGCGGTGGCTCGTGCCCCGCGATCAGCTCCCAAACATGGTGCATTCCTTCCAACACGACATAAGCGCCGCCGAAGGGCACGGCCAGGAATCGCGTCAGCAACCGGCCCGTATGCGTGCCGAATGCCAGCGAACTGATCCGTTGCATCCACCGAAGATAAAATTCACCGCGATGATAAACGCCGTCGAGCGTCGTGGCCAACTTGCGGTCGGCCCGCAATAGTTGATCGCCGCGTAAAAAATCAAGCGGCTCGGAAAGATCGGGCAACTTCAGGTTGTTCCGCGAAATCGCATCGCGCAAATCGCCCATTCGCAAAAAACCGTGATCGCTGATCCGGTCGAGCAATTCTTCAATCAATTTTTTGCGAGCCACCCGCTCGGGCAGATTTTGCGGTACAAACCCCACTCGGTCAAGCACGGCCGCAAGCTGCGGACGTATCCGCTCGCGCAGTCTCGCTTCAACGCGCTGCTGAGCGTTGCGAATCAATAGGACAAGTTGCTCACGGTGCTTGTCGGTCAGCCGAACCACATGCAGACGTTTCGCCGCGCTCCGGAGGTGTTTCAATTTGAGCACGTCGCGCTGGTTAGGCAGTTGACGTTTGATGGGACGCCTCCCCCACGACAACGCCCACTCCACGAGATCGACCGTGTAAATC
>CAYWGR010000198.1:0-10032 GCA_964458015.1 uncultured Planctomycetaceae bacterium
GCACAAAAAAATAGCCAGTCAGCCGTTGACACACGGCCCCTACAGAGATAAATGCACGTCGTATCGCTTTCTTGTCTTTCTTCATTCCCATTCTCCTGCAAATTGACTTCAGTTCAGAAACTGCCGAATTCCAATAAACTCGCATCCGTTTCTCCTTAGAAACAACCAGTAAATCACGCGCCCGAAGTAAAGGGTGACTCGTAGTTCTTGCGAGTCGCTCGAACGGCCGTTTCCCACGCATCGTTGAGCATCGGGAACATCGGCTTCGAGCGACGCGAGCAAGGATCATCGACCATGCAACGCTTGCATAAGACAACCAACCGACGCTCCGGCCGGATCGCTTCGTTGGTCGTCGTTTGCTTCTTGGTTGACATCGCCTGCGATTCCTTCTCGTGCAAGACTTCCGACCGCCCTCCGTCGGGCAGCCGTCCTGAGTCCGCGCGACGAAACTCAGGATGTCTGGATTATCGAAAACCCTCATAAGCGTTTGATGTGCGTCGAAAGAATGTTCCGTCAAATCCGTGTTAGGAGTCGGTTACGAAGGGTTTTTTATGTGCCGGATGGGCAAGGAGGGTAAAAAAACGTTGCTCTGATGTCCTTGAATCACTTCCACGGCTTCGGAGGCGATTGCTTGAAGCGTCTTGTTGGACGATAGTTTCAGTGATTGCAGCACTGGAAGGGCAGCGGAAGCAGAGGGACCATAGAGGGCCAATGCCTTGACGGCCTCGATTTGAACTGCTATATCCGCATCTTCCAGGGCCTTCGTAAGCGAGGGAACCGCAACCTCATGGCCGCAAATAGATGGAAGCGTTTGCACGGCAAGAAAACGGACGCCAGGCTCGGAATTGCATGTGGCTTCCACGACTCGACAAACGTCAACCTTCTTCACTCCGACGGTGTTAAGAGCATAAAACAGAAGCGGTCGTTTCCTGGGGTTTGTTTCGCTGAGCAAAGCATCAATTAGGGCCGGCGCGGCCGCATCCTTCATCTTATACAACTCCACAATGGCCGTGCCAGATGCGCGCAAATCACCTTCGTCGGAAATCATTTCAACTAAGGTTGGGGCGGTTGATGGCCCGATCATTCCCAAACATTGAATAACAAAATCCCGACAGATCGGATTCCGCCGATTGCAATGAAAAACACCTCCGAAGACAACCAGGAGGATGCATAACACCCCTAACAACTTGCGGTTTCTACTCGCCTGGATCGAGCCGGCTTTGAACTCATCCGAAAGATGAATTTGACCTTGCCCAGTCGATTCAGAATCGACAGACCCTTCGCCGGTTCGTAGTGATTCCCCTGTCATGGCTTATCGAGAAGCCAGAGGTGTCGATTGCCGATTCTTCGCGGTCACGACGAAATCGACGCGAAATTCAATGGTGGAAAAGCGGGGATGATTTGTTTTCACCCGCACGATTCCGCGATCCGCGCCGGTGTGTTCACACACCGGTGCATCACAAGGAATCTCGACTTCAATGCGATAGAGGCCGATGGATTTGGCACCGACAGATTGAGGCTGCATCTTGACTTTAAGAAACTCGGGCTTGGCTTCAATATCTTGGACGCTGATATCCCGTTGCGAATCTTTTACTTTTAAGAGGAAGGATTCGCGAACGGATTCGCCTTGATCGCGCGAGCCAAGCTGCAATACGTCTCCATCGGTGATTTTTGGACTATAGAAGGTCAAACGCCCCTCTAAACGTCCGCGAAGTTCTAAACGACATAGTCCGTCGTCGCGTGCGGATTTTCGGCCGGCCGGCTTGCCGATGAAATCGATCCACTCGGCGAATCGTCCTTCGGACATATCGGGCGGCAAAGTTACATAGACGCGATAGCCGCACTTGGCCTCGAATTGGGTCAGCAATTCTTGCGTTGCCGGCTCTACTCGCCATTGAATGCCCTTGCGAGAGCTTTTTTCACTGGATAGTTCAAACTTATCCCATCGCTCGGAATAGATCAAAACATCGGCTGTTCCATTTTTCTTGGAAATCTCTTTCGAGGAATCGACGGTCATGGCCACCGGCGATTGGCTGACGCAAAGACGCGGCGTGACCGTGGCGAAAAGTTTGAGCGTGATGTCGGGCCTATCCGGATCGTTCGTCGTAATAAGCATCGAGCGTGAGAATGGTCCGGGGTTCATGGGCTCGTTTTTCACGGAGTCGGCGGCTACCACTTTTATGAGTGCCTCTTGGCCGGGTTGAACCGGTTCGGCGTGAATATCGAGTTTCAAGCAGCGGCAGAGCCCCTTGCCCTCGGCAAGCGTCAGCGGTTGATCGCCTTCGTTGCGGATGACATACGTATGGCCGAATTCGAGGCCCGATTCGATGGGCCCCAAGTCATACGATTCCTTATCCACGACAGCCTGTGGGCCCGGCCGTTTCGTTTTTTCCGATGTGTCTGTGGAAGATTTGTTTGAAAAAATAATGGCGGCGGCAATCGTTCCGCCTAAGACCACAACGCTCATTGTCAAAATAACCGCAACCACCGAGATGCGACGTGAAACCGACATCTTATCCGATCCTTCTTGCATTGATCAGCGTTTTCTCTAGATACTACAAACAGCCGCGCAAGCAATTATCCGGCCATCTTGTAAGCAGATGATGCGAAGGATGCGATATTTCGGTAAAAGATGCGTTAGAAAACCGTTTAGCCGAATCGGCCAGTGATATAGTCTTCGGTTTCCTTCTTTTCCGGCTTGGTGAAAAGCTGTTTGGTGGGGCCATACTCGACCAACACGCCTTCGTAGAGAAACGCGGTGTAGTCGGACACGCGCGACGCCTGCTGCATGTTGTGCGTCACGGTGATGATCGTATACTCGCCGCGAAGCTCGCCCATCAGATCTTCAATCCGCGTGGTGGAACGCGGATCCAAGGCCGAGCAGGGCTCGTCCATCAAAATGATCTCCGGCTTGACCGCAATTGCCCGGGCGATGCACAAACGCTGGTGCTGCCCGCCCGAGAGTCCCAACGCCGAATCGTTCAGCCGGTCTTTGACCTCATCCCACAAGGCGGAACGACGCAGGCTTTTTTCCACGGTTTCATCCAATGTTCGGCGATCGCGCACTCCGGCGATGCGCAGACCATACGCCACGTTGTCGTAGATCGACTTTGGAAAAGGAACGGCTTTCTGGAACACCATTCCGACGCGACGGCGCAGTTCGATTACGTCCAAGGTCGGGTCATTCACTTCGCCGCCGTCCAGGAGAATGCTGCCGGTGATCGAAACGTCATCGACCAGATCGTTCATGCGATTCAGACATCGCAGGAGCGTCGATTTGCCGCAGCCCGAGGGACCGATCAGCGCCGTCACCTGGTTGCGGGGAAATTCCATCGTTATGCCGAACAACGCCTCCTTGGCGCCATAGTATAAATGCAAATCGATGGTGCGGACAATCGGGTCGGAAAGGGAGACGCCGGAGGCGTTTTCCTTCATTGGCTTGTAATTGCGGTTCATTTTTCGCGTTTGTTCCATTAGGCCGTTCATGGTCGGCTCCTGATCGTCGGGTATCATATCGTTCGGATCTGGAAACGCTTTCGCATTCGATTTCGCAGGATGATCGCCGCGCTGCTCATGGTCAGCACGATCAACAATAACAGTAAGGTTGTGACATAGACCATCGGCTTGCTGGCTTCGACATTGGGCGATTGAAACCCGACGTCGTAAATATGAAAGCCGAGGTGCATGAATTTCCGGTCCAGGTGGAAGAAAGGAAAATCGCCGTCGATGGGCATTTGCGGGGCGAGTTTTACCACGCCCGTTATCATCAACGGAGCCACTTCGCCGGCGGCGCGGGCCATCGCGAGAATGAAACCGGTCAACATGCCGGGCATCGCCATCGGAATCAAAACACGGACAAGCGTTTGCAGCTTTGTTGCTCCCAAGGCCAGCGAGCCCTCGCGAATGCTGCGCGGAATCGCTCGCAGGGCCTCTTCCGTCGAAACGATCACGACGGGCACCGTCAAAAGGCCCAACGTCAAGCTTGCCCAAAGAATTCCTCCCGTGCCGAAGGTGGGCGTTCCGGTCGCTGTTCGTTCAGCGAAAAACCATTGATCCAGGGTTCCGCCGATGCCGTAGATGAAAAAGCCGAGTCCGAAGATGCCGTAAACAATCGAAGGAATGCCCGCCAAATTGTTGACCGCGATACGAACGATGCGCACAAGGATGCCGTCTTTGGCGTATTCACCCAAATAGATGCCTGACAAGACGCCGAGCGGAAAGCATGTGATCGCCATCAAGAAGATCAACATGACCGTGCCGAAAATGGCCGGAAACAGGCCGCCTTCGGTATTCGATTCACGAGGAGCGTCGAAAACCAACTCCCGTATTTTCAAGAGATAATGTCCGCATTTCGCAAAAAAACCCATCGTATTGGGATTCCAAAAACGAACAATCTCCTTGGCGGCAATGGTCATTTCGCGTCCTGCCGCCGTATGGGCGACGAGATCTTGATGGACGGGATCGAGGCGATCGAGATATCCGTAATAATTACCGTTTTCGAGGCGTTCGACAACGACGACATTTTGCGGATAGGTGATTTCGCGAATATCATCATTTTTGATCCAGCGAAAATCCTGCCGTTGCGGATCAAGATCGCGATTGCCCGTTTTGAATTGCGTGCTCCAAAGGCCGGTGTCGGGATTTACATCGCAGCGGATCCATTCGCCGAGGATTTTTGAACCGTCGGCCAACTTCGCTTCAGCAACGGCCGAAGGCCAGAACACGCCTAATCCATTGACCGAGACGACGGTAATAAGAATAGCGGCCAACGACAGCATTACGACCAATGCCGCGGCAGTGGCCCACACCTGCGGTTCGCCGCGCCGCCAAAAACGTCTCCGCGCCAACTGCGACACCGTCAGGTGCGCGGCGTTTAGCGGAGTCTGTTGTTGATTCGTATTGCCGTCCGTCGTCATTACGTGAACCTACCGAAACGTTTTCGCAAATGTTGACGCACCAATTCGGCCGCCGTATTGACGAGGAACGTCAAAAGAAAAAGCAACACGGCGCACAAAAATAAAACCCGGTATAGCGTTCCACCTACCGGCGCCTCGGGTATTTCAACGGCGATATTGGCCGAAAGCGTTCGCATTCCGTTAAAGGGGCTCCAATCCAAAATCGGCGTATTGCCGGTCGCCATCAGAACAATCATGGTTTCGCCGACGGCGCGGCCGAAACCGATCATCATGGCGGCGAAAATTCCGGGACTGGCCGACGGGAGCACGACGTTCCAAAGCGTTTGCCATCGGCTGGCGCCCAAGGCCATCGAGGCGGAAGTCATGTTGTACGGCACATTGGAAAGCGAATCCTCGGCGATGGAAAAGATGATCGGAATGACCGTAAAACCAAGGCCGAAAGCAATGATGATGTTGTTGCGCTGATCGTAGCGCATGGCCAACGGCCCCTGAAAAAGCCATTGGCCGAAATTGCCGCCAAAAAACAAAACCTCGATTGGTTCGGCCAGATAGTACGCCAATCCGCAACCCATCAACAAGGCAGGCAGTATGGCGATAAACTCATAACCATTTTCCATGCGTCGAACCCAATCAAAGCGTCGCAACTGCTGCCAAAGCAGCATGAAAATCGCGAACGCCGCCGGCAGCGTTATCAGACCGAGGAAAAACACCAACAATCGTCGTTCCAAAATCGGAGCCAGCCAAAGCGCAATAATAAAACCGATCACGACCGACGGCACGGTTGCCATGATTTCCACGGTTGGCTTGATTACATTGCGAAAAGCCGGCGTTGTGAAATAGCTGACGTAAGCCGCGCCGAATAATGCAATCGGAGCTGCGAAGATCATGGCAAAAAAAGTCCCCTTCAGCGTGCCGAAAAGCAACGGCACAAGGCTGAATTTCGGTTCGAATTCCTCGCCGCCGGTCGTTTGCCAGACGTATTCCGGCTTATCATAGCCTTCGTAATGCACTTTGCCGAAAAGCGTTTGAAAGCTGATTTCAGGGCATCCGCCGTTGATATGCCATGTTTGCAACATACCAGCGGAGTCGAGCGTCGCCAAAACATCGCCGCGCGGGCCTAAAGCGGTGAAACCGACTAAATCGTTGTTCTCGGAAGCAATGGAAAGCAAATGACGCTCGCTGGTCAGATAGTCGAAATGGATCGCCCCTTGACGATCCCGACTGGCCAATGTTTTGTTTCGGCCGGAAGGCACAATCTCGCATAGAGCGTCAGGGTGTTTTTCAAGATGATGGATAAGACGCAGTTTGCGCGTCGCATCGGCCTGGATGGGAAACCAAACGGTCAGATCGCCTTGTTCATCACCCACAAGCAACGAAACATCCCCCAAGGCCGTAGCCAAGGCGGTAATCGCTCGTTGATCGGCAAACGCGCGAACGACTTCGCGCTGGGCAACATCGCCTTGTTCGTCCAATCGCCATCGAATCAAGCGTCCATCGGAGGTGCCTGCGTATAATGTATTGCCCTCGTGATCCATCGCAGTCGTGCGGATTTTCGCGGCGTACTCTTCACGAATACTGCTTGCATGTACGCTGGTTTCTTCCTCGCCCAACAGGCTTTCCGTTGTACTCTGACGAAGAATGGATATACCGCCGTCGGCAAGCAACGCCGCACGGGTTACTACGCCGGACTCAGACCGCCGCACGTAAGCGTTGCGGACATCTTGTTTCTCGGTATTGGGAATATCGGCCAACACGCGAACGGCAAACCGTCCTTTGTCGGATGCCGTGTTGTCCGAGGAACTTGCGTTCTTCTCGCGAACTTTTGCAACGATTTCGACCAACGTCGCATCGCCATTAGACCAGATCAGTGAATAACTGCCGTTGCCCAATGATTCGGCCCGGCGAAGTTTGCTCTGGGTGTCGGCTTTCGGCCGTTTCAGATGCTCTTGCGTTTTAACGTTCCCGGTCCGTGCATCGAGCATCGAAACCGTGCCGTCGTCCGTCCAAAGAAACGCGGTTACGTCCGCCTGATTCATTCCCATTTCAATACCCAATCCAACGATTTTATTGGATGGAATCGTTGGAGGGAGTTGAACATTGCTGATGGAAATGGCTTCCGTCGAACGGAATAGCGGAAGAGTAACCCCGACGATCATCGCCAGAATGGCAATCACGCCGGCGATGACCGTCACGCCTCCCAGCGTGATAATCCAACGCGCGATCTTATCGCAACGTCGGGCGTTTCGGCTGGAAGAGGCGTTTATCTTGGGCATGAATAGTCACTGCAAATTGGATCCGAAATATCGGAAACCACAGCTTATTTCAACTGTTCCAGTTGTTTTTCGATGACCTTGGCCGGCAACACGCCGTAACCGTCCTTGACGACGATTTCCTGACCTTCACGCGAGAGCACGAACTTCAGAAATTCCTCGATCAGCTTGGGCAACGGTTCGCCCGGCTTCTTCGCCACATAAATGTAGAGCGTACGGCCCAAGGGATACGAACCGTTCAGGGCGTTGGCAAACGTGGGCTCGACAAGCGGAGCTTTGCCGTCTTTGGCCAGCGGAATCGCCCGAACCTCGGACGTACGATAGCCAATGCCCGAGTAGCCGATGCCAGCCCGATCGGCGGCTACGCCATTGACGACCGCGGCCGAACCGGGTTGCTCTTTGACGGTATCTTTATAGTCGCCCTTGGCAAGTACATGCTCCTTGAAGAAGGCATAGGTGCCGCTTGCCGAATTACGACCGTAAAGGCTGATCGGCAACGAAGCCCAAGCGCCCGTCAAACCGGCTTTCCCCCATGTGTCGATGTCTTGGTAGCCGCTTTTGCGTGTTTTCGAGAAAATGCAGTCGGCCTGGGCAAGCGTCAATCCATGAATCGGATTGTCTTTGTGTACATAAATGGCCAAGCAGTCCAAGGCAACGCTGATCTTGGTCGGCTTGAAACCGTGCTTTTTCTCGAAGGCGTCCTCCTCTTCGGCCTTCATTTTTCGCGACATGGGGCCAAGCTGGGCCGTGCCGGCCGCCAATGCGGGCGGCGCCGTGGCCGAGCCCTTGCCTTCGACTTGGATTTTGACGCCTGGATAATTCTTGTTGAACGATTCGGCCCAATACGTCATCAAATTGTTCAGCGTATCGGAACCAATGCTGTTCAGATTGCCTTCAACGCCCGTGGTTTTTTCATAACCAGGAAGGGCGGAAGCAGCGTTATCCTCGGCCTTGGCTTGTTGCCCCATGACCCAATTCCCCGCATAGCAAATCAATCCCAAAACTGCGATACGGCTCCATTTCCCTAGAAATTGCATCGTGACTCTCCTACTCGTGGTCGTGTTAAAATCAAAAATCCCCATGAAGCATATAAGACTCCTGTTAGAGCCCTATGGCCGTAGTGTTAGCGTTCCGTTAGCGCCGGTGTATTTGCGAAAAAGAACCCGAAAGCGCCAGCCATGCGGGTGTACAGGCCATAGATACATAGGGGGTAGTTTATACGTGGCAATAGATGGACACCTCAAACGAAAAAACTCCGGCATTAACCTCGATTTTTCAAAGAAAAAAATAGACAGGGGCCCGGATGTCATGGGAAATTAGAGGCTGGAGTGGGGGGATTGGCATTTATCCACGGAATTTTGTCCGGAAAGGGGCCGACTTGGCCCTTAAGACTGTGGGGAAGAGGAATTGTCCTGCTCTTGATGAGCTGCCAATGCCCCGGCCGGGATAGCATTCATGACATCTCAAGAATCGGGTTCTGAACATCGCCGTGAGGAATTTGCCCGTCTGTTCCAAGAACACGAGCGGAGCATCTACGGCTATATTCTTTCTTTGGTTCCCAACGTGGCTGCCGCCGACGAAATCAGCCAAAACACCTCGCTATTGCTATGGGAAGAGTTTGATCGGTTTGCCCCCCATACCGATTTTCGCGCCTGGGCGCGCACGATTGCCTATTACGAAGTGCTTTCGTATCGCAAAAAGGCGGGACGAGAGCGAGTCCGCTTTGATTCCGAATTGCTCGATGTACTGGCCGACCGAGCGGCTGTTCGTTGCGAGGAGCTGGCAAGCCGGCAATCGCACTTGATCGACTGCTTGGCCCAACTCAGTGAATTCAAGCGACAAGTGGTGCAACTTTATTGCGTTTTTGGCTTGACGGTAAAAACGGTTGCCGAAAAGCTCGGGCGAAATGTTTCGGCCGTCGAAAAAACGCTTGCACGCACCCGTCGGTCGTTGTACGACTGCGTCGAGAAGGCCATGCGCCGGGAGGACCACGCATGAAAGACCGCCTTCCGCCTGATCCCCAAATGGTCGAGGAAATGCAGCAGTTGGTGACGGCGAGTCTTGCCGGCCGGTTATCGCCCGAGCAAGGCGCCCGTCTCGAAGAACTGATCCGGCAGAATATCGACGCCTGCGACCTTTACTTGAATTTGATCCATCAATGGAGCCTATTGCTCGATTGGGCGGGAGTCGAACATCAAAAAGACGGGGCCTTGATCGAACGAGCCCAAACGAGGACGCCAATTGTCGGAGCCACTCCCACGGCGTTCGATGCGGAGGAGGATGTTCATGTCGCCTCACCGGTCTTCGTTCCTCCTCCGATCTCGCATCTCGGCAATGCTTTCCACCATGCAATCGGCTCATTTGCCTCGGATTGGGTACAAGCTTATCTGATCGGCATTTTATTGACGGGCTTTGGTCTTTTGCTCGGTTCGTGGATTTCCGTTCGACATTACACGCAAATCGCGGACAATCAGCCCGCTCGGATTGCTCCCGCGACAGTCCACTCCTTGACCAAAGCAAACTCCGCCAAGGATGTGGTTATTGGCCGGATTACGGGCATGGCTGATGTGCGGTGGGACGCCTCGAATACAGCCGCTGTCACTGAACTTGTTCCCCTTGGCCGCAGATATTCCCTGATCTCCGGCCTGATGGAAATTTCCTACGATACCGGCGCGAAAGTCATTCTCCAAGGCCCAGTTACGTATGAAGTAACCTCGAAAGATGGCGGATTCCTCTCGCATGGCAAGCTGACCGCTAGGTTAGAGAAGAGAGAAGAGGGGAGTGGGGAGAAAAAAGTGGCCAGTGGCCAGTGGCTAGTGGCCAGTGACAACAATCTCCCCTCTCCC
>CAYWGR010000199.1:0-9733 GCA_964458015.1 uncultured Planctomycetaceae bacterium
TGAACTCCTGGAGTGAGCGACTCATTTGGGCGGTTTGGGCGTGGTTCATGGCCGGGCCCGTTCGATATCAGTGGATGATGTTCGGTGTGCGGCTCGGCGTGCGGATGGCCAAATATCTACCTTGGCATCCCGACAAGCTAGGTGCCTGGACCCGCGGACGCGAGTTGCCCCAAGTACCCGGCGGCAGTTTTCGCCGATGGTGGCGGCGTCAGCATGACCGGTTTGACTCAAAAGATTGATCGTTGCATTATTATCATTCTTATTCTAAGAACGCAGCATGATTTCTCATCATGACTGAGAGGAGTACAAGCCGGCAGCGTCAGTCATTGTTCCCGGCAAATTTCCCACTATTTCCTAGGCCTAAAGAATGCGTTAGAATGGTTGTACTCCGGAAGGATGGCATGCGCGAGGCCTCGAAAATGTTCCAGCGAGTCCAATCTGCAAACGGATCCTATTACCAGGTGCCCTTGCGGCTTATTTTTCGCGTCATGGCCGCCACAATCATTTCTTGGTGCAATGTCCCCGCATCGGCGGCCACATTGGAAGTCGGGCCAGGGAAAACATTCTCACGGATCGAGGATGCCAATGCGAAAGCTCAGCCAGGCGACATCATTCTCGTCTATCCGCGTGAAGGCGGCCGGCCCTACGAACAAACGGCCATCTACGTCCGGCAGAAGAACATCACCTTTCGCGCCGTGCCTAATAAAGGCACACGCTGGGTAGCGATCTCCGGCAAGAATTTCGATTACAGCGGTGTGGGAAGTACGCCGCGCGCAATTTTTCAGTTTAATCCGGGCACTGACAATATCACACTGGAAGGTTTCGAGCTAACAGGCGCTCATAATAGTTCGCACAATGGCGCGGGGGTACGAATCAACCAGGCTAATCACATCAAAATCCGCCATTGCACGATCCACCACAACGACATGGGAATCATGTCCAATGGCGACGGCAGCCCCGCGATGGCTGTTGACCAGCAGATCGAGTACTGCGAGATCCATCATAACGGAGACCAGAGCGAGCCGGGCTACAACCACAACCTCTATCTAGGCGGCACTAGCGTTGTGCTTCGCTTTTGCGAGATCCACTCCAGTCTGACGGGTCACAACGTCAAAAGCCGAGCACATTATACGCGCGTGGAATACTGTTCGATTCATGATTCGGCCAATCGTGAATTCGATCTGGTGGACGCCGCCGAGACGGTCCGGCCGGAAAGCCACGCCGTATTGTTGGGCAACATCGTTGTTAAGAGCCCTCAGTTCCGAGGGAATCGGGCTGTAATCCACTTTGGCCAGGATGGCGGCAAGGAACACGATGGCATGTTGTATCTTGCCTTCAATACCATTGTTACACCATTTAGCTCGTCGGTGGTGGAGCTATCCGCTCCCAAGGCAAAGACCAGCTTTATTGGAAATCTCATCAGTGATGGGGGAAGTAGGCAGAACAACCAAGCTCTGGTCGGCAATCGTGCCGGCGCGTTATTGCAGAACGTCACTGGCAGCTACAACTGGTTTAGCGGTGGTTTCAGTCGCAATAATGACACTCGGCTCGATCCGGAAACCAATGTGTTTCAACGGGCTGATTTTTCCCTGTTCATCAATGCCGCCAAGCACGACTATCACCTGACGCCAAAGGCAATCCTCGCTGCTACGAGCCGTTTATCGAGGGATGACGTCCATTTGCCTGAAGTACCAGGTGTGTCGAGAAATGAAAACGAACCACCCCTTGCCTGGCAGTACCGTTACTCGGCGTCCAAAGAGTATCGGCCTGTCGAGCAAAGACTGACGCTCGGCGCCTATGCTCGATCTCAAAATACAAATTGAAATAGGTCTGTCTCGATTTGTTGTCGTTAGATTGATCGTGGAAAGGTTGTTTGGCAACGACGACAACAAAAGAGTTCGAGCTTGGCAAGCCCCCCCACTCCCCCCCATCCCTCCCGAGAATGATTGTTGCGCGTGATCGGAGTCGTATATTTCTCTAGGGGGCAAAGAGTTATGGGCTTAAGCTTCTTATTCCTCGCAGAGATCGGTGAACTTCTCGCCTCCGGCTGAGAAATGCGGAAAGGTATAATATAGTTGTGTGCGATTCCAAAACGCTACACTAAACGGGAGGCACAAGAAATGTCCAAGATTTTCCTCGGTCTATCGTTTGTGATTGCCGGGATGATGGTCCAGGTAATCGAGATGGTGACATCGTGCAAAGCCACGTCGATGGCGCCTATTTGCGCAGGCACGATGGTCGGAGCCGGCGGCGTACTCGTGATCTGGTACATCTCCGAATATGTGACGACCCGACGAACAACGCGATCACCTGGTGCGCCAGTCTCCTAGTTACGGAACCATCCACGGTTCCTTTGCTCGTTGATGCCTTGCCGACGAGCCTGAAAAACTATCGGGCAATAAGCGAGCATACCGGCTATTGGCGCCGATAGCGTCAAGGGTCTGTTTTCAACCGCAAGAATGTCTGCGCCTGCCGAGGGCGCGAATAAGCGAAGAAAGGGGGCATGGGCGAATTAGAGTGCAATAGGGTTGGCATGCGACCAGCCCAATCTCTCCTCTTTTAGCCATTCTGGCCAACGATTGCGCTTTTTTTCGTTGGGATCGGTATTCTAGAAATCTGCGATCTTTTCAGCTATGATAGCAGGATACTCAAGAAGGAGAATCTCAACGATGCGTGGAATGAATCTGTTGCCGGCGTTGGCTGCGGGAATGGTCTGTCTGTCCTCCATTTCGCAAGGCGCTCCCGCCGCGCCGGAGCAGCTTCGATGCGAGGGGCTGACAAATCCGCTCGGTATCGATCGGGCACAGCCGCGTTTTTCCTGGACGATTCCGGTTGGCGCGCGTGGCCTTACGCAAACAGCATTCCAGGTGTTGGCGGCCGACTCGCCCGAGGCACTTGCCGCCGAGCAAGGAACATGGTGGGACTCGGGCCGCGTTGCGAAGAATCAATCCCAGTGGATGCCCTACGGAGGCAAACCGCTGACCAAGGGGGCGCAATGTTGGTGGAAGGTTCGCGTATGGGATCAAGCGGGCGATCCGTCGCCGTGGAGCGCGCCGGCCTCGTTCACCGTGGGGCCGCTTTCCGCCGCCGATTGGAGCGGCGAGTGGATCGGTGTGAATTGGATGAAGGACAACCAAGGACCATTGCCTTGGCTGCGCAAAACGGTCACGCTCGAAAAGGCTCCCACCAGGGCCATGATCCACGTGTGCGCCTTGGGCAATTTTGAACTCCATGTGAACGGCCAAAAGATAAGCGATGACGTACTGACGCCGGCGGTATCCGACTACGGCAAACGCGGACTCTATCTGACCTACGACATCACCAAACACTTGATTCAAGGCAAAAATTGCATCGGTTTATGGCTTGGCCGGGGATGGTCGTTGGGCGTGCTTAAGAACGTCGGCCAAGTCGGTCCGTTGGTAAAGGCCAATGCAAGTCTGTCGTTCGATAAAACTGCGCCGATTAACATTGTCACCGATGCCACGTGGAAGGCAAAGCCGAGTCCTATCACGCCTCTCGGCATAGGCACCAGCGGCGGTTACGGCGGCGAGTTGTTCGAGGCCGAGAAAGATGTTCCTAACTGGAATGCGGCGGATTACGACGACACGAACTGGCAGGCAGCGACGGTTCATCATCCACCCACGCCGATCATCGCCGCGCAGATGATGGAGCCAAACCGTATGCTCGACGAGATCCATCTCGCGGGAGTGCAGCCCTGTGACGGCGGATTCGTCCTCGATATGGGCCGCAATTACACCGGCTGGTTTGCGTTGACCGTGCCTCCTGAGGTGAAACGCGGAACGAAAATCACGATGGAGTTTGCCGACAAAAAGCTGCCGAACGGTCAGTTTCAGACCTATGGCCAGCAGAGCGTTTATGTGGCAAAAGACGGCGGCGGTCGGTTCTGCAACCGTTTCAATTATGCGGCCTTCCGTTATGTAATCGTCAAGGGATTGCCGCGCGCTCCAAAGCCGGAAGAAGTCAGCGGCCGGCTGGTTACGACCAACTATGAGACCGGCTCGACCTTTTCATGCGATAATCCACTGTTAAACCAAATTCACGAGATGATCTGCTGGACCTATAAATGTCTCAGCCTTGGCGGCTACACGGTCGATTGCCCGCACCGCGAAAGGCTCGGCTACGGCGGTGACTCGGGCACCTCGATGGAAATGGGGATGCTCAACTTCCGCACAAACCCGTTCTATGCGAAGTGGGCCGCCGACTGGCGCGACGCGCAGAATGCTCAAGGTGATGTGCCCTATACCGTGCCCTTCTCCCAAGAGGCCGGCGGCGGTCCGGTCTGGAGCGGTTTTTGCATCACCATGCCGTGGCAGATTTATGTCACGTATGGCGACCGGCGGCCGCTGGAGCAAAACTGGCCCGTGATGAAGAAATGGCTGGCGTTCATCAACACGAAAATGGGCGACGGTATCTTGCAGTCCTACGTGGGGCTCGGTTGCGCGGGCTCGCCTGAGTGGAACTTTTTGGGCGACTGGGTGCCCCCGGGGCGCAAGCAGGGGCAGGGCCGTGTCGATGATCGCTCAACCCTGTTCTTCAATAATTGCTACCTCGTCTATTGCTTGCAGCTTGCAGGCAAGATCGGCCATGTCGTGGGCGATGATGCCCAGGCGGGGATTTACGAGGCCCAAGCGAAAGAACTTGCCGCTCGGCTGCATCAGCGGTTTTTGAATGCAGATGGCGCCACCTATGCCAACGGGGAGCAAACCTATCTCGTATTGCCGATGCTGTTCGGCATTACTCCCCAAGACATGGTGCCGAAAGTCATGTCGGCCTTGGAGCATGACATCGTCGTCACACGCAAGGGGCATTTGAATACGGGTATGCACGGCAACTATTTCATGACGAAGCATCTTATTCAGCAGCGGCGCAACGATCTGCTGATGCTCATGTTCACTAAAGAGGATTTTCCCAGTTTCGGAAACATGATTCGCAACGGCGCTACCACGGTTTGGGAAGAGTGGGACGGCGACAACTCACAGATTCATAACACGATGATCTCCGTCGGGCTCTGGTTCACAGAAGGGCTTGCCGGCATTCGTTACGACGAGCAGGCCCCGGGTTTCCAGCATTTTACCGCTGCGCCGGGCATTGAAAGCGGTCTGAAAAAGGTGGACGCTTCTCTAATGACCGGCTATGGCAAGATCGTCAGCATTTGGCGAGTCGAGGACAACACCCTGACCTGGGATCTCGTCGTACCGGCCAACACGACCGCGACGGTCCTCTTGCCCACGACGGACCTGAACCTCGTCCGCGAAAGCGGGCAGCCTGTTGAATCACAGCCCGGCATTACCAAACCTACCGTTGCCAATGGTCTCTTCCACTGCGAAGCGGCTTCAGGCATCTACCGTTTCACTAGCTGCCTGCCGAAAAACTAAAAGCCTCGTCCAATTCATTCTATTGCGTTCTGCATTGCAAATTAGTTTCCGTTGCGGAAAGCCAAATTGTCATTCTGAGCGCAGCGAAGAATCTCGTAAAATGCGGAAGATTCTTCGCTGCGATCCAAATGACCCCCGGCCTACGGCATTTCCGCAACAGAATTAATTAGCCCCAGAGGGCTGCACCGGCAATACAGCACACAACAGGGGGGGGTATTCGTCCTGTTTCGCCCCGCCTTCTGGATTATTTATCTTCGGTGGACCACGGCAAAAAATTCCTTGTCCCCTTTTCTCGGTTTGCTGACAATAATAGGTAGAAGGTGAATTGTCTGCCCCCATGCATCAAATGCCGCCGTGAACGCCGACTCCAAAAACCTGTTCGAGGTCCTTGTCCGCGAGAATGCGGCCATGCTGAGGATTTATTTGAGTTCGGCGATGCGAGATCCGGCAACCGTGGACGACCTTTTCCAGGATACGATGCTCGTGGCGTGGCAAACCATCGACCGGTTTGACCGTAGTCGTCCCTTTGGGCCCTGGCTTCGCGGGATTGCAGGAAAATTGGTGTTGGCCCATCGTCGAAAGTCAGCCGCAACGAAATGCGTCTGCAATGAGATGATGCTGGAGCAATTCGAAAAACGGCTCTCGGCCCTTCACCGACAGTCGGGCGATCGGTTTGACGAGAAGTTGGAATGCTTGCGGCAATGTTTGACGGATTTGCCCGAGTTGCTGCGCGAGGCCATCGTCCATCGCTATGCGAAACATCTGTCGCGTGCGGAAATGGTCGAACGGCTGAATATCACCGATGAGGCCGTCAAAAAGCGTTTGCAGCGGGCTCGTTCAAAGCTTTTGGAATGTATTTTGCACAAGCTTGACGAGGGAGGACGCGACGCATGAATCCTCCCGAATCCTACGATAACGATTTCGATGCGATTGCCAGTGAGATTCTGGATACAACGTCCGAAGTGAACGCTCCCGATGGTTTGACTTCGGAACAATATCGCCTGTTGGCCGACTATCAGTTGATGGATGCACTATTGACGGAATTTTTCCGCGAGGACTCGGCCCAGCTTGAGAGTTGCATTGATCGTGCGATCCGAGCCATCGAAGCGGAATCTGAGCCTGTCACACCGCCGTGGCCGATTTGGGGATTGCTTGGCAACGCCTACCACGGCGCGGTGCAATATCTTCCCCAGCAAGTATTTTTGTCGTATCTGATCGGCGGGATATTCACGGGCTTGCTGATTTTGGTGGCTTCCTTAGTCACGGTGACGCATTCAACGCCGCTTGCCAGCAGAATTGAATCAGCCATGCCATCGGCAGTTAAGTCGGACCTGGAATTGATCGGGCGCGTGACCGGCATGGTGGATGTACGATGGTCCGACCCCAACACGTCCACGGAATACGGGGCGGGCGTTTCTCGAGGCCGCAAGTATGCATTGGATTCCGGCCTAATGGAAATCTCCTACGATTCCGGGGCGAAAGTGATCTTGCAGGGGCCCGTCACGTATGAAGTCGATTCCCGCGACGGTGGTTTTCTCTCCCTCGGCAAGCTCACCGCCAGATTAGAGAAAAAACCGTCAGCGGTCAGCGGTCAGCGGTCAGAAAAAGTGGCCAGCAAGGAGGGGTCAGGGGTCAGGGGTCAGGGGTCAGAAAAAGTGGCTAGTGAAACAAATCCCGAAATCCCGAAATCCCAAATCCCAAATCCCTCGTCTTCTCCCGCCCCCCGTCCCCAATCCCCCGTCCCTGCTTTCGCCGTGCGAACGCCCTTGGCCACAGTGACCGACCTTGGCACGGAGTTCGGCGTCGAGGTAAGCAAGGAAGGAACCACTACATCGCATGTTTTTCAGGGACTTGTCCGGGTGCAGATCGTTTCCACGAAAGGCATTCCTGAAGGTCAACCACGAATACTAGGCAAGAACCAATCGGTTTGTGTGCGGAAAACTGCCGCCGGTTCCAAAGAAGAAAAAAACCTTGTGACGTTTGCAACGCCTGCTGATTCGGCCGGTTTCGTGCGCGAGATTCCCCATCAGAAAACGCTACAGCCGACTATCAAGATGCTCGATCTGGTCGATATCGTGGCCGGCGGCAATGGTTTCTCCGGCAAACGAAATGCAGGCATTGATGCAACTACCGGCAAGCGAAATACCGCGGTAGATTACATTGATCCGACGGCCACCGGCGACGCGAGGTTCCCGTTCCCCTTGGGCGATGGAAAATATCATCGCGTCGATGGATTGCCTTTTATCGACGGCGTATTTATCCCGGACGGAAGCCACGGTCCGGTGCAAGTCGATTCGGCCGGCCATCTGTTTGAAGATTGTCCCAAAACAGCGAATCGAACCGCCCACTATTTATGGGCGGGCAGCGGCGATGTTCCCACCGCCGGCGCATCGAGCCGAACGACGCTCGGCATCATCGACTACGCCCAAAAGGAACATTGCTACTTGTTCATTCATTCCAACAAAGGCGTGACCTTCAATTTGGAAGCAATCCGAAAAGCTAATCCTGACGCAACCATCCGCCGTTTCCTCGCCGTCTTGGGTAATGCATCGGAGGGATCGGCCGACGTTTGGATTTTATTCGACGGGAAAGAACGATTTTGCCGTCGTGAAATTTCCAATAAATTCGTGGCGATGCCCGTCAACATTCCTATCCGCAAGGAAGACCGCTTTTTGACGCTGATCGCCACGGATGGAGGAGACGATATTTTTTCCGATTGGATCATGCTGGGCGATCCGCGATTGGAATTGGCGGTCAATTTCAACAATGACAAAGCCGATTCAAAAGCACATGCCTCGACCGGAAAGGAGGCGTTTTGATCGTCCGTTGAAAACTTTGACGCTCGCACAGCTCGTTTGTTCTTGCGGCCGTTATTTTGGGATGAATATCGCCGGCGTGTTGTCGGCGGCCCGAATGCGGCACAAAAGGTTTCTCTATTCTGAAGGAAGGTCTTATGAAAACGTTTCGTGTTTCTCTGCTGGCTTCGGCCGTTTTGGTTTGCATCGGCGCAAGCGGATTCGTCCATGCGGACGTTATTCTGAATCCTACCTCGGCCTCGGACAATAGCCACTATTCGGATGGGACCGGAACAAACGTTTCCGCGTCGAAGACCATCGATGGCAGCGGTCTTAGCGATTCATCTCTGGTCGACAATGGCGACGCGGTTCCCGCTTCCTGGCCAACCAATGCCGCCTCCAACACCAGTGTGCCTGGTTTTACATTGAATTACGTGAGCAATTTAGGCGAGAAGGATTTTGCAACCGTCACCTATGACTTCGCCACCCCCGTCAACATTTCGTATGGGCATTTCTGGCAGTACGGCGGCGATGATACGGGACGGAGCCTTTACTCGGCCGCCATCTATGTCTCCACCGATGGCGTCAATTACACGTCCGCAGGCACCCTTACCCCAGGCTATGAAGAAGCAGCCACAGCCACGGATGATCCCGGTGTGAATTTCGCACTCACCGCATCGAATGTCAAATCGGTCCGGTTGCAAAACATGGTTGCCTATAATGCCGCCAATGCTCAAGCAATGGTCGGCTTCGGCGAAATTCGGTTTGTCGGCATGGTAGTACCAGAACCTAGCACGATAGTAATAATGATATCAGGCATTATCGGCCTGTTGGCTTATGCATGGCGAAAGCAAAAGTAGATTTAGGATTTGGAGATTTGGGATTTTATTGATGTTTGCTTGGATAATGGACCGGCCGGTCAGCTTGATTGGTTTGGATTTCGGCCTCCAGATGGTCGGCCTTGTCTCATTGGCTGTGCAAAGGTCAAGAGATCGCAGAAGATAATCGTTAGACAATGAGGATCTACTACCATGTTGCCAAGAAATAAAATCCCAAATCCCAAATCGACAACTCCCAAAATAGTTCATGGTTTTACGCTTGTAGAGCTGCTTGTGGTGATTACGATCATCGGCATTCTCATCTCCTTGCTACTGCCGGCAGTGCAATCGGCGCGCGAGGCAGCGCGCCGGTTGCAATGCAGCAACAATCTGAAGCAGATTGGCTTGGCGTGCCTGAACCACGAAAGTGCGAACGGGTTCTTCCCTAGCGGCGGCTGGGGGCCGAGTTGGGTCGGCGATCCCGACCGCGGGGCCGGCAATCGTCAGCCCGGCGGTTGGATCTTTTCCTCATTGCCCTTCATGGAGCAGACGGCGTTGTATCAATTGGGCCTCGGCGCAACGTCGGATGCAGACCGCGTGACCGCCAACAGCAAGCGATTGGCAACGCCCGTGGCCGGTTTTTTATGCCCCACGCGCCGTCCCTCGCAAGTGTTCGGCGTTTATTGCACCGGCTGCAAGCCGAACTATTCGCCCGAGCCAGCAA
>CAYWGR010000200.1:0-3492 GCA_964458015.1 uncultured Planctomycetaceae bacterium
CATCATCGCCGAGGCCCTCAAGATCACCCACAACAACCGCACCCACGCCGCCAAAAAACTCGGCATCAGCCGCCGCGCGCTGATCTACAAAATCCGCGCCATGGAAACCGAATAATCGCCGGATTCATTCCTTATGGCAAGGAACGCGATACACCGATTTTTCGGTCACAATAGCATCCATGTGCATGTCGTGCGGCAACGCCGGAACCTCGTCGAATAGCTGACACTCGAAACACACGCCGGCCTTCAAGGCGGGACCGCTTGTGCGTTGTAGAAGTTTGTCGTAGTAGCCCTTGCCGTACCCAAGCCGATTACCCCGACGATCGAATGCCAATCCCGGCACGATGATCATATCCAGTTCCGAGGGATCGATCTTTCGCGCTGGAATGCCGCGCAACTCCTGCTTCGGCTCTAAAACGCCCATGGTGCCGGGCGTCAACTCGTCGGGATGCGTAAAATCGAATAATTCGATCTCGCCGTTTTCACAATAGGGAATCGCCGCCCGCTTGCCGGCTTCCCAAACCGAAGGCAGGAACCAACGTGTTCGCACTTCGGTCCGGATGTCGAGATACAACATAATGGTCCCTGCCGCTTCATATTCCGGCAGGGCAGCCACATGCTGGAAGATCATCCGGCTTGCTTGATCCGGATCGGGCTGTTCGGCCCTCAGGGCCGCCGCTTGAACGCGCATCTCCCCTTTCAACCGCCGTATCCGATCGAGCATGTTTTTCCGCCGATCCGGCTTCTTGCCGGCCAAGGACAAATACAAGCGGCGCACATGCGCCACCATGGATTCTTATCCAAATTGTTTGGAGGTTGTTTCTTGCCAACCTTCCGGTCGAATACCGCCCTCGGCGCCAAGAATGCGCCACTCGGCCCCGCCACTTTTCAGCTTCATTCGCAACATCCGCACAAGCACGAAGAACGATTTGCGTTCTCCGTCTTCCTCATAGGTGACTGCGAAAATTTGCTCCACTTGATCGTTATCGTTGTTGCGGGCCTGGCCGGCCGTTTGATAGAAACGCACCTGAGCACGAGCCCCCAACGCAAGCAACGTTCGCACCGCGGGCGACTTCACATAATTTTCCAACTCTCGCCGCTGTCGCACGTTGCCGCGATAGTACGCCCAGAGTTTATTATCCAGCGGCTGACGCATTTGCGGAGCGGCGGTCAACTGATGGGCCTTTGCCGGCTCGTCTTGCACGACATACTTGAACCACAGGGCGGCGAATTGCCGGGCTTCCTGGCTGACCATCCATCGATAATACAGCCAATCCGAGGGAGCGGCCGCGAGAAACAGCAAGGAAAACATAAAACCGGCAATGGCGATTTTCCAACCGATCATTGCCTGCGAACTTTTCTTGATGCGGCGCATCGCCCAATAGGAAAAGAATATTCCCAGAACGGGAATCCCCCAGAGTATCGGATCCACCATCGCCAACGGCGACAATAACCCAAAAATCAGCCCTAGCACGGCCTGAACCGCCAGCGGCCGATACGACGCCATTTCAGCGTCTTGCGAATCCGTGATATGTACGTCAGGAACGCCGGGGCGCATAATTGTTCTCGTCAAGGATTGACGCGCAACGTGTCGTTTTGTGCAAGATTCGCCTGAATGTTCGCACGCCTCGTGGCATACTTAGGCATGTATTGGCCGTGCGGATCAAACACGTATTTCTCTTGTTTCCATTCGGCTTCCGTCGCGGAACGGCAAAACGCCCCCATCGATTCCTTCTGCGTGAACCCAAGCCACTGGCGATCGGGCGCAAGACCTAAAAACATTCTCTCTTCGGCATGGAATCCATCGAACAGGAATACGCGAGACATCGGGGCCGTATGCAAAGTCGCCATCGTGAAGCAGACCATGACCCAACCGATCCACAACGAGAAAAAGCCGCTGCCGATCTTGTCGGCAAGCTTGAGAAAACGCACATTCACCCGCGAGATCCGGTCGGTCAACTCGCGTCCGACCGCCAGGAACAGCGCAAAAAGCCCCCAGAGCGCTAAAAAATCCCAAACATACGTGTAGGAAGGCTGCCATTCATCGAGCCATTTGGCGGCCGGCTCGAAAAAATTCATCGCCAAAAGGGCCGCCGTCACCACGTTGATCAAACGCAGGGCGTTGCTCCACATTCCGTCGGCGTAGCACGTGGCCACGCACGCCAGAAGAATCACAAACATCAGGATGGTCAATAGAGAACTCATAGAATGCCGTAGGTAAAAGTTGAATGTTCAAGCATCAATGTTCAAGTATCTTTTTTTATAACACTCTAGCTACTTGATGGAATCACAATCAGTGTAAGAGGAAAAAAGGAAAATAGGGAAAATGGAAATGAATGGCAAATGTCTTCCCCTGTTTTTCTTTTTCATATTTCCCTTTTACCGCTTTCCCATTTTTCCTTTCTTACACTGATTTTTATTTAGCTAAGTAGTATTTCATTCTTTGAGCATTGGTCATTGTTCCTTGGAGCTTTTCTCCTATTGCTTCATCACACGCATCAACTCGGGCAGCGAAGTTACGCCTTTCGCCACCAGCAACACGCCTTCTTCCTGGAGACTCTTCATCCCGTCTTTTCGAGCAGCCTGACGCAAAAGATCGAGCTTCGGACTCGATGCCAAAACCTTGCGGACGGCGGGCCCCACGACGAGCAACTCGAAGATGGCGGTTCGGCCCAAATAGCCGATGCCGCCGCAAACCTTGCACGGCTCCTTCGGCTCCTGGGGATTCGGCGTCGGCGGACGGTAAAAAGCCTGCACGCGGCCGGCCGGAATGCCCAACTGCTGGAGCATCTGGGCCGTCGGAGCGTAGGCCTCCTTGCAGGAATCGCAAAGCTTACGCACCAAACGCTGGTTGAGCACCGCCGTGACCGTTTTGGCGAATTCCGCCGGTTGCACGCCCAACGATAAAACTCGCAACAACGCCTCGGCGCTGTCTTTCGCGCGAACCGTGCTGATGATGAGCCGCTCGTCCTCGGCAATCTCCTGACACAACATGCTGACAGTCTGCGCATTGATCAGATCGCGCACCACCACCACGTTCGGTTCCATGCGGAAAAGCCGAACCAGCACGTCGGCTGGCGATTGACCCTCGGCCGCCTTGTAGGTCGTGACGGGAACGTTTTCCACCGGCTGATAGGGATTCGTTTCCTCCTCGACCGTTGCAAACTCGCGTATGTAGCGATCGCAGGAATGCAGCACAACGTCGGACGTCGTTCGCAACCCGTTGCTAGGCATGGCCGACAGAAATACAAAGCCCTTCTTCGCTTCGAGCTGCTCCTTGAGTTGCTCCTGCAACTTCGTTCGCATTCCCAATTCGTCGAGCGTTTTGAATCGGATCTTGTTGTCCTCGAATTGGATCAAAACACGCTCGCCGGTGGGCGTTCCTTGCGAAGTGAACGAGGCCTCGAACTTCGCCGACTCGTACTCCGCCGTGAACGCGCCTTCCTGCCGAGCCTGGCGGTTTTTCGGATTTAAACCGCACAGCATCTTAAG
>CAYWGR010000200.1:3502-9717 GCA_964458015.1 uncultured Planctomycetaceae bacterium
CTCGCGTGGAATCCATACGCCATCGACCATGATTCGCATGGCGATGCCCTGCTGGGCATAATCCAGCATCACGGCCGAGGCACGGCCGGCAAAACCTTCGGCCAGAATTTCCCGTGCCACTCGGAAACCGGGCGATTGACGCGCCAACAGCAATCGGGCGTTGTCGGTCCGCTCGTCGGGACCGCCCCGGGCGAAAAGCTTGACCGGCGATCCCACTTCGTTGGGATCCTGCTTCTCAACCGCTATCTTCAGGCCGATGCTGTTGAGTTTCGTCGCAATCAAAAAGCGAAGATGCTCCGGCGTAAGGACGCGCTGGTTGTTGTCAACCGATTTGTTCCGCAGCACGATATAGGTGGCCAACGGCCCGATATAGGCGGCCAACAGCAGCAGAAAACCCACCCAAAAATAAGGAATGAGCCACACCAGCACAAAGGCGGCCATGAAACTGCCGAACACAATGGGATTCCAACGCAAATAGTTCAGCTTCAGGGTTTGGCAATCCGTGCTGAGCCAATCGCTAGTGCCCGCCCAAGCCAAAAACACGAGCCAGCAAGCTAAAATTTTGATCCAACTGAGGTAAAAGCCCGGTCCACGAAAATCCTTACCCAACGAGACGGCGGGCCATTCGCCATCGGCCGCCAGCAGGACGCCGGCGTCCAACAATAAAACAGCGCCGAGAACGGCGATCAGCGGAAATGTGCGGAGTAGTTTTCTCATGTCGCCCTAGCCGGTCGCGCCCGGCCGTTAAACTCTGTTCCGTTCCCCCGCGATGACGATCACGGGGCGTTTCATCCAATCTCGAATCTTCGCCTGTCGCCTCTTGCCTCTTATGCCTCGCCACGCTCTTACAACATCGCCGATTCCTTCAACGAAATGCCCTTGAGCGCCATCTTCAATGCTTCGGCGTTCGGGGCAACTTCAAAGGCCGTGGCCCGGTCGATCATTTCCCGCTCGACCAAGTCGCGCAAGCTCATCGTGAAATCCTGCATGCCTTCTTCCTTGCCGATGCGGATGGCGTCGGGCAGCTTCTCGTCCTCTGCTTCCAAAAGGAGCTTGCGAACGGTCGGCGTGAAGGTCATGATCTCGTTGGTCGGCACGCGTCCCACGCCGGGCTTGATCGACCGCAACAACTTCTGGGCGATAATCGCCTTCATGTTGAACGCCATCGCGCTTCGCAGCGCGGGATGCATATCCTGGGGGAAAAGGTCGAGAATACGGCCGATCGTGCTCGGCGCGGTCGAAGCGTGAATCGTTCCAAACACCAGGTGGCCCGTCTCGGCCGCCTGAATCGCCGTTTCAAACGTTTCCCGGTCGCGCATTTCGCCCACCAGGACGATATCGGGGTCTTCGCGCACCGCATGTTTCATGCCCGTCATGAAGTCCTTCACGTCCATGCCGATCTCACGTTGATTGATCACGCATTTGTCGTCGGTAAACGTGAATTCAATCGGGTCTTCGAGCGTAAGGATGTGTTTGGCATACCGGTGGTTGATCCAGTCGAGCATCGAGGCGATCGTCGTACTCTTGCCCGAACCTGTCACGCCGGCCAGCAGAATCATGCCCTGGTCGAGTTCGCACAATCCGGCCAACGACGGGGGCAAAAAAAGCTTGTCGAACGTCGGAATCGTGTTGTTGACGCGCCGGGCGACCAAACCAATCTGCCCCATCTGCTGCAACACGTTCACGCGGAACCGCCAACGCTTGCCCTCCAGATCGAGGATATGGGCAAAGTCGACGCCGCCGTCCTCGTCGAAAATACGCTTCCGACGCTCTTGTACTTCAAGCATCGGGAACAA
The DNA here is from genome assembly GCA_964458015.1 of uncultured Planctomycetaceae bacterium. GTDB lineage: Bacteria > Planctomycetota > Planctomycetia > Pirellulales > Thermoguttaceae > CAYWGR01. The sequence goes on from CAYWGR010000200.1 coordinate 5,299, forward strand.
CAACCGCACCATCTCCTCGGTGTCGATCGGGCCACGGTTCAACGGTTTCAGCGTACCATGCACGCGGACATAAGGCGGCCGCCCCACTTTCAAATGAAGGTCGCTCCCTTCGAGCTTCACCAACGCTCGAAAAAGCTTGTCTACTTCAAACTCTTGGCGTTTGCCGAGTAATCGCTGCTGAATCGTGTCGTTCGAGGACATGGAAAAGAACTAGGGATTTAGGGATTTGGGATTAGAGGCTAGGGGCTAGTGATCCGAGGGCAAGCAGCCGGTTTAACTGCACGTTGCAAGCATTCTTACAGGTACCCCGCGTTGTTGCATAACTCGTTTGGTTTCTTCAATCGTATATTCACCGAAGTGGAAGATGCTGGCGGCCAAGGCCGCATCCGCGCCTCCCAACAGAATGGCGTCGGCAAGATGTTCGGGACATCCCGCACCGCCGCTGGCGACCACGGGGACCGAAACGGCATCGGCCACGGCGCGGGTAATCTCCAAATCGTAACCGTCCTTCGTGCCGTCGGCATCCATCGAGGTTAGAACGATCTCGCCCGCGCCAAGACGCTCGACCTCGCGAGCCCAAGCGACTGCTTCGAGCCCTGTGCCGATCCTACCGCCGTTGATATGAACTTCCCAAAACTCCCGGCCGTCTTTCATGACCCGTTTCGGGTCGATATTCACCACGATACACTGACTTCCGAAACGCCGCGCGGCTTGGCGAACGAAATCAGGATCGCGGCAAGCAGCCGAGTTGATCGACACCTTATCACATCCGGCATTCAACAACGCGCGGATGTCTTCGATCGTGCGGATGCCGCCGCCGACGGTCAGGGGCATGAAAATCACCTCGGCCGTCCGCCGAACCACGTCGAGGATGATGTCGCGCTGCTCGTGGCTGGCCGTGATATCGAGGAAGACAAGTTCGTCGGCTCCCTCTTTTTCGTAGCGCGCAGCAACCTCCACGGGATCTCCGGCATCGCGAAGATTGAGGAAATTCGTGCCTTTTACTACCCGCCCTTGATTGACATCAAGGCAGGGAATCACCCGTTTAGCGAACATACCGTTTACTGTAATTCCCTCAATCCCCCCGGTCAACCACACCCCCCTGAATAGTTGCAATTGCCCATCATCTTCCCCCCCTCTCAATCATTCACCGATTAGCTCGGAGGCACGGAAAAATATGCGGTCTACTTGATGGATTCGTTTTTTGACATACAATGCTTATCTAATCGAAATGGGGGCTTCTTATCTACTGATAACAACAGACACACGAGGGGGTGTGTATTGCGATTATTATCTTGTGAATGCTGCAACCAAGAACATCCCATGAGCGAATCGTTCGACCTCCGAGGTCGGACGTTATGTTCAACATGCTGCGATTCGTTTGTAGAAGAAAAAGGCACGCAAATTTTGTCATCCCTCGTCCGCCATGTAGATCCAACGATCTGCACGCATTGCGGAGCCGACAACGGGGACGTGGCTTGTGAAAAAATACAGCATCGGGCTTTCTGCCCGAGCTGTGTGAGCTTTTTCCGCAATCGCCCTTATCCCCGCTGGGTTCAAATGTTCTTTTTGGCGCTGGCGATTTTGGTTTTGATCTCCTTTGGATGGAACTGGCGATTCTTCCAAGGTCATTTTGAAGCCAAGGCAGCGTTCGCGGCAATTGATAATGGAGATATGGCCGAAGCCGTAACCCAGATGTCTGCTGCCGCGGCCCATGTGCCAGAGTCACCGGATCTGCGGCAGTTGTCGTTTTTCTTCGAGGGATTGTTGTATTTGAACGACGATTGTGAGAAAGCTGAAGGCTGCTTCCAGAAATGCACCCAATTACCCCCGGAATACGGCGTATCGTATTTGCGGCAAAGAGCCGCCGCGGGTGCGGCCTTTGATCGAAAGGACTACGATCGTTTTCTGCAAATTGCCCAAGAAATGGCAAATGAAAGTCCCCAGGACGCAACCGCACAAGCTCAAGTTGCCTCGGCGTTAGCTTGTCTTTATGCCTTGCGAGGCGACGCCGAATTTCGCCGTCAGGCTGAAGCAAAGCTGGAAGCAGCCAAAGCCATCGACAAGCAGGCTATTGAAGAAACACGTTATGAAGAGCGGATTCGCCATCGTTTGCAAACCCGCGAAATCATCGACACGAAAGAGTATTTTCGACGTTTTCCCGACGCTCCGGCACCCTTAAAACAGACAAAAACATAATGATTATTCCTGGCTTTCTCATTACGCTTGCCACCTTCCCCGGCGTTATCGTTCACGAAGCGGCGCACATGTTTTTTTGCAAACTTCGACACGTGGCCGTGTTCGACGTGTGTTTCTTTCGCATGGGCGACCTCATGGAGTCGAATTCGCCGGCGGGATATGTCGTTCACGAAGAAATCGACAACTTTAACACCGCCTTTTTAGTTTGCGTCGGCCCCTTGCTGATCAATTCGGCCTTATGCATATTGATTTGTTTGCCTGCCTTTATGCCATACCGGGTTTTCCATATCGAACATCCGCTATCCTACTTCCTGCTTTGGCTAGGCGTTTCGATCGGCATGCATGCGTTCCCCTCGACACAGGATGCGCAGAATTTGTTCGCACATGCCAAGAAAGCGATTAAAACACTGCATCCCTTGGCGATTTTGAGCTTTCCGCTCGTGCTCTTAATCTTTGTGGCGAATATCCTATCCCTATTTTGGGCTGATTATTTGTACGGCATCGCCCTGGGAATCGGATTGCCGGAACTGATTTTCCAATCACTTTGATAGCGCGATCACAAAGTTTTTTCACGACGAGATAGACTCGCTCTATTCACAGGGCGGCAGGGCCGCCAACCAATACGAGCTACCGCTCGGTTGGCTTCGATTCGCTCCCGCTGGTCGCTAGGCTTTGTTATAATACTTCATGGTCTTTGTGGTTAGTAATACAGGCTGCCTCGACCACCTGTTGGCATGGGGGCAACGAAGCTAAAAACAGCTTGCCGTAGGGTTTCGTGCGAATCCGAGGATCGAGAATCACCACCATGCCTGTATCTTGGTTGGTGCGAATCAAGCGGCCGAATCCCTGTTTCAGTTTGATGATCGCCTCGGGCAATTGGTAATCGCGGAACGGATTACCGCCTGCCTCGCGGATCGCATCGAGCCGCGCTTCCAGCAGCGGGCGGTCGGGCACGCTGAATGGCAATCGGGTGATAATCACGTTTTGCAGGGCATCGCCCGGCACGTCCACGCCCTGCCAAAAACTATCGACCCCAAACAGCACCGACCGTGGATTCTCTTTGAACAATTCCAGCATCCGGCTCCGGGGCATCCCTTCCGCCTGGCTGTAAAGCGTCAGGTTTTGCTCGACGAGCCACGGCGTCAGCGCCGACGCCGCCCGACGCATCATTTCATAGCTTGTGAACAGCACGAACGCTCGCCCCTCGCTTTGGGCCACGTAACGGCGGATCATGTCGATGGCCATCCGTTCATAACGCTTCGGATCGCCGCTGGGGTCCGGCATTCCGCTTGGCAGCACGATCCGCGCCTGGCGACGATAATCGAAAGGGCTGCCCAAACAAAGTGTTTCCGCCTGCAAGAGCCCAATCCGCGATTGAAAGAACTCGAACGATGGTTTTCCGCCGCCGGAACTGCCGGTCGCCAACGTCGCGCTGGTCAGGATCGTAGTCGGCACTTGGCTGAAGAGATGCTCGCGCAGAACGGGCCCCACGTCGATCGGAGCCGCCGCCAAGGTGATCCGCAACCGGCTGCGGCTGAAATTTCCGTCCACCCAATAGACCGCATCGGTCAATTGCTGGTCAACCCAGTCATCAATGCCCTTGGCCAACCCATCCAGCCGATTGGCGGCTGCCGAAAAATCCTGGCGTTCCTCGGGCTGCTGGATCTGCTTGGCATGACGCCGTAGCATGGCGACAAGCTGCCGCAAGCTCTCGCTAAGCGTATTACGGACGATGCCCGGTGTTCGGACTCGTCCGTTGCCCTTCGGCTGGGCCGACAACCATGCCGCCACGCTCTCGAAGAAATCGGCCGCACGCTCGCGGCACTCCCAAACTTGCTGTTGCGCCTCGCGTAGTTTGTGATGCACCAACAGCCCTCGGTTGGTCCGATCGTTATAGAGCTTACGCAGCGTGTACTCGATCTGACCGTTTGTTATGCTCAATCCCAAATGGTCGCCGGCGACGGCCTCGATCGTATGGGCCTCGTCAAAAATCACCACCTCGTATTTCGGCAACATACTCACGCCGTCGCGCCGCAGGGCCAAGTCGGTAAAGAACAGGGCGTGGTTTACCACAAGTATCTGCGCATGCTGCATGCGCCGCCGGGCTTTGTAGTAGAAACATTGGTTATACATCGGGCACGCCCGGCCCATGCAGTTGCCGTGATCGCTCGAAACTTCGTCCCAAACGCTCGGCATCGGGCGGAAATCAAGATCGGCCAG
>CAYWGR010000201.1:0-9710 GCA_964458015.1 uncultured Planctomycetaceae bacterium
GTCGGGGAAATTACCCATCACGGCCCGGCCCAAGGGCAAGCCAAGGTATTCGCATATTCTGCGGGCCAAGACTGGATGGGCACGTCCCGTAAAAAGTTTCATGGAATTCATGAGAGAGAGGCTAAGGATTAGAGGATTAGTGGGCCAGGGGCAAGTCAACCAGCAATGCAAATCGCCGTTGCCACAATCTTGCCACGAACAACGACGATATTCTAGTGGGCCCGCGAGATAATTTTTTCCGGTATTCTACCCCCGTCCTGGGTAGGGTATACTGAACGCTGAACCCGTTCCGTCCGATCAACGTCTATATTAAGGATGAGGAATCCCATGTTTCGAACGGCTATCATCGGCCTATCGTTGACGCTGTTGCTGCTCCGCGTTGCCGCGTTACAGGCACAGCCAGCCCCCGTGCCGACGCCTTTAACCTATGAAATTCAGATCAACGGCGAGAGTTTTCTTGTCGAAAGCGATCGGGTCGTCAAACTAGACAGCAAGAAAAAACCAGATACGCACTATACCGTGGCGGTTCGTGTTTCCCCTACCCAACGGATGCGGCTGAACACCATCGAGTTCGCCTATGAGTTGCCTGCCAAGCTGAAAGAAGACAGCGGCAAGCGTGAAAATCGTTCCGTGCGGTTGGAACATGAATTAGGATTCTCGATCTTGCTGACCGACCTCGGCAAACCGAACAATCCGAAGGCTGCCGATGACACCTTGAAAATGCTCACCGAATCCGTGGTCGCAACCCTGCGAGACACAAAAGCGACCGACATTAACGTAACAGAACCCCACGACAGAACTTTTGCCAACTCATCCGCAAGAGGGAAAGCCATCCGCTACAAGGACGCCAAAGATTTCCACCACGTCTGCTTGGTCTATGTACTATCTGGCCCCGGTTTTTCCGCTTCATGCGTGGCGGAGTACCTTGAGAACGACAGCGAAGATGTCCTTCCGCTGATTAAGAAGACCCTGGATTCAGTTCGGGGGGTGTCGGCACGGCGTTGACAACGCGGGGAATACAGATAAAATGTGGGGTTTCCTTGGCACGGGGACCTGGCGCGGAGGTCTTCGCTCTAAGAAAGCATCGTTTATGGCATTGATTTACCTCTTGCTTGGCGGGCACGGCCATTACCCGCCCTACATTTCTTAGGAGTACTCCGTTGGAAGAAGCGATGCAAAAGGCCGACGTTCTGATCGAGGCCCTCCAGTGGATCCGTCAGTTCCGCGGCAAGATCACCGTTATCAAGTTGGGCGGAAGCGTCATGGAGGACGATCGCGCGATGATCCATCTTTTGTTGGACGTCGTCTTCATGGAAACCGTCGGCATGCGTCCCGTGGTGGTTCACGGCGGCGGCGCCGCCATCAGCCGCGCCATGGCCGAGGCCGGGCTGCAACCGCAATTTGTCCAAGGACGTCGTTATACCGACGCTCCCACCTTGGAAATCGTCGAAAAAGTGCTGGCCGGCGAGGTCAACACACGTTTGGCGCACCGCATCGAAGAGCTCGGCGGTCAGGCCAAGCCGCTTAACTTCCAAACGAAAAACGTCTTGTTCGGCGACCGCATCCTCTTGCCCGACGAACATGGCTCGCCGGTTGATTTAGGTTATGTGGGCTCCGTGACCCGCGTCGATGCCGACACGATCCTGGATCTTTGCCAGTCGGGCATTGTTCCGGTGATTCCCTCGATGTGCATTACCGACAACGGCCAGAAGCTGAACGTCAACGCCGACACGGCCGCCACCGCCGTGGCCCAGGCGCTCGAGGCGGAAAAGCTTGTCTATTTAAGCGACGTGAACGGCGTCCGCCGCGACAAGAAAGATCCCGACTCGCTCATTCATTCGCTCACGGCCTCGGAGGCCAACCAGTTGATCGACAACGGTTCGATCGACTCGGGCATGATTCCGAAGGTGCAAGCCTGCCTGGAAACGCTCGAGCACGGCGTCAAAAAGATCCACATCATCGACGGCCGCCTCCGGCACTCCTTGATGTTGGAAGTGTATACCAGCAAGGGCGTTGGCACGCAAATCGTGAGGGACTAGAGGCTAGGCATTTAGGGATTAGAAAACCATACCCCGCAACAGGAGACACCGGAAAAAGCCGCTTGCGGTTTCGCAAGCAAAACACTGAGTACTGAGTACTCAGTACTGACAACTGAATACCGATAACTTACATAATGAATTCCGAACAAACGCTTAAGCTGTTCCAGCAATATGTTATTCCGAACTACAACCGATATCCCGTCTCGTTGACGCGGGGTGAAGGTTCTTACATTTGGGATGCCGAAGGCAACCGTTACCTCGACCTATTCAACGGCTGGGGTTGCAACCTTTTGGGGCATTGCCCTCCGGCCGTGATCGAGGCCGTTCGCGATCAACTGGGACAACTGATCCACGTGCCGAACACCTGGCATACCGAATTGCAAGGTCTCTGGGCCAAGGCGCTTTCCGAGCGTAGTTTCGGCGGGCAAGCTTTCTTCTGCAATTCCGGCACCGAGGCCAACGAGGCGGCGATCAAACTGGCGCGTTTGCATAACGCCGCCAAGCGCCGCTACAAAATCATCACGTTCGAGGGCGGTTTCCACGGCCGAACGCTTGGCTCCATTTCAGCCACCGCACAGCCGAAATATCACGAAGGGCTTGGCCCTTTGATGGCCGGGTTCACCTATGCCCCCTTCGGCGATTTGGACGCCGTGGCCCGGCTGATCGACGATGAAACCGCGGCAATCATGATCGAGCCGATCCAAGGTGAAGGCGGCGTGCGCATTCCGCCCGACGGCTTCCTGGCCGGTCTGCGAAAGCTGGCCGACGATCACGAGTTGCTGTTGATTTTCGATGAAGTGCAAACCGGCTGCGGGCGCACCGGCGATTGGTTCGCCTACCAAGGGCTTGGCGTTACGCCCGATGTGATGACGCTCTCGAAGGCCCTTTGCGGCGGCTTGGCCGGCGGGGCAATGTTGACCACCGCCGAAATCGCCAAAAGCCTTCGGCCTGGCATGCACGCCTGCACCTTCGGCGGCAACCCCATCGCCGCCCGGGCCGGCTTGGCCTATATCGAAGCCGTCGAACGCGATCAATTGCTGCCGCATACCAAGCGGCTGGGCGAAGTATTCCGCCAACGGTTGCTGCAACTTCAGCAAGAATGCGGTTTGGTGCGCGACGTTCGCGTTCGCGGCGTGATGATCGGCCTGGAACTCTCGATCGAGGGCGCTCCGACCGTCAAGGCGTGTCTCGAACGGCGGCTGCTGATCAATTGCACCCACGGAACGGTCATCCGACTGCTGCCCGCGATGAATCTTACCGAGGAACAAGCAAACGAGAGTTGCGACATTCTTGCCGATGTATTAAAGATACAGGCCGGCAACCATTTGCCAGGATAAAAAATAAAAGGGTAGGGCTGGAAGTTTGAGGCTAGAAAAAAGACTTTTTGCCACACGAACTTCCGGCTGCTGGACCCTATGAGGAGTTTGCATGATGCGACATCTGCTTACCTTGGCCGATCTGACAACGGCCGAAATCGAACGCATCTTCTCGATCACGGAGGATCTGAAAAGCAAATACGAAAGCGGTCTCCGCGAACCGCTCTTGCCGGGCCGCCTCATGGCCCTGTTGTTCGAGAAGCCCTCGCTGCGCACTCGCGTGAGTTTTGAGGCCGGCATGGCCCACCTCGGCGGAAGCTCGATATTCTTGGGCAACGAGGTCGGTTTCGGTCGGCGCGAGAGCGTCGCCGATTTCGCCCGCGTTTTGGGAGAATACGCCGATGTGGTTGTCGTCCGCGCCAACCGCCATCAAACCGTCGTCGAAATGGCCAAGTACTGCACTTGCACGGTCATCAACGGTCTGACCGATTTCGGCCATCCCTGTCAAGCATTGGCCGATTTGTACACGATCCGCGAACTGGTCGGCAAACTCGAAGGCCACACGTTGGCCTGGATCGGCGATGCCAACAACGTCGCGCGAAGCCTTGCCATCGGCTGCGGAAAATTGGGCATGCGACTGGTGATGGCGACACCCGAGAATTACCAATTCGACGCCAATTCCCTCGCCTGGATCAAGCAGCACGCACCCAAGCTCGACTTTACGGTGACGACCGACCCGGTCGAGGCGGTCCGCGATGCCGTGGCTGTTTACACCGATGTTTGGGCGAGCATGGGCCAAGAAAACGAGCGCGAGGCCCGGCGGCAAATTTTTGCCAACTATCAAATCAACGCGGCCTTGATGTCCCACGCCCAAAAAGGCGCGTTCTTCATGCATTGCCTACCCGCCCACCGCGGTGAGGAAGTCACCAACGAAGTCATCGACAGTCCGCAAAGCGTCGTCATTCAGCAGGCGGGCAATCGGATGCACGTGCAGAAGGGCATTTTAGCCTGGATCCTCGGCGCGAAAGGGGCTATCGAAGGCCGAAGCCCACATGCCGGATAAATCGTTGGGATGATGAATTCCCGTTGAGTCTTTTCGACGAGTATTTTCAGAAGGCCGACAAACCGGAGCTCTCAGCTTTTTTACCCGGCAACACACTTTGACCTTCGTCACTCTTTCTTCATTCACCAACTGTGCAGGATCAGCACGGAGCCGAGGGAAATCAACGAAAAGCCGATCCAATCGGGCGGCTTGATCGTCTTCTTCACCAGCGGCTTGTCCGACTGGGTCAGGGATTGGGTCGTTGCACTGACCGAGGCCAGGGGATGGCCGGTCCTTTCGGCCAGGAACTGCGTAAATTCAGGCGTAAGTTCGATGGAATCGACCATGCGGAACTGAATACCCATCAACAGACAAGCTAAGCCCGCAAAGAAAAACTGGTTACGCGTTATATCCATCATGGCAACGTACTCCTATCGCCCAACGCCTCAAGACCTTTATCTATCTCTATATCGAATCCCTTCGCGTCAGGCTCCAGAGCAGCCCGTTTGGTAGCGGATATGCCGCGCCGTTCGTACTGTCTGGCGCAACTCTTACGAAGGAAACGGATTTATCGGGCGAAAAATCCAAGCCCTCGATCTCCTTCGGGGACAAACAAAGCTGGAAATGTCCAACAAATTGCATTCACCTAGGGGGTGAGTAGCTTCCTCCACGAATTGCCACCATAACCACCTATTCTGTAGAAACAATACCACACCGAAGAACTACCCGCAAACAGCGGTGGCTTTTTTCGTTACTTGTTGTCTTCTTTGTACTTACGGCTATTTTCCAACCACACCCGAAGATAATTGCCGCTTCAACCAGGCAGATTTTCTCGCTTGGCAACGACTTCTAATTAGGATGGAAATAGAGCCATGTCACAATTAGGACCAGATGATTTCGTCGTGCTGTATACCCGGTATGAGCGGAAGCTCTATCGGTACGTGGCAGCGCTGTTGACCCATCCGAGCGAGGCCGACGACGTACTCCAGGAAACGGCCCGCGTGCTCTGGCAAAAATTCGACCAATATCGAAGTGAAGAGCCCTTTTTACCTTGGGCGTGCCGCATCGCCCACTACGAAGTGCTCAACCATTGCCAGCGCGAGCGAACGCGGCGCAAGTATTTTCGTCCGGCCGTGCTCGAACTGTTAGCTGATGCCCGGCAGAAACACAGCGATCTGCTCGACGCACAGTCGCAATGGCTCGACGAGTGTATGGGCAAGCTTGCGGAAGGCGACCGCCGTCTGGTCGAGCGACGTTACGCCAGCGAAAACACCTTGGACGCCTTGGCCGCCGAGACGGGCCGCACGCCCAACGCCTTGTACAAATCCATGCAGCGAATTCGCCGAACGCTCTTGGAATGCATTGAAAAAGGTCTGAAATCCGACGGGTGGAAGTAATTCGCATGTTGAACGATTCGATCCATGACGAACTCATCGACTTGGCGTTCGCCGTCTGTGACGGTACGGCCGTCGATGCGCAAGTTGACCGGATTGAAGAACTGATTGCCGGCGATCCCAAGTCGCGGCTCCTCTATCTTCAGTGCCTCGAACTGCACTTCGAGATGCAACATCGGATGGGAAACGAAGGATCCGAGGTCAGCGGTCAGGAAGTGGCCGGCGACCAGTGGCCCGTGGCTAGTGTGACAAATCATAAATCAAAAATTATAAATCAAAAATCTCCAGCCCTAGCCCCCAATCCCTGCCCCACGATCATTCTCGATACGTCTTCCCCTTTGCCCTCTCCCCTTGCTCCTCTCCCCTACCATGTTGCCCATCCCTTCTTATTCTCGAACATGATCTCGCTGCTGATCGTTGGGATCGGCCTGTTGGGCGCGTGGGTGTATCAAGTCGATATCCCGCATCCAATTGCCGCGACGCAACACAACACGAAAACAACCGATCCCTCACCCGCAACTCCTTCGGAATCTTGCATCGGTCAGATTACCAGCATGGTCGATTGCAACTGGGAAAAAGACTGCAAGTTCAAGCTTTTTAGTTCAAAGACGGATAATAGAAATCCTAAATTCCCCATCTCCTTGGGCGACAAATTCGTACTCTCCTCCGGCCTGCTCGAAATCACCTACGACACCGGCGCCAAGGTGATTCTTGAAGGCCCCGTAACCTATGAAGTAGAGTCCGCCGCCGGCGGCTATTTATCAGTCGGCAAGCTGACGGCGAGATTAGAGAAGAGAGGAGAGGGGAGAGGGGAGAGTATGGGGAAGAGGGCAGTGGTCAGTGGCCAGTGGCCAGTGGCTAGTGAAACAAATCCCAAATCCCAAATCACCAAATCCCAAATTTCTAATCCCCAATCCCTAATCCCTAATCCCTTTACGATCCACACGCCCACCGCCACGATCACCGACCTCGGCACGGAATTCGGCGTCGAAGTGGATCGCCATGGCAACGTTCTGTGCGCCGTTCTCCAGGGTGAAGTGCAATTTTCTCGTTTGGCGGGGTCTGATGAAAAACAACCCGCCGTCATGCACCTCAAACAAGGCCAAGCCGCGCGTGCCGGCCACACAGAAGCAGGCATTGCCACCGCAGCTTTCAAGCCGGACACGTTTGTCCGTGTCATTCGTCACCGTGCCGTTGCCGGCAAGCAATCGCAATCGCTCATAACGACCGCTTTCGTGAAACCCTCGTGGTGGCGTTACTCGACCGAACGGCCCAACGGCGATTACACGCAACCCAAGTTCGACGATTCCTACTGGACCATGAGCAAAGCCGGCTTCGGCGGCGGTTCTTTCCATTCCGGTCCGAACGGCACCGGCGAGCGTATTGCAAGTCCTCCCATCGTAACGGGATGGGGGGAACCCGACATCTGGTTGCGTCAAGAGATTGTTGTGCCGGCCACCACGGAGTTCCACAAGGCCGTGCTGACGTTGTTCAGCTACGGAAGCGTAGAAATTCATCTGAATGGGAAGCCGATTTTCAGCCGTTCCCAAGCACACCCAGGCTATGCGGCCTTCGAGGTGACCGATGCCCTGCGCGCCGCAATCCAGCCCGGCGTCAACGTCGTGGCGGTTCATGCTGTACGCACTGCCAAGAGCGGCGCCTACATCGACTTGGGACTAACGCTGGATCCAACGGATGCCGGCTTGCCGGATTCGCCGATTTCACCCGATCGTTTGAAAGGCGAGGCCCTGGTGTTGGCCACAACGGCCGATGATATGCCCACCGATTGGCACTGGACGACCGATCGCCCCAGCGGCAATTGGACCGGCTTGGACTTCAACCATAACGCCTGGGCCGAAGGCAAGAGCGGCTTCGGCAACACAGCCGAAATGGTGCCGCATATTTCCCGCGGCATGATCGGCACGAATTGGAACGAACCCGACATCTGGATCCGCAAGGAAATCGAGATCGACAAACTGCCGGATCGTTGCTTGGCTCTGCTTAGGATTTATCACGACGAAGACGTGGAAGTCTATGTGAACGGCAAGCCCGTATTCGTCGAGCCCGGCTTCCTGACCGAGTGGAAGGCCGTCGATATCACCGACCAGCTTCGCGGGGTATTGCGACCCGGCCGAAACGTCTTGGCCATCCACGTTCACCAAACCGTCGGCGGACAGTACATCGACGCCGGCCTTACGTTGTATTCGCAGTGACATATTAAGTCCCCTCTCCCTTTGGGAGAGGGCTAGGGTGAGGGCTGTTGAGTGAGAAAAGCTCCTTGAAACATTCCTCTCCCGCAAAAACTAACATTTACCGTCTATTTTTCCATCCTACTCTCTTGGGAGGTGCCTTATGAGTCGAAAAGCGTTTCTCCTCATCGCTGCATGGATCGCAGCCGTCGGGTTCTCCGACGCGGTCCAAGCGGGGTTAGTCGCCAAATGGACCGGCGATGACCTCAACGGCAGTTTGGCCGACGGCGCTGCCGTGACGGCGTGGACGGATTCGGTCGGCAGCCTTGCTGCCAGCCAAGCCACGGCAAGCCAGCAGCCAACGTTGGCCAAGAACAGCTCGTATTGGGCTGGCCATTCGGCCGTAAACTTCAACGAGTCGGCCGCCCAAATCCTTAAATACGCCGATCCCCTGGCCGGCGCCACATCGTTCACCATGGTCGCCGCGTTCCGCTCGAACGACACTACCAGCGACGGCACCGGCGAATGGTATCAAGGCTCGGGCATTGTGGATCTCGAGCAACCGGGGTGGACAACGGATTATGGTCTTGTTCTTTACAACAACGGTGTCGTTGGTGGAGGTATTGGGTGCTCTACAGGGGACGTCACTGCTAAAAGCACTTCGGGTTACAATGACAACAAAGTACACGTGGCTGTTTATCGCTGGGATTCTACCGCGGGAACAATCTCGCTCCAAGTTGATAACGGAGCAGCAACAACAATTTCCGGCGTAACCAATGCCGCTCGCGGCGCGTTTACGGCGGCCATCGGCGGCATCCAAACCGGGGCCGGCTATCTCAACGGCCAAGTCGGCGAAGTACAGCTCTATAATAATGCTGTTACCGACACGCAAGCGGCTTCAACTGTATCGTTTATGCAAGAAAAGTATAACTTAGGCCTCCTCGGCCGCTGGGTAGGCGACGATTTGACCGGCAGCGCCGGCACTTCCGTCAGCACATGGACCGACCAAGTGAAAAGCGCTGCGGCCAATGCCGGCATCGGCGCCGCGACCGTGACTGAAAGCGGCTTCAACGGCCACAAGGGCGTCCATTTCGACGGCGGCAGCAATTTGCGAGTAGCTAGCACCGTCAACCCCATGTCCGGCGCGGGTGATTTCACCATCTCCGTTGTGTTCAACAGCAACGGCGGCGGCACATCCACCGCAGGTCTTGATTCCTGGTGGTCGCAAGCCGGCATGGTCGATGGCGAACAACCGGGCGGGGACAATGACTGGGGCTTGTCGCTCAGTGCTGAAGGTGTGGTTGGAGCAGGCATCGGGAATCCCGACGTCACGTTGCATTCCCTCGTTAGCAGCCTCAATGACGGCAAGGCCCATGTGGCCGTTTACCGACGCGAGGGCAGCACGCTGTACCTGACCGTGGACGGCCAAACGGCTACCTACGCGGGCGCTACCAGCGTCGCCAGAAAAATCGCCGATATGGTTTTCGGTTCACTGCAAACCAATTCCTATTACTATTTCGGCGATATCGCTCAAGTGGATATTTACGGTCGGGCCCTGACCAGTGCGGAAACGCTTTCGATAAGCCAGTCCTTGGGCTCCACCTACGGCGCATCGATTATCCCCGAACCTGGTACGATTATCCTGCTGTTCTCGGGTATCGTTGGCCTATTCGCTTACGCTTGGCGTAAAAGGAAGTAATAACGTGATTTCCAAGTTGTGAGATCATAAC
>CAYWGR010000202.1:0-9701 GCA_964458015.1 uncultured Planctomycetaceae bacterium
AACGCGCCTTGGCTATTGAAACTGGCGAAGATCCCAAACGTATGAATGCTTTCCGAGACACCGCCGCACAGCGCCAAATCGCAATCGCCCAGCCGAAGCATCTGGACGCCTTGAATAATCCCTGCATTGCCCGCGGCACAGGCAGCGCCCAGTGTGTAATGCGGACCGGTGATGCGCAGGTTCAGCGAGACCTCGCCCGCCGGATTATTCGCCACCGTGCGCGGATTGTGGTGGTGCGACCAGAACTGTGTGTCGTAGTCGTAACCCTTCAGAAGATAAATTTCGTTTTCGGTTTCAACATTGCCGTGCTCGGTCACGCCGACGTAGATGCCAACGGTCGAACGGTCAACCTTGTCCCAGTCCAGGCCGGAATCGGCGATGGCTTCATGGCTGCAAAAGATGCCGATGCTGCCCGCACGGGTTCCGCGGCGCACTTCCTTGCGCTTTTGATAGCGAAGCTCATCAAAATTGCATACGCCCGCCAAGGTAGCGCCGAAATAGCGCGTTTCGAAGGCCGTCACTCCGCTGCGACCTTCGAGCAAGGCCTGGCGAAATTCGGGCAGGGAATTTCCGTTCGGCGCAGTCAGCCCCACGCCTGTTATCACAATTCGCTCTTGATGAGGCCGTTCCACGATAATCGCCCTAGCAGATGCCATTGCCAAACCACCTAGGCTACCGCGTTGCGGCCCAATTGGCAAGCGGCTACACCTGTTGGGGCTACTACACGAAAAGGAGAATATTTACAATTTCCCACCTGTGAAGAGAAAGAAACCACCTTTAACTCAAACACCCCGCCACAGAGGAGGATTTCACAGCAAGAAAAACTATTTCCATCGCGATACGAAAAAGACGCGGCAATAAAGCAATCCTAGGGACGAATAATTGCTTGGTTGCTTATCACTGTGCGGGAAAAGTCATTTGCATTCAATCGAATGCCCCCCCTATGTGGTGCATATTGCCGCCACAACCAAAAAAATGGCCTAAAAGTTGTGAAAACATCGAAAACGGGAATGTCGTATGGCTAAACCAATGACGGAAACCGATCTAAGAAGTCGTGTTCAGCGACATAATATCCTGCAAGCCGTGTCGGCCGTTGCAATGGTGTTTGGAGCTATTGTAATGTGGCCCATCTCCTTCAAGCTCCTGAAATTTCTCATCAGGATGCCGCTCGAGTTGGCCGAGATCAAAAATGCTCTGACCATCGCGACTTGTATCGCCTGGATCGGCATAGCCTTTCTAATGGTCGAAGGAGTGCGCTATTGGCGTCTCGTGGCTGCCGATCGAGAGGACGACAACAGTCCGGACATTACGGATATCGCCGATCTCTCCCAAGGCGGAGGCAGTATGAACGCTCAATTCGGCAATGTGCATGCCGCCTATTTTCTTACGAATATCATACTGGCCGCTCCCCATTTGACCGCGCAAGCCGTCTGTATTCCACGCCTGTTTATCCGAACAACGTCTTCGGCCTATGAACAAGCAGCAACGGTCTACAACCGACTGGCCCGCGACCGGAAGTGGACGCCTGTCTCGGAATTGATCGATTACCGGGCCGGCGTATTTCTATTGGATCGCCTACGATTGATTTGGACCAATCTTAAAGACGGTGAAATGCAATTACGTATTCCGCCCGGCGATGGGCTTTCAGCCGGTTCGTAACACCAACCGACCGCGACGGTTTCACCGATCAAGTTCAAAGCTGAACTGGTTGGCCGCATCGTCGATGTATTTGTCGAACAACGGAGAGTAGGATTTGACGCGGACCGTTTTGCCGTCAGGCAAAAATTCGAGAATGCGAAGGTAACCTTCTCCGCCCAGCGGGCGACCCTGATAATCGACCAGCATTTGAAATGTCGTTTTGCCGCTGTCGTTTTTGCTCGCGAGAAAGCCCGTGCAATTGGGCGTGTGGCATACGTGACCGTTGAAGGTAAACGCAAAATCATTCTTCCGGACAAGCTTCTGCCAAAGCTCTTCGCCGTCGTTCGCCGAACTACCCGAGGCATAAGTATGCGGGCTCCAGGTTTGCTTGTCCTTTTTCGCCGCGAAGTCATAACGGGTGCTATCGTCGTATAAATATGCATGAGTGGCCAGGATCGCCTTCCGTTGCGGATACTTGGCCAGTATGCTGTTGGCCCATTGCACGGTCTCGGGCCGCGGCCCCCATTCCAGTGCAAGTATGATCCAATCCGTTCCGCCGGCCGAAAACAGGTGGTAGCTGTTGGTGCTATCGCCGTCCTTCATAACGCCGCCGAATGTAGGCCAGTCCTTAAACTTACTCGGGGGAAAATACTTGTTCACGCCCGACTTGCCGGAAACCGTGTTGCCATGCGGCGTGTAATCGTGGTTGCCGGCCACCATCACATAGGGCACCTTGCCGTCAAGTTCAGTGAAGGCATCCTGAACTCGCTGCCACTCAAAATCCTTATCCCCGTTGGTGATGTCGCCAAGAGTCAACACATAGCGGATATTGAATTTGTCCTTGTTTTTCGCAATCCAATGCGTTTGCAGCGTTAATAGACCCGGCACTTGTTCCGCATAAACCTGCGTATCCGGCAGCAAGACCAAAGACCACGACCCCGGCACGAACTCCGGCGTTTTCACAGATATCTTGGCGGGCGTCTGGCCATAAACCGCCGAGACGCAAACCCACGTTAAAACCGCCGACACACATAGCATATAGCGTACAAATTTACACATGAGTGTTTTCTCCTGATTCACTAAAAAACTCACTTCATACCCACGGCTGCCAGTCGGCGCATCCCTTCGGCTGTCGATATTTTCGGCCGATAACCGAAATCTCGCCGAGCACGGTCGATGTTGAAATAATGTGATTGCGACAACTGCGCCGCAAGGAATCGGGTCATCGGCGGTTCGCCGCGAAGCCCCAAACACCGGTAAACAGCTTCACACGCGGCACCCAAGAACCAGGCCGTGCGAAAAGAGCATGATTTTCGCACCGGCGGCAGATCGGCCAACGCCAAAAGCTCGTCGATCCACTGCCAACAGTTTACCGGCTCGCCTTGGCTGATAAAATACGCTCGGCCTGCTGCGGGCGAATTCAAGCCGAGAGCATCGGCCGCTTGCAAATGGGCCAAAGCGGCGTTTTCCACATATACCATATCGACCCGATTCGAGCCGTCCCCGATGCGACGCAAGCGGCCTGAGCGAGCTCGTTCGAGCAAACGCGGAATCAGATTTTGGTCTCTTGGCCCCCAGATCAAATGCGGACGCAATGAACACGTGGCCAAACCATCCTTCCCATTGGCCGCCAATACAGATTGTTCGGCCATCACCTTCGAACGCGGATAATGGCAAAGCCAATGCTCGGGATACGGAGCCGACTCATCCACGTTCTCTTGGCTCCGGCCGTCGAACGTTACGCTAGGGCTGCTGGTATAAACCAACCGGCCGACGCCGTGCTTTCGACAACCTTCGATAATAGATTGTGTGCCGAGAACATTGATTTCGTAATAATTTTTCCAAGGCCCGCCGATGCCGGCGATGCCGCCGACATGAAACACGGCATCCATCCCTTGGCAGGCGTCGATCATGGCCTTTTGGTCGCGCAGATCGGCGTGGACCATCTCAACGCCAAGCGATTCGAGCGCAGGACACTTGCGACGGCTGATTGCACGGACGCGGTCACCCCGCGCAACCAATTGCTCCACGACATATAAGCCTAGAAAACCGTTCGCCCCCGTAACAAGTGCATTCACTAGCGATCCATCCCGTCAGTTGAGCGGCGTCCATTCCTTGTCCATCTCTTTTTTGAGATCCTCGGTTTCCGCCTTGGCGGGATCGGAATCCTCGGCCGCAGGTTGCTTGTCGGAACTCGCTTCGGTGGGTGATGAATCCGGCTTCGCAACTTCAGCCTTGTCAGACTCAGCCTTGTCAGACTCTGATGAAGACTCCATCGAGATCGGCTTGACGGCCGGTTTCTCCTTCTTCGGCTCGTCACTCTCCGGCTTGGAGGCCGGCGTCTCGGCCGCCGGCTTCTCGGGTGAAAAATGTTTCGCCGATGACGACTCGTCCGTAGGCGATTCGAATTCGTCAAGACCGAAATCCGCTTCCGGCGTGCCGGGCTTGGGCTTGGGACGACTCTTCGTGGCCTTCTTTTTCGGCGCAAACGCGCCCGGCGGTGCCTTGGCGACAACCTGTTGAGCAACAATCAGCTTCGTGGGAATCTTGAAACCGGCCGTGGCCTCTTTGCCGAATGCGCCACCAGGTAAATCCAATTGCAGAAATTCAACGTTGCCGCCAGGCACCTCGAATGCCAGCACGTCTTCGGCCGTCTTCGAGGGTTCAATCGAAAACGGCGTCGGCTTGCCTAAGATCGAAGCCGCATCGATCGGTTTCGAAGAATACGTTTTGCCTTGGTCGTCCGTCAGTGTAACGCCCGATACTCCCCCATCACGATTCCACGGCGAGAATGCCATCTTTTCCTTGGTATCCGGATTCTTAACCTCGACGGTAATCACTAAACGAGATCCGTTCGTATCGCTCGTATCGCGAACCAAGGACACGATCCGCACCGGCACATCGCCGACCACCATGCGTAATGCCGTCGCTGCGGCCGGATCTTCTTGATCGGGCTTTGGTTCCTCGGACTTGGCCGAAGCTAGCGGCTCCGGCTTTGCCGCTTGCTCTTTTTTCGCTGCCGTATCCGCTTTCTCGCTATTCTCATCCTTATTCTCAACGGCGGCGGAACTTAGCTTCTTCGATAAACCGGTCAAACCTCGGGGTTGCTTGACTTCGGCAATCTTCTTAACATCGGACGTGGCCAACAAGATGCCTGCAATCACCACGCCCATAAGAACAAAGAGCAGTGCCCCGGCCATCATCATTTGCTGCTGACGCTTGCGCCGCGCATGCACCAGCAAGGACAGATTGCGAGCTTGCGGCGATAACTCCGTACCGGGCGGTTCCTTGAAAACATCCTCCGACATCGCTTCCTCATCCGCAGATTCGTCTTCCGAAACGAAAGATTCCTCGTTTTCCGCCGTCTCCGCGATACTTTCCGTTGATGGGGCAGTAGGCGGAAACACCCCCGGAGGACTCGGCGGCAAAGGTGCCGGAGCCATTGGCACAGACTCCTGGGGATCATTTGGCGTTGCAAAAAAACTTGGCGGCGCGGATGGCTGAGGCGCAGACGGCGCGGGCGTCTCAACGCTGCTAGGCGCTATGGTTTCCGCCTGGGCAAAAAAACTCGGGGGAGGAGCCGGAGCCGGTTCCGGCGCTGTTGGCTGCGACGCCGATTGCTGCGGCACCGATTGCTGCGGCACCGATTGCTGCGGCACCGATTGCTGCGATCCTGTTGGCTGCGGCGCCGGCGGCTTCGATGGCGATGCCGGCGCGGCTGTAAACAATCCTCGCACACGACTGGCCGACGCCCACGGCCCGGTTGGCCCGCGGCGAACGTGGTCGGTAGGCTGGATTTTCCCCTCGACCGCCATCGCCTTGAGTTGATGCGACGATAGCGGACCTAGTTCCCGACCGGCAATCTCACAATACCACTCTTCCATGCCCCCCAATATACCATCCCGAGCTTGGTTTTGGCAATCTTTTTTAGTGACAAAAAATCAAAACCATTCCAACCAGGGGAAACACAACCAAAAGCAAACCGCCCAGACAGCCGGAGGGCTGCCGAGGCGGTTTTTTCGTCGTATTCAGCCATATAATCCGCCCGGACCTAGATCCCGGCAAGTTTGGCCGTTTCCTCATAACTGCGCAAACCGGCAGTCGCACCGTAGCCGGTCACACAGCACGCACCAGTAGCGGCAGCCAGACGGCCGGCCTTTTCCACGTCCAAACCTCGCAAAAGACCGGTCAACAGGCCCGCAAAGAAGCTGTCGCCTGCCCCCGTGGTATCGACAACCGCGCCGGGCGGCGTCACGCAATCGATCGAGACATACTGACCGGCCGCGGGGCTCAACAACGCCCCCTTGCTGCCGAGCTTGACGCCCAAAACGCCCGGCGCGCCGCATTCCCGGTACTTCTCGATGATCTTGCGAGGATCTTCAATCCCGGTCTGATGAACCGCTTCGTTATGGCTAGGCACATAGACATCCAAATGCGGCAGGATGCGGTCCAAGGGTTGCAGCCCACCGCCCTCGCCGGCAGCGTCCAACGCTGTCTGGCAGCCGGTTTTCCGAATGGCTGCGAACACCTCCGGCAAGTCGCCTTCAAGGTTCGGCATCAGCGAGTAGTAGCCCACCAACACCATGCGGCTCCGGGCAAACAGATCGAGATTGTTGAGGAACAGCGACTTATCCATCAACTTCGGCGCACCGACGCAATGGGCGAAACTGCGCTCGCCGCACGGATCGATCAACACGGCCGTCGTGCTGGTGGCCCCCGTCGGATGTTCGAGCAACCGGCTACAATCCATCCCGCCCGCTTCCAATCGGTTGCGGATCACGGCCGACCAATCGTCCCGGCCTACGTAGCTGAAGGCGGAAACCTTCATCCCAAGCTTGGCCATCGCTATTCCCGAATTTGACACGATGCCGCCGGTAGTCACTTGGATCGGTTCGGCGATAAGCAGCTTGCCGCCGCCGATCGGAGCTTCCAACGGAACCGGACGAACCAGAATATCAGCCACACAAGAACCGCACAGCACACAGTCGATGTCTTTGGTCATAATGCTCGTTGACGACTCCTATAAACGATGATTGCCGCCGCGACAGACCGACTGTCGCGGTAGCAATCATACTTTTTTACCGGTTCCCCACACTATTGCGGCCTACATTGCTAATGAACCGTTCCGCGGCAATCAGGTCAGCAAACTCGGCTGGAACAGTCGTGTTTGCGATTGAATCTGGAACATAGGCAATGTCGGCATTAAAAAGTGCGAGGATCCTTTATCAATATCAATACTCCCGTTTCGAGGGATTGCCCGGCTGCGGAACCGGATACTTGCCATCGGGTCCGGCTTGCAGCGGAGCAGGCGAATCCATCGTAAGCTTATCCACGTTCGGAGCGAATTCATGATCCGAGTTCAGGATTTGGTCATAAGTAATGACCTGTCCCGTGTGGGCGGCCATCCGGCCCATCGAAGTGACCAAGCTGGCCTCGGCCCCTCGGCGGGCTTCGTTATAAGGCTTGTTCTGCCGAATCGCGTCGATCAGGTCGTCCCATTCCAGCTGGTAGGGGCTCGGCTCGGGCTGCGGGAACGCCCATTGCAGGTTCTCTTTCGTCATGTTGTGCCCCTTGTAGATCCGGCACTTGCCCGGCGTATGTACCCAAGTGGAAATGACCGCCGTGCCCTTCGAGCCTTGGGCGAAACTGTCGAATTCATCGTGGCAGCCCGAAATGTGTCGGCCGCAGAAGAACAACCGAGCGCCGTCGGGATAAATGTATTCGACCGAGTAGTTGTCGAAGTTCTGATCCACGCTATCGCCGCGATAATGGCGGCCGCCGTTCGCCTGGGCTTTCACCGGCCAAGCGCCCTTCATCCAACTGCATTCGTCGATCTGGTGGATATTGAAATCGCTGTACAACCCGCCGCTGGCCCAGAGGAAGGAATGGAAATGTTGAACCTGGTAGAGCAATTCGCTCATGTTGGCGGGCTTGGGACCCAATCCACCCGATCCTCCGGTGCGATAGGCGCGCAGAAACTGAATGTCGCCGATTTCGCCGGCATGGATACGCTCCAAGAGAGCTTGGCGGGCCTTGCAGTGACGCACCATCAAGCCGACGCCGACCTTGAGGTTCTTCTTTTCAGATTCGTCGGCCAAAGCCAGCATCTTGCGCGTCGTGGGACCATCGACCGTGATCGGCTTCTCCATGAACACGTTCAAGTTCTTCTGAATCGCATAGCCGAAATGGACCCAGCGGAAGGCCACCGGCGAGGCAAAAATCGCCACATCGCCCGGCTTCAGGCAATCCATCGCTTTCTGGTAGGCGTCAAACCCGAGAAACTGGCGATCCTTCGGCACGTCGGCCCTCTCGCCAAACGCTTTTTTCAACGCCTCGGAACTCCGGGTAAGGCGATCTTGGAACACGTCGGCCAATGCCACAAGCTTGATCGGGCCGCTCTTCGTCGAAAGTGCTTCCGATGCCGCGCCCGTCCCGCGTCCGCCACAACCGATCAACGCCACTTGAATCGTGTTGTTCTCCGCGGCATGAACATGCGGCACAACAACTCCGGCCAAAGCCGAGGCCGCGGCGATCCGTCCGGTGTTCTGTAAGAATTCGCGACGTGACGCACTCATCTTCTCACGATTCATCGTCTTGCTCCTGAAGGAAGGTAGGTTGAGGTGGGGTGTGGGGGTGTGAGTTTACTGGACGACAATCACTCGCGATAAAATCCGAGAGCCTGCTGCTCACAGCTAAGGGGATATCTGTTTCCGTATCCTCGACTGGCGAAATTTCGCGGGAGTTTGTCCAACTCTCTTATGAAATAGTTTAGTTAAATACTGGACATATTGGAACCCCACCTGAAGGGCGATTTGCTTCAGCGGCAAGTCGGTCTCAGCGATTAATTGCTTGGCCCTTTCCAGCCGAACATGCATGATTTCAGCATGGATCGAATGGCCCATCGCGGCCTTGAACCTGTTTTTCAAGGTAGACCGCGACACGCCTACCCGGGCCGCCACATCCTCGATCTGGATCCGCCCGCAGGCATGTTCACGAATGAAATGAACGGCCGTCGCGACCTCTGCATTCTCAATGGCCAAAATATCCGTCGAACGCCGCGCGACAACGCCTTCCGGTTCAACCACGAATCGCAAGTGAGGCGATTTTCGACCTCGCATCAAACGGTCGAGCAGCTCGGCGGCTTGATAACCCATCCGCCGCGCTCCCTGTTCGACGCTCGAAAGCGGCGGGTCGGTCAGATCGCAAATCATCTCATCGTTATCCACACCGATGACGGCCACGTCTTCCGGCACCCGCGCGCCCAAGGCTCGGCAAGCTTCAAGCACATGGCGAGCCCGAACGTCGTTGCACGCCAAAAGCCCCACCGGCTTCTCCAGCGAGCGAAGCCAAGCAATGAGCCCTCGCTGCAACTCGGTCCAGCGGCGTGCCGTGCCTTGACGCCCTGTGTAGATCGAACAGGGAACGCCTGCTTCAACCGCCTGCTGTTGAAACGCCTGGCCACGTACCTCGGACCAGTGGATAACCCGTGTCCTCGGATAGCCGTAGAACGCCAAACGCCGAAAACCACGCTCGATCAAATGCTTCGCGGCAAGCCGTGCAATGGCCTCGTCATCACTGGCAAAATACGGAATCCGTGTTGCGGGATCATACCAACCTTTGCCGCCGCCGACGCCCACGACCGGCACTTTCAACCCTCGCACGGCCGCCGCCACTCGGCGATCGTCGAAATTCGCGATGATCCCATGACCGCGCCAGGATTGCAGATCCGGCAATTTTTGCAGCGGATCTTCTTCGACATACAAACTCCAACCCCCGCGCTCCTTCACATATTGCGCAATGCCCCCGATGATCTTGCGATCATACGGTTTCGCGGCATCGACGATTAAAGCAACGTGACGCGGTCGCGGCATCGAAGGAACGGACCATGGATTAGAGGCTAGTAAATGGCCAAGCCTAAAATTGTGTGCCACTGGCTCGGCCAGTGCGGGTTTTCATGCGGCGGCCGGCACTGGCAAAGTCCATTGGTATCTACACAACTCTGAATTCACGCAATGGCGCGAAGGCGCAAAGAACTTAAATGACATATCTTTGCGCCTTTGCGA
>CAYWGR010000203.1:0-9553 GCA_964458015.1 uncultured Planctomycetaceae bacterium
CGTACACCGACGGCCGTAGTAACCGACCTTGGCACCGAGTTCGGCGTAGAAGTGGATCCGCAGGGCGTTACAACCTCTTGCGTCTATCGCGGATCCATCCAGTTGCAAGCCATTGCGACCGATGGTCAGCCGGAAGGCGAGGCAAAGGTTCTGCGTCAAAACGAAGCTGCCCGAGTGAATCCCGCAAAAACCCATCGCACGATCAATATCATTCCTTTCGAGAATCCACGATACTTCGTTAGATCCATTCCCGCGAAAGCCACGAAAACATTGGATCTTGTCGATATTTTGGCAGGCGGTAACGGCTCCTCGCAACGTAGAAACCGCGGCATCAATCCCACGAACGGCCAGCCGACCGATCAGCCGCCTCCGCCGGATACATTCTTCCTTGATGGCGACAAGAATTATCATCGTGTGCCAGGCATCCCCTTTGTCGACGGCGTCTTTGTTCCGGCCGACAGTGCACATCCATCGCAGATTGACTCGGCGGGCCATACATTCCCCGACTGGTTTGAGCCGACTTGTAATCAGACCTACGGCTATATTTGGGCCGGCGGCAAAATTCCATCCTCGCCAGGCGCCCATCTTCGGGCCGTGCTCGATGGCATTGATTATGCTGAACCTATTCACGGCTCGATTTTCCTCCATGCCAATAGCGGCGTTACGTTCGATCTATCGGCGATCCGGAAAGCACATCCTGGTTTCCAAATTGCCAAATTCGTCGCAACGACCGGCAATGCCGAGTCATCCTCTGCAACATTGGGTGATGCCGGTGCGGACGTTTGGGTATTCATCGACGGCCATGTGCAATTCCGTCGCCGCCAAATCAACTACATGAATGGGGCGTTCGCCGTAAACTTGCCCATCGCTAAAACAGATCGCTTTTTAACCCTGGTAAGTTCCGACGGCAACCGTAGCATCGGCTGGGATTGGATTGTATTCGGCGATCCGCGTTTGGAATTGATCGAGGTCGATCCGGCATCCAACGATACGCCTGCAAAACCCGCCAACTCCACGGTGAATCCCCCAAAACATTAAATACCAATGGGAAGAAATGACCAATACAACACATTCCTTTAATTCGGCAAAGGAGGCATCGATCGGGCAAGGACAAAACAACGAAATAGCTCTTCGTGGGTGTTCTGTCTCTCTATTCACAACGTTTTTTGTAGGAGTTTTAAGATGCGATTTAGATTGAAGAATGTCATCGCCGGCACGGCCTTGGGGCTTTTGCTGGCCTGCTCGGCAATGATCGGTTCGGCGTCGGCCGCAGTCATTGCCGATTCGCAGACCGGCTTCTCGGGAGTTCAGGGAACCAATGGATGGTCGTATGGTTACCTTAGTTCCACAGGCAGCCAAGGTATGTTCAGCAGCTATGATGCCGCGGATACCATGTATGGCTTTGGATCGGCCGGCACGTGGCTTGGTGATAATGGCGAGCGTGTCATTAAAGAAGGGCAGCATCCCGGTTACGACGGCACCAATACTTATGCCACGGTTCGGCGTTGGACAAGCGACGTATCCGGTCTTGTGCGTATCAGTGGGCAATTGGCCAAGTTGGACAACGGCTCGGCAAATCCCGCATCCGACGGCGTTGTCGGCGCGGTCTATCTCAATACCGCCTCACAATACACAAACACGCTTGCATCGGGTGACACAACCGGGGTGAAATATAGTTTTTATGCCCAGGTCAATGTCGGCGACACCATCAATTTCCTTCTCGATCCCCGAGCTAACCACTATTGCGATGCCACGAAGTTCACGGCAACCATCGCGAATGCCGAAGCCACGACGGTCGATCTGGCCGACATCGTCGGTGGCGGTAACGGACATGGCACCGGCACCTATCCCAACGGCTACAATCTCGCAACAGGCGAGCAGGGGCTGGCAGGCGATGGATATTCCGGCAATGGCTTCCAGACCGTCACCCCTACAAATAGCTTCATTAACGGCGTTTTTGTTCCCAATGTTTCCGGAACGAATACGCAGATCACTACCACGGGAATCAACGTAGACATTGCCGGCGTGACCGCCTCTTCGCAGTGGTTTGGCGTTCGCAATTCCGCCGCGGATACAGGCAGTAATAATGGCATTCTCGGCGGCGTTAATTATGATAACGTCGATGGGCATACTTTGATTCAGATGCACGCCGACGGCGGCATTACGTTTGACCTCGACGCCATTCGTGCCGCCAATCCTGGCGGCGATTTGACGACATTCACCACTCTTGCAGGCCTTGCAACAAGTGGCTCGGGGGAAGCCGGTTTCAGAATTTATCTCGATGGCATTCTGAAAAGGTCGGAAAACATCGCTTCTGACCAGATCGGCGTTGGTTATTCCATCAGCCAAGCCATTACGTCGAGCGACCGTTTCCTGACGTTGGTTTCAACCGACAATAACGGCTTCAGTTGCGACGGCATCATCTTTGCCGATCCACGGTTGACGTTTGCCATAATCCCGGAACCATCGTCTTTGATTCTGTCCGTCTTTGGCCTGTTCGGTATGATTGCCTATGCCTGGCGGAAACGGAGATCGTAACATTTCCTTGTTGTTTTGGAATTTTTTTTAGATCCGGGCGAATGGCGATGATGCCTTACGCATGGTCGCCATCCGTCCCTTAATAACCTTTGAATTTTATCATCAGAATGCCCCCGAAGGATCCCACCATGAAAACCACCCGCCTTTTTGCCATTGCCGCTTTGCTCGCCGTTTTGGTCTTGCCGCGTTATTCCATCCAAGCCGCTGATGTTTGCTTGGGAGGCATGAAAGCCAACAGAATCTTGTTTCTCGGCAACAGCATTACAAGTTGCCCGCCGAAATACCGGGGACTTTCGGCTACCACGATCGAGAAGGACTACGCACATCTTCTAGCCGCGGCAATCGATGCAAAAACCGGCGGTCGTCTGGCCATGATCCAAGAGGTTCCGCCGAAGACAAATCCCGACGGAAGCATCGACCTGGGCGACTCGAACGTCATCAACATCGCCGACGTTTTTGAACGCGGCTACGCCACCTACAATGCGGCAAAAATCGCCAAACAACTCGCACACAAGCCCGACATTGTCATCCTCCAATTCGGCGAAAATATTCCGCAACCGACTTTCAACGCTGAAGTATTCCAAAAGAGCCTGAAGCAACTGGTCGCCGACATCAAGGCAAACAGCAATCCACAAATCTTCATGGCCGGCTACATCCTCGGCGCCAATCCAGCCATCGACGAGATGAAGCGAAGCATCTGTGCCGAGGATCCCGCCCATCGCATGTTCGTCGATCTCAGTGCAGTGGGCAAAGATCCATCGAACATGGGCGAATATGCCCATCCCAACGACAAGGGAATGGCTCTGATCGCCGACATGATGTTCAAGGCTGTTTTAGCCCGGTCGGCGGAAGTCGCCAAGGCATCGCAGCCCGCCAATCCGGTCGGCAAGTTTTATACGATTGATCCGGCCCAGGTGAAAGTCGGCGGCGAGATGGGCCGTCGGATCGAAAACACCATCCATGCCAATCTGCTTGCGTTGGATCTGGATCATCATTTTCTGAAATTCTTCCGCGAGAAAAAAGGCCAGCCCGACGGGTATATCGGGATTGGCAAGTTGATCGACTCGTTTGTCACCTTCGCACACTACAACCATGACTCAAAAGTGATCGAACGCAAGGATTATCTCATTCGAGAACTCTTGGCCACGCAGCTTGCCGACGGCTATATCGGCTTGAAGCCGGAAGGGCATCGCGTCACCGAGCTTTGGGATCTGCACGAGATGGTCTATATCATCTTCGCGTTGGTCAATGATTACCGCGCTTTTCACAACCAAGCTTCCTTGGACGCCGCTCGGAAATTAGCGGATTACATCCTAAAAAATCGACGATACTCGGATCCCGCGCTTCATTTGCACAAAGATGGCCATATCAACGGCGATTTTCCCGAGGATACGGGAAAACTCAACACAGAAAGGGCCATGATTGCTCTTTCCGAAGTGACCGGCGACCCTCGCTATCGTGAATATGCCATCGAAGGCATGAATCTCCGCAAGTGGCATGCCCCCGTGGCCGGCCACGCCTACACGTTTATGAATATCTGCATTTCGCAGTTGGATCTCTACCGCGAAAATCCTGACGAAACACTTTTAGCCCAAAGCCGTAAGGTAATCGACTATCTGACGAAAAACGACGGTCTGGTCATCACAGGCACGTGCAGCCTCGGTGAATCTTTCCACAACACGCATGAGATACGCGGCAATCTGGGCGAGAGCTGCGCCACGGCCTATCTCATCCGCATGGCACATTACTTGTTGCAGTTCGAAGGCCGCAGCCTCGACGGCGACATCATGGAACGAACGATTTATAACGCCTTATTTGCAGCCCAGGAACCCACCGGCCGACATTTACGTTATTTTACCTGTGCCGAGGGGCCTCGCGTCTACTTTGACAAGGACACCTACTGCTGCCCGGGCAACTGGCGGCGCATCGTGGCCGAATTGCCCGAAATGATCTACTACCGCTCGGCCGACGGCGGTTTGTTGGTAAATCTCTACACAACCTCTTCGGCCGATGTGAAAATCGCCGACGATCTCGCGGTTCGAGTACGGCAAGAGACCGACTATCCGAACTCCGGCCGCGTTGCCATCACGATTGAACCGTCACGGCAGGCTGAATTTCCCGTCGCACTGCGGATTCCGCGTTGGTGTTCAGACGCCACGGTTGCGGTGAACGGCCAAAAAGCAGACGTACCGACCAAGCCGGGCGATATCTCCACGATCAAACGATCCTGGAAGTCGGGCGACGTTGTAACGCTCGACATGCCCATGAAAACACGGCTCGTTCGAGGACACAATCTACAAGCAGGCAAGGTTGCGGTCATGCGAGGGCCGGTCGTGTTCAGCTTCAGCCCCGCGCGGCAGAAAGACTTGCCGCAGCTCCAGGCACGTCTCAACGAAATCATGATGAAACTCGGCGCTGCAAACGGCGACGCCTTGAGTTTGGCGAATATCGTTTCCGGCGGCAATGGATTCATCGGCGGAGCGCTCGGCCACGGCATCAATGTACTCGATGGACAGCAAGCAACGGCGCCGGCTAGCGTTCTGGCCGCGACCGCCGATAAATTCCTTCAAACCGCCAACCCATTTATTCATGGCGTTGTGATTCCTCAAGGCGGCAAGGACGGTCAAACAGCCGTGCCTCTATCCGCGACCGGGCTCACGGCTCCCCTATCCGCCACCAGCGGACTAACGTGGGATCACATCCGCAGCGGTCCCGTCGCAAGTCAATTTACTTGTGTTACGGGCGGTGTGGATTATTCCAAAGCTCCCCACACAATGCTGAGTCTCCATGCCAACAAAGCCATAACGTTTGATTTGGCGGCCATTCGCAAAGCCACCAATTACGGTGAAATGCGATTCCACGCGAAGGTCTGTTATGGCGGGCAGCCGGAGCCAGCCGTCGATTACGCCGTTCTGGTCGATGGAAAACCAGGCATCGCCCGCAAGGCCGTTACGCGCGCCTTGCAGGAAATCGACGTTTCCTTGCCGGTCGCAAGCCGTTTTCTGACTCTCTTGGTTACGGATCAAAACAAGGACATTTCCCACGACCAGGTATTCTTCGGAGATGCGGTCCTTGTGCCCGTCGGCTTCAAACCCGGGGACGAGGCCGTGCAATTGGTCCACGAAAAAGAGGCTCTTCAGGCCAAGATAGCACAATATCCGTCGGCATCCTCACCGCAAAGCAAAATGACGTTCGATGCCGACTCGGTGAACGACGTAATCCAAGACAAATCCGTTCGACCCGACGGTCAATTGCTCCAAGTCCGCGCCTGGGGCGTAAACAGCGACCGCGGCAAGCCTGCGGATGTGACGCTTGCTTTGACGGAGTATGCAGACCCAGCGGGAGAGCTAACCTATTTCGGCGTTAGCGATCCCCAAATAGGTGTTGAAGATGAACTGTACCCTTCGTCAAAAGATAAATAACCGCAAACAAAAAAATAGCGTTTTTATGATGGAGATGTGACAATAACCATAGCGAATGCCGGAGCCGCGGCAGGGCGGTTCCGGCAACCTATTCGCTCTTTTCTAAAGGGGTAATTCCATGCAACCTAGATTTCGCGCGAGCGGCTTCACTTTAGTGGAACTTCTGGTCGTTATCACAATCATCGGCATCCTGATCTCGCTCTTGCTTCCTGCCGTTCAAGCGGCTCGCGAGGCAGCCCGTCGGTTGCAATGTTCCAACAATCTCAAGCAGATTGCCTTGGCGTTGCACAACTTCGAGACGCAGGAAAAAACATTTCCGCCGGGCACGATGGCGAAGATGCGATTCTCGTACCAATACGACTCGACCTCATGCGGATACGAATGGCCCTATTTTCTCCATTATTTGATGCCATTTTTTGAACAGCAATCTTATTACAACCTGGTTAATGGTCCCAAATTCGATCTGCCCAATCCCTGGGACAAACCGACGGAGTGGCCCGACGCCACTAAAAATCTCAACTTTCCTATGTTGGCCTGTCCGAGCGATTCGGGCGCGAATCTAGCCATCGACTTCTCGGGCACCGGATCGTTCATGATGGCAAAATCGAATTATTTGGGCATATTTCCCGGAGTTTGCGACGGCGATAACTATCCAGGCGGTTATTTTGCCAATGTTATCGCGGCTCGACGAGCTGTCTTTCGTCCCTATCAGGGCACGTCTATCGCCGATATCAAGGACGGAACGAGCAACACCATGGCCGTGGCCGAATATCTTAAGGGTACGGATTCCAATGATGAACGGGGCAATTTCCACACCAACCGCGCCGGTTGCCAATTTCTTTATGCGACACTCGGCCCCAATTCCACAGCACCCGATAATCTGCTAAGCTGGCACTCAGGTTTTTGTCCGACCGACGGGAGCCGCAATCATCCGGAAGATAATCTGCCTTGCACCCCCGGCGGAAATGACGAAAACTACGCGGATTCGCGAAGTCGCCATTCCGGCGTCGTCAATGTGGCGTTTTGCGATGGGAGCGTTCATACAATCCAAAACGGCATCAATTTGGCGACATGGCAAGCCCTCGGTTGGATCGCCGACGGCAATGTCGCTGTGGAATACTAAAAGGAATACGCCATGCCTTCGACTCGTTCGGTGCGTTGGATGTTGTCTCTGGCCGTCATTCTTCTCTCTGCCGCCATCGGTTGCGGCAAAGCCGATTCCAATCGCGGGTCGGTCAGCGGCGAGGTAAAACTCGACGACAAACCGCTCGAACAAGGCTCGATCTTGTTCACCCCCGTCGATGGCACGAAAGGAACCGTGGCCGGCGGCGAAATTAAAAACGGCAAATATCAGCTTTCGGGCGAAAAAGGGCCCGCCTTGGGCAAAAACAGCGTCGCCATCCGTGCCGTCCGCAAAACGGGCAAAATGGTTCAAAAACCCATGGCCCCGCGCGGTGAAATGACCGAGGAACTTGCCGAGGCTGTCGCCCCGCGGTTCAATTCGTCCACCACGCTTTCTTTCGAGGTCAAACCCGGCGCCAATACAGGAAATTTCGACGTTCAATCCAAATAGAAGCTCATATGCGATTGAAAGATAAAGTTGCCATCGTCACCGGTGCCAGCAGCGGCATCGGCATCGGAATCGCCGAAGTATTCGCCCTGGAAGGGGCGCGCGTCGTATGCGTTGCACGCCGAGCAGCCGAAGGCGAGGCTGTTGCCGATTCCATCCGCCGCCAAGGCGGCAATGCCATGTTCCTCGCCTGCGATGTTGCCCAGGAATCGCAAGTGGAAAATCTGGTGCAACAAACCCTAGCGGCATACGGCCGCATCGACGTGTTGGTAAACAATGCCGGCGTCAATTTCGTCAAACCGTTCGACGAGCTTACCAGTTCCGATTGGGACCGCGTCATCGGCGTCGATCTTCGCGGCACGTTCCTTTGCATCCGCGCCTGTATCGGGCATTTTCTGAAGCAAGGCACCGGCAGCGTCGTCAACATCGCCACCGTCCACACAATGGCATGTCTGCCGGGCGCTGCGCCCTACGATGCGGCAAAATGGGGCATGATCGGGCTGACGAAGTCGTTGGCCGTCGAATATGCTTCGCGTGGCATCCGCTTCAACTGCTTAAGCCCTGGCCTGATTGATACCCAGATTTGGACGGATATCCAAAACGGCGCTGAAGAGATCGAGGCTTGTTTATCCCATTGGAGGGCCAATATCCCCATGGGCCGCGTCGGGACAATCCGCGAAATGGGACAGGCTGCCGCGTTTCTCGCCTCGGACGACGCTTCCTACATCACTGGCGCGAATCTGCTGGCCGACGGCGGCATGACCAGCCAACTGGTCAGCAAAGAATCTTACCGCAGCAAGCCGCAAGAACGCGACTGAACAACCGCGGCAATGGAAACGGTCGTTGTCCAGGTCTCTTTAATCGCCAGCTTCGAGGCAACGCATCGGCGATATCCTGCCGTTTTTACATTCGACGATTCACTATAACTTATCGCCGTTGATAGCCACACCATCCTTGCGATTGCCGAGGTTGGCGTGGGTAGCTGCGTCGATCAAATAGCTGATTGTGCGGACCGAGCCGTCGCAGAAGACCATGTTGAAACCGGCAGCATGAGCGCTGCCGTTCGCTTCCGTTTCCGCGGACAACATCGCTCCACGATCACTTTACGGCGGCCTCCGATCAATGTCTTGGCTTGCGTCGGGTGGCGTACTCTCGGATTGCATCTTCCTATGCTAGGAATAGAAAGAGTGTTCGGCCAATCCTTCACGCCAACAAAACTTACGCAACGAGAGTCCGCTTTCGTGCAAAAGCCGTATGGCCGCTTTTCAAAACGCCCTCGCCTCTCACCGTTTCGGATCGCATCTCGTCTCGCTTCCCGCATTATGCCCCAAGGACGCCTCCAAGATGACATGCGTCAGACGTTTACGAGTCGGGCGTTGTTCAGGCGGCCGTAGCAAAGGTTTTATCCACTGCGACATCATCTCTGGTACATATCGATTTATAGCTAGCTAGCATGCAACTGATCGGCGTGAAAAACAAACTGAATTGGCCGCCGACGAATCTATCGGCTATCTGGGATGCAGTATTCTACCATCTAGATGGTAAAGGGAATTGCGGATCGTGTTATTGAACTGTACTACATGATTTTCATAGCGAACCACACACGGGTTTCCTAGGATAGAACAGATGTTGGCCCCCGTTAGCTTGCCATCTTTCCACTCGATTTGCACCTCAAATCCGCCGCGGGCGATTAGGCCCTTCACATTGCCCGTGGGCCATGCCTTGGGCAACGCGGGAAGCAAATCGATTTCGCCCGAATGACTCTGTAGCAACATCTCGGCAATGCCTGCCATGCCGGCGCAATTGCCATCGATGATAAAAATGTTCTCCTGGGCACCTGCAATCCCACCACGCGAGAAGGTTAGTAAGTCCGCGTCCGTGTCTTCTTTCAATAATCCCAACACGTGTTCGTGCGCCCGCTGGCCATCGCCGAGTCGCACATAATAGTTGATCAAATTGGCTTCGACCATGTAGTCCAGAAAGAATTGAGCGGCTTCCTTCAAAGACGGATAGGCCTGCTTGG
>CAYWGR010000204.1:0-9503 GCA_964458015.1 uncultured Planctomycetaceae bacterium
CCCAATTGTGTTTCAAGGGGCTAATGCTGATTACGGCGGCGCCGTGCTGATAGGCTTCCCACATTTCAATGGCCGTGCCCATCGACGCTTCGGGCACAAACGCCAACAGTACATCTACTTCGCGGCACATGCGATTGTGATGAAAGAAGACCCGACGCCCTGTTGCATCGTCATAGCCGAGCGATTCGGAGTGCTGGGCTCGCGGATCGTAAATGTCGGCATGAGGAAAATACGCTTTCAGCATACGCACCATTCGTGTGCGATAGTCCTGTGCATGAACTAACGCTTCGGTGTGTGAACCCTGCATGATGCCGGCAATGAAGATTCGCATGAAATTCGTGGCCAGAGGTTATAGGTTAGTGGTCAGCGGACGAGTGGACCAGTGGCGGAAAAACGGTTTTCGTAAAAAACTATCGTTGTTTGACGGATGCCTTTGGGACTAGCTACTGACCTTTTTCTATCCTTTTTGCTAAAATAGACGCTTTCCTAGGATAAACGGTTCGCGGCATGGTTCGCAAGTCCATGAGAAATCAAGTTTACCGATGAATAACGCTTTTTTAACAAATGCAGAGTCTTTGCTTTTGGAATTGTTGACCATTCCAGGCGTCAGCGGTCAGGAAGCGGCAATTATTCAGCATATTGCACAGCAATTGCGCGAGGCAGGCGCGCCGGAGTCGGCCTTTCAATTGGACAAGCCTCCACGTTCTGGCCCGTGCGACGGAGAGGCAGGCAACCTCGTGCTTCGACTGCCAGGCACGCGCCCGGGCAAGCGTCGGCTGCTTTCAGCTCATGTCGATACCGTGCCGCTTTGCACAGGCGCTCGGCCTGTTCGCCGAGGCCGCTATATTCTCCCGGCAGACAAGCACACGGGCCTCGGCGCCGATGACCGCACAGGCACGGCCATTTTATTGGCGGTTGCTTTGGAAATTTTGCGATGCAAGCTGCCGCATCCGCCGCTTACTTTTCTATGGACAGTCCAGGAAGAGGTTGGACTGCATGGCGCACGCGACGCAAAGCTAAGCTTGCTTGGCAGGCCACAAATGGCGTTTAATTTCGACGGCGGCGCAGCCAACAAAGTGACCGTGGGTGCAACCGGCGGCTATCGAATGCAAATTCGTGTGCATGGCATCGCCAGCCACGCGGGCGTAGTGCCGGAAAAAGGCGTCAGTGCCATCGCCATTGCGGCAAAGGCCATCGCTCATCTGTGTGACGAAGGTTGGCATGGACAGGTTGAAAAAAACGGTCGCAAAGGCACGTGCAACATCGGCATTATTCGCGGCGGCGATGCAACGAATGTCGTAACCCCGGAGGTAGAGATTCGTGCCGAGGCCCGAAGCCACAACCCAGCATTTCGCGACAGAATTGTCCGAGCGATCGAACAAGCTTTCCAGAAGGCCGCCCAAAGCGTTCGGAATACGGAAGGCCAGTGCGGCCAAGTGGAAATCCAAGGCCAACTCGACTACGAATCGTTCCGACTCGATGAACGGGAGCCTTGCGTAACGGCTGCTTGTGCGGCCATCCGCCAATGCGATGCCGAACCGCTCTTGGCCATTTCAAATGGGGGGCTCGATGCCAACTGGCTGACCGCCCGAGGAATTCCTACCGTTTCCTTAGGCTGCGGTCAGGAGAACGGGCATACGACATCGGAACGGTTGGACCTGATCGAGTTCCGTCGGGCATGTCGGATAGCGATATGCTTGGCAACTGGTGCCGAGTAGATCTGGCAGATGGGGCGAAGATCGGCTAAAATAACGGGTTTGACGGCAAAACAACCCCGCCCGAGGGAGAATTATGGCTCGTAAGATATTGAATCGTAAGGAGTTGCGTTCTGAAAATGATGCTGCGGAGCGCAGCGGCGCTGCTGCAAAGGCCGCCCCGAAAAAAGCACCCGTCAAGCGTAAAAGCCGCGCGAAGGTGGCCAAAGAAGTCCGCCTGAAGGCTTTTTGGGGCGTTTTTAACCAATCCCTCCGTCGTATCTCGCTCTTTGAACACAGCCAGCGCCAGGAAGCCGACAAAAAGGCTGCCGAGCTTACCGAATCACAGAAAACACCGCACTTTGTCCAGCTTGTCAAGGAAGTGATCGAGGAGTAGAGGAGCTATCGGCCATCGGTGTTCAGCAATCAGATAGCTCTGAAAGCTGACTGTCGATTGCTTGCAGAATAATGTGGCTGGCTACGCTTGCGCTGCTGACGATTTCCAATATTTTCATGACCTTTGCTTGGTATGGCCATTTGCGTCACAAGCAGACGGCCTTGTGGTTGGCAATTCTGGTGAGTTGGCTGATTGCCTTTATCGAGTATTGCTTTCAAGTGCCCGCCAATCGGTTGGGACATAATGCCGGCATCACCGCCGCCCAGCTCAAAACGTTTCAGGAAGTCATTACCCTGACCGTCTTTTGCGTCTTCGCTGTGTTTTATCTGAAAGAGCCGCTGAAGTGGAACTATCTACTGGGTTTTGCCCTGATCGGCGTTGGGGCAATTTGCGTTTTTGCGCCGTGGGAACATCTACGCTGACGAACTTTGTCTATTCGCCCAACTGCGAGCGACGCCGAAGAAGATGATGATAGTGTTGGGCAAATCGATGCGACTCGTCTCGAACGCATTGCAGCAATCTTAATGCGAAACTGTGGCGGCTAAGTCGCAAGGGCTCCTCGGCATCGGGCGTGAATACCAACTCCTCCTGCTTGGCCAGTGAGATGACTTTCTGGGACTGGATCCCCAGCAATGCCAAGGCTGAAAGGGCTGCATTGAGCTGCCCTCGACCGCCGTCGATCAGCAAAATATCCGGCGGCGTTTCGTCGTCTTGTTGAATATGCTGAAACCGCCGAGTAACGGCTTCATGAATGCTGGCGGTATCGTCGGGCCCTTGGACGCCTCGGATTTTCATGCGTTTGTAGCCCGGCTTAAAAGGCAAACCATCGATAAAACGCACGACGCTGGCTACCGTGTCGGTCCCGGCGGTGTGCGCGATATCCACGCCTTCGATCGTCCGAGGCGGATGCTCCAGATGCAACACTTTCCGAAGGCCGGCCAAGCCGCGTTTCGGATCGATGGGGAAAACCTCCGGTTGCACGTGCGTTTCCAAACGGCCGCGATCGTCGAGCGATTCGAGCATTCCGATTTCATCGCGAAGCCGTGCTGCTTCTTCGAATTCCAGCCGCTTCGCGGCCGAGGCCATTTCCTCGCGGATTTCGCCGAGCAATGCCTTTTTGCCGCCCTCCAGGAAACGTTGCAAACGGTGGATGCATTTGCGGTAATCCTCTTTCGAGATTCGCAAATTACAAGGTGCGGTGCATTGGTTGATCGACGCCAGCAGACAAGGGCGGAACCACCGCCATCGGCTATCGGTTTCGTCGATATCGAGCGAGCAGGTGCGGAATTTGAAAATCTTCTGCAATACCTGAATCGCGCCGCGTAATCCTCGTGGATTCGTGAATGGACCGTAAAGCTTGGTGCCTTGCGTTTTGGGTTCCCGGGTGAAACGCACGCGAGGAAAGTCCTCGTGCGTGAAGATTTCAAGATAAGGAAATGTTTTGCTGTCGCGCAGATCGCGATTAAACTTCGGTAAAATATCCTTGATCAACCGGGCTTCCATCAACAAAGCGTCGATTTCGCTTTCAGCATCCATGTAATCGATATCGCGGATTTCAAGGACAAGCTTCGCGGTTCGTGAATCTTCAGCGGCGGCTTTAAGGAAGTAGCTACCCGCTCGGGCACGCAAATTTTTCGCCTTGCCCACGTAAATCACGCGACCCGCGCCGTCTTTCATCAGATAGACGCCCGGCGTACGCGGGAAGGAGCGAACCTTTTTCGCGGCCAGTGAGTTATCGGCAGGCAAAGGCGTCTCGGACATTACATTACTCTCCGTAATGCGTTCTCGCTCGATGGATATAAATCGTGCGCGACGGCTCATCGACCGAATAGACAATCCGATCCATAATCGTCAAGCGGATCGAGTAGAACCCTTGCAGATCACCGACCAACCGCTTGCCGGAGAAGGGGTCGGTTGAAACGTCGGCCAGCAGAATTTCACGATGCTTTCGTTTCAATCGCGGCGATAGTTTTTTTACATCCTTGGCGGCTTCTTTGGTGAAACGGATCGCAAACGGTTTCACGCCTCGCCTCCCAACACGTCATCGAGAGAGAGCGTGACACCCCGTTTCATTTGGGCGACGGATCGTTTCATACTTGCGCGAAAGCCGGGAATCGACAGCAATTCCAGCGATTCCATGAGACTCTCGTAATCTTCCTCGGAAATCAGAACGGCCGAGCCTTTTCGGTGCCGAATCCGATAGATACGATGCCCCTCGGCCGTCCGTTTAACTAGATCGAAAAACTCGCGCCTCGCATCAGTGGCCGATAGGGTGGTCATGGCAATTGCTTTCAATATGTACTGTATAACGTACATATTATGGGATGAAATGCCGACAAAGTCAATGGCGATGCTTTTGCGTTTTCCACGGACGGTTTATTTTTCCACCATCGCGGCCAGTCGGCGGGAAAGCTCGTCGAGACGTTGCACGGTATTTTGGCGTTCACTGTCCGTACCTTTGAAATTGTCGCTGAAAACCGCACGGCGAACCTCGACGATCCTCGTGGCCAATTGCGAGATCGCCCCCTTGGAAGAGTCTAATTTTTCAAGCGACTTCCGTGCGTCCTCCGATAGGGCCTCGCGGAACAAATCGAGATCGTTGCGACGGACCGTCAGAATTTTCAACCGGTCTGCAGCCGATTCCAGACGCTCAATTGTCCAATGACCGTTTTCATCCAATTCGCTTTCAATCGCCCTGAACGCTAAGTTGCAGCCGTCAATACGCGAAACGAGTTCCTCCACCTTGATTTCCACGGGAGCCGCGGACGCTTGATCGCCGTTGTCTTCCTGCGTTTCTTCGGGGAACGTTGGCGCTAGAGTCGGTAGAGCGACTCGGGTTTGGCTAGGCAAATCGAGGGCGGCCGTCTGTTGCACGGCATCCGCAGCAACCTTTGGAGCCGTTACTCCGATGGCCTGCGCTTTGCGCGGCGGCAACGGCTTACGGTCTTCCGGCATGGCAGGTATCGGTGATGCCGGTCGGCGAGCGAGAACGGCCGGCGATTTGCCGGCTTGCGGTACATTCGCTTGCACATTCTCTTTGTCCGCTTTTGGACCAGAAATATCAGCTTTTATGGAATTACGTTCCTGCAATTGCGCAGCAGCTTCCGGCAAAGGCAACGGCGGCTGAGGGGCCTTCGGCGTTATCGTTTTCGACATATCGGAATCCGACTTAGCAGGCTTCTCAGGCTTAGACTCGTCTGCCGGTTTCTCTTCCTCTTGCTTTTTACCTTCTTTTTCCACCTTTCCTTCTACCGGAGCCTTTTCAACATCTGCCGCTTTCTCTTCTGGTCTAACTTCTTCTTTTACTTCCTCTTTTGATTCCGGCTTCTCCGTTGGCTCCTCACTCTTCGGCTCGACTGCCGTTTTTTCCTCTTCCAGCTTTTTATCTTCTTTTTGCACCTTTTCTTCAGCAGGTGCTTTTTCAATATCCGCCGGTTTCTCTTCCGGTTTAACTTCCGGTTTAAATTCTTCCTTTACTTCTTCTTTAGGCTCCAGCTTCTGGGTTACTTTCGCTTTTTTGTCTTCCCGAGCAGGCTTCACCGGTTGTTCTGCTTCCGATTTCACAGCGGCTTTCAGCTTTTTTTCCGACTGCGGCTTCTCATCTGCACGAGCCTCCTCTTTGTTTTGCGTTTCTTCCTTGGCCAACGGTTGTTGCTTCTCGAATTTCGGTTCTTCAGGCATGGCGCCGGATTCAACTCCTTGGATTGCCTGCTCCAACCAGTCGATTAGCCGACCGTGTTGCTCGAACGGTTCACCCGCGAGTTTCCATGCAAGATAAGTTTTTCCCCAAGCATCGCGATGCTGATTAAGTGCGTCGGGATCTTTGCTGAACTTGTCGAAAATCAATCCGCGATAGCGTCGAACCAATCGGTCGATCGCAATTTTCTCATGGGCGTCGGCATCGGCCATCACCTCGCGGAGAATTTTCCAAGTCACCATTTTTTGGTGGAGCATGCCTTGAATTTTCTTCTGCTCCACGGCGGCCTCATCCGCGTTCATCGACAATTTGGCGGCGCGAATGGCTCGGTTTTCTAATCCTTGCAACCATGCTTGCTGGTCCGATGTTTTCATCTCGCCAAGACGGACGAGGATCTTGTCGGCCGGATCTACATTTTTAGGAGGTGTATCCGCTTGAAGAACGGATGGCAGCAAGTATAGAAGGGTAGAAAATATCACAGATGCAAAACGCATGGTGAAACACTCCAGTGAAAAGATCTCGAGAAGAGATTACCCGTAAAGGGTAGGATATTCTAAAGACAGTGTCAAAATAGCGAGTTTTTGCAGACTCTAGCGACTGTCATATTGGCAGTCTTGATGCGGTATTTCGGCCTGCGTTTTGCCAGCCTTGGCGAAATAGGCAAATTCGCCAACGGGGGGGATGTGTCGCAACATCTTTGCTGGATATTATTTACGTCGTAGTGAGCAGTTTTGGCGCGCCGATTGCATCCTGAGATGGGCTCTGCATGTTAATGCGCGCCGCTTTGGCAGATGAAATTCACCCTATCGAGCAGTTTTGGAGACATATCAGGCATGGCTAAAAAGAAAGAATCTTCTGACCCAAGCAAGATCCAGCTTCAGCCGTTGGGCGATCGCGTGGTCGTCGAACGCGAAGAATCGGAAACCGTGACCGCCGGCGGCATTGTTCTGCCCGACAGCGCCAAGGACAAGCCTACCCGCGGTAAGGTGGTTAGCGTAGGCGACGGCCGGCTCTTAAAGAGCGGCGAACGCGCCCCGTTGCAGGTCAAAGTGGGCGACCGCGTTTTGTTCAGCAGCTATGCGGGCGACTCGTTCAAGGTCGGCACCCGTGAGCTGCTGTTGTTGCGTGAAGAAGACATTCTGGCCGTCATTAAATAAGAAAATAATTGCGAAGGAGTATTTTTCATGGCGAAAATGATTGCATTCGACCAGGAAGCCCGTGACGCTTTGAAGCGCGGCGTTTCAAAACTGGCGCAAGCGGTAAAAGTGACTCTCGGGCCGCGGGGCCGGAACGTGATTTTGCAGAAGAGCTTCGGCTCGCCCACCGTCACGAAGGACGGTGTCAGCGTAGCCAAGGAAATCGAACTGGAAGACACTTACGAGAACATGGGTGCTCGTATGGTCCGCGAAGTGGCCAGCAAAACGAGTGACGTGGCCGGTGACGGCACCACCACGGCCACCATCATGGCCGAGGCCATTTTCAATGAAGGCTTGCGAGCCGTCGTTTCCGGCGTCAACCCGATCCAGTTGAAGCAAGGCATCGAGAAGGCCGTAGCCGACATCACCGACAAGCTCAAGAGCATGTCGATTTCGGTGAAGAACAAGAAGGAAGAGATTGCCCAGGTTGGCACAATCGCCGCCAATAACGACGCCGAAATCGGCCGTCTGTTGGCCGACGCCATGGAAAAGGTCGGCAAGGACGGCGTCATCACGGTTGACGAGGGCAAGAGCCTCGCCACCGAAGTCGAGTGGGTCGAAGGTATGCAATTCGACCGCGGCTATCTGTCGCCGTATTTCGTCACCGATCCGGCCAAGATGGAATGCGTCTTGGAAGACGCCTATATCTTGATCTACGAGAAGAAGATCTCGAACGTCAAGGACATGGTTCCGATCTTGGAGAAGGTCGTCAACTCGGGCAAACCGTTGTTGATCATCGCCGAGGATATCGACGGCGAAGCTTTGGCCACCTTGGTCATCAACCGCCTGCGCGGCACGCTGAAGATCGCGGCCGTCAAGGCGCCGGGCTACGGCGACCGCCGCAAGGCCATGATGGAAGACATCGGCATTCTGACCAACGGCCAGCCGCTGTTCGAGAGCTTGGGTAAGAAGCTCGAAAACGTCACTTTGGCCGAACTCGGTCGCGCGAAGAAGATCGTCATCGACAAAGACAACACGACGGTCATCGAAGGCGCCGGCAAGAGCAACGAAATCAAGGGCCGCATCGAACAGTTGCGGCGCGAGATCGAGAATTGCACGAGCGACTACGACCGCGAGAAGCTTGAAGAGCGCTTGGCCAAATTGGCCGGCGGCGTGGCGAAGATCAACGTCGGCGCTGCGACCGAAAGCGAGATGAAAGAGCGGAAGGCCCGCGTTGAAGACGCTTTGCATGCCACGCGTGCGGCGGTCGAGGAAGGCATTCTGCCCGGCGGCGGCGTTGCCCTGATTCGCGCTTC
The DNA here is from genome assembly GCA_964458015.1 of uncultured Planctomycetaceae bacterium. GTDB lineage: Bacteria > Planctomycetota > Planctomycetia > Pirellulales > Thermoguttaceae > CAYWGR01. The sequence goes on from CAYWGR010000204.1 coordinate 8,241, forward strand.
GTCCACGGTCAAGCCGGAAGGCCTGAACCAGGACGAGGAAGTCGGCTACAAGATCGTGTTGCGAGCCTGCCGTGCTCCGTTGACCCAGATTGCTGCCAATGCCGGCCAAGACGGCGGCATCGTCTGCGAGAAGGTCGCCGAGGGCAAGGGTGCGTTCGGCTACAATGCTTTGACCGGCGTCTACGAAGACTTGGTCAAAGCCGGCGTGATCGACCCGACGAAGGTAACCCGGACCGCGTTGCAAAACGCCGCGAGCGTTGCCACGTTGCTGTTGACCAGCGACGCCATCGTTGCCGAGAAGCCGAAGAAGGACAAGGCTCCCGCCATGCCCCAAGGCGGCGAAGAGGATATGTACTAAGGAGGGATTAGGGATTAGGGATTAGAAGATAGGGATTAGAGACGAAAAGCACCCCCTCACCCGACAAGCGGGAGAGGGGCCAGGGATCAGAGTTTTATGCCCTGTCCCTGGGTAACCCTAGCTCCCCATAATCCTTTCTCCTGATATCGTCGCGGCCTATTGAACGCGACTTCAACCAGTTTCGACACTCTGCAACGCCCCAAGGCTTTCACCGGCCCTGGGGCGTTTTTTTTGCGCGATATCTGAAATTAACTATATTTGGGGGCCACCTATGGATTGCATAAAATAACAATTTAGTGCAATCTATAGGATCGTGACACAAGGAGAGAATACCAAACGGTTGCTAGAAAAAATCACTATGCCTCACATCACCTTTATTCATGGCATTTCGAACAAACCACCCGCTGACGAATTGTTGAAGTCATGGGTTGATGCATTGGCCAGTAACGGCGGAGTTGATTTAGATCAGCTAGGCATTACCTACTCGATGGTCTACTGGGCAGATGTCATGTACTCCGAACCGGAAGATGAAGATGCGAAAATGCAGCTAATGTCTCTGGGAAAACTTCCAAATAATGACCCCCAATCAATTTTATCGCTGAATGATTGGCGACATGACGTACACGGTCAGGACAAAGAGTTCCTCGATACTTTACAGGAACAACTCCTATCCCATCGCACATCGGCTATCGAGGCTAAGACCGAAGCCTTACTAGACAATACAAATCTCGCTCTTCGGTTTCCAATCCCCGATTTTGCCATACACTGATTGATGGAACGATTCCTGCGTGATGTATATTTCTATCTTTTCAATAAGGAATCGACTCCCAGGCCGGGAGAAACATACCAGGTTACTAGTGTCCGAACGTTACTCGAATAATACCAACTGGTTAGGGCGACTGTGT
>CAYWGR010000205.1:0-9488 GCA_964458015.1 uncultured Planctomycetaceae bacterium
GTGTACTGGCCTTCTTCCTTAATTGCACCCCTCTCTACATGATGACTTCGCGTGAGTCTCTATCCGCGTTCATTTGCGTCCATTCGCGGTTCCTCTGCGCCTTCGCGTCTTTGCGTGATTTTTTCTCTCCGTTGCCTTGCCGATAACCGCTATCCTCTTTTTCCAGCCCCTACAAATCGTCAATCAACCCCATCCTGTCGATCTTGTAAATCCTGTCTCCCCCCCCGACAACACTTATCCGTGTTTATCTGTGTCCATCTGTGGTTTCCAATTTCCGCTCTTTTCGACTCCAATTCAACCCCGCGCCTACGCGCTAATCAACCTGGCGCTCCACCGTAGTGAACCTGAGTGCAAATAGGCTTTACGTCAATTCTCGGGCAAGATGGGTCGAGCGTTAGCGAGCCCCACCAAAGCACTTACGTCGATCCTCCGCATCCCCAAATTCGCCGTAACCCTAATTCGGCACTTTTCCAAAAATTTACCCAGTAAATTCCCACCAACAAATTCGCCGTAAGTCCCTTGCCCACCATCATGTTGCGCACCCCTTGCCGATTTCATTTCGCAAAAAGCCACTTTCCCAACTTTCCCACCCATCGCGCGCGATTATACCTGCCGAAATGCCTTATCTAAAGGCAATTATTAGCCACTCCCCTTTTCGCGCAGCAAATCCACAACCACGTTTATTGGTGCGAAATTCGCAAAATTCAGAAAAACAGGGCGACATCCTGTCCTATTCCTGACCTTGAACCAATCTCATTGCCGCCATCCTGCCACGTGCATCAAGAGCTTCTGTCGTTTCCCAGCAACTTCTTAAGATCCAAAGTCTTGAACGGCTTCGACGCGGTCGGGCCGGGGCCTATGCTTAGATGCAAGACAAGGTCGGCAGGTTCAAAAACCATGCTTTGGATCGTTCGATCGTTTTGATGCACATGGTCGAGCAACTGAACAACGTCGCGCACCGAGAGCTTTTCGATTTCCTGACTCTTCTTTAACGTTTCATAACGTCGGCATTCGGCATGAACAGCCATCGGAGCCAGCCGGAAATGGTTCGTGCAAAAGACCAATCCCTCCTCCGGATTGCGCACGCCGACGTTCTTAGTCGTGATTTCGTAGACTCGTTGTTTCTTCGGGTCGCATGCCAAAAGCAAGCCCATGCCTGTCGATGGATGCTTGCGTATCCAGGCGTCGAATGCATCGACGGATTCGAGCGTTTCCATCACTTCCCGAGCAGCGACCGAGTAAGGCATTCCCACCGGATTGATGGCGTCGGAACCGTCGCCGGTCCGGTTCACGGTGTTTGCGCCCAACGTCAAACCGTCCTCATTGATTCCGCAACTCGATGCCAGCAGGCCGGGAAACGTGACCATCGCGAAGGCCTTCTTGCCTGTCGGATGATACACGATCACAAGACTGTGCTCGGCGAGCAAGTCTTGAACCGGGTTGGGACAATCGAAGTTTCGGCCGTAGAGTGCCTTGCCGTTTGCAGAACGTTCAGGACTGACCAGCAGACCGGAACAGCCCACCAAAGCCCGCTGAAACTCGAAAATCGTATTCGCAAGGATCACCAAATCCCGATCGGCTCTGGATGCCTGGATCATCGCCTCGATTTCACGCCGCCGCTCCTCCGGAAACCGATGATAATAGCCGTTTGAAGCGACAAACAATGCAGGAATGAGTTTTCCCGGGACTTTCTTCTTAAGATGGTTCCGAAATCGCTCCACCAAAGGAAGCGACGGCTTGAGCGCCAACTTGCCGATCTGACGACCGATTTCCTCCGGCGAGCCGCGAACCATTAGCACCGGCAAATCATCGATATAGCGCAGTTGCCCTTTTTCGTAAGTTGCCTCGGGAAAGCGAAACGGTTCATCTGCCGCAAGCGAGTTCATCGAGAGCCCGAAAATGCTAATGCTCAGCCAAGCAAAGCGGGCAAACAGAACGCTGCAGCTTCGATCTCGACAAGACATCCTTTTTCCCTACCTGGCTATCCCGCAGAAACATACAACGCAGCTCATCGACGGCAGTCAACCGGCTGTCGATCCTGCTTGCAAGTATAACAAGCAACTTTTCATACTCAATCGAGCTTGTTCTTACTACTCCCCAATCCGCAGTTCCACCCGTTACATGTATGTCGAATCCAGTACCGCGAGTCAAACGAAGCAAATGCCAGCCATTTTTAAGAAAAATTCCCCACAAGCCCTCGCCCCCCCGAAAGACAGATCGGCTCTTCCCTTGCAGGATCCCGATTTGACAAAAAACGCCGAATATGATATTCTGCCAGCCAGAAGAATATGCATAATGCATTGCTTCCTTTCCTGCCTAGCCCACCCATCCCCCCATTCCTGCGGAGGACAACATGCGAAAACGTCGGTTATTGGCCTTACGAGCTTTGGGAATTGCCGGGGCCTTGCTGATATGCCTTTGCTGGAAAAGCATGGTTGCCGCAGCCGGCGAGGATGTCGCAGCACTGCAAGCGGCGTTCGCCGGCGAACGCGATATGTGGCTCCATATCAATGCGGACGACCACCTTTCGCCCTTGAAAACCGATCGTCCTGCATTACCAGGCGGTGAGCTGTATTGGGGACGCATTGCCCGGTTAAAGCCTTTGGACCGTGTTTTTGTGATGATGGAAGAGCTATGCAATCGGCTGGCAGCCAAATCGATCGATGTCTCGGCCGAGCGGCAGGAATTAGCGCAACTTCGCAAGCGTCAGGAAGCCCTGCCCCCGGGCAACGCCGACGCCGAGCTCAAGCTCTACACCGATGCCCGGCTGGCCAAACGCCGTCTGTTGCTTCGCGATCCCGATCTAGCGGCGCTCTCCAAGGTTTTGTTCGTCAAGCGGTATCCTTATCTTTCGTCGCACAACTACAGCGATGTCATGGATTCACAGTTTCGTTCGGGCGGCGGCATTGGTACGTTGGAGATGCCTTGGCGCAATGGGCGTTTGGAACCCTCGGAAGCCAAAATGAACTTGCTATACGACGGGGCACGCGGCATCGCGCGCGATCCGATGTTGGATTTTGAGGCCAAAAAAATCTACTTTGCCTTCCGGCCCGAGAAAACCGATGTGGCCGGCTATCCGCGTTATTGGCATCTGATGGTGATGAACGTTGACGGCAGCGGTTTACGTCAATTGACCGACGGACCGTACCACGACATGTATCCGTGTCCGTTGCCCGACGGCGGACTGGCATTTATCACTACCCGCTGTGAAAAACGGTTTCTCTGTTGGCGTCCGCAGGCGTTCGTATTGTATCGCATGGACAATTATCTTTCCGAAGGTCAGCCGGCGATTCGTCCTTTGTCGTATGCAAATCTTACCGAATGGGCGCCTTCGGTGATGCAAGACGGCCGAATACTTTGGACGCGCTCGGAATATCTCGACAAGGGCGCTAACTTCGGCCACACGCTTTGGGCCATTCATCCCGACGGAATTCAGCCGACGCTCGTCTACGGCAACAACACGCCGAACTGTTACATCAACGCACGCGAAGTGCCCGGCAGCCGCGAGATCTTATGCACATTGTATTCTCACGGCGGCGACCACAACGGGCCGCTTGGTCTGATTGATTTGACGAAAAGCCCCTACGATCCGACCGCGATAACGAACATTACGCCCGATTCCAGACCGCATTACGACATGGATTGGCCGCGGCAAGCTTGTTTCCGTGACCCCACGCCGATTACACGCGATTATTATCTGACAAGCCATGCGCCGAAGGATCGCTTCGATTTGTACGTCGTCGATCGTTATGGCAACCGCGAGCTTTTGTATTCCGATCCCTCGCTGAGCTGCATGACGCCGAGCCTTTTGCGAGCCGTTCCGCGTCCGCCGGTGCTTCCGAGGTTCGAAGTCGCCGCGAAAGACGCCCCCGGCCAATTCAGCGTCCTCGATGTCTATCAGGGACTGGAGCCGACCGTGCCGCGCGGCAAGGTCAAATACCTTCGGATTTGCGAGGAGGTGGCCTCTCGATTAAGCCGTATGCCCAATGGCGAGTTGCGCCAGGATTACGGCGATGACTTCATGGATTACTACACCACGCCGACGCACCTTGTCAGCGGGCCCTTCGGTTGGCCGACGTATGTCGCCAAGACATCCCTAGGGCTTGTGCCGGTCGAAGCCGACGGCTCGGCAAGTTTCTACGCCCCTTCGGGAAAAGTGCTGTATTTCATTGCATTGGACGCGGATCTCAACGAGATACAGCGCATGAGAAGCGTCGTGCAAGTGCAGCCGGGCGAGCATCGAAGTTGCATCGGATGCCATGAGGATCGAAAGGGAGCGCCGCCTACCTTGGCGAACACGACGCCGGCGGCTCTGCTTCGCGCGCCCAGCAAAATCCAAGTGGCTTCCTGGGGCGCTGAGCCGTTTTCCTACGAACGCATCGTCCAGCCGGTGTGGGACGCGAAATGCGTCAGTTGCCACAGTGCCAAGGATCCGAAAATCAATCTGATGGGCAACCTTGATCCGGCTCGCATTCCGGCCTCCTATAAAACGCTGGTGACCGGCGGTTGGGTGCATTATTTTTCGTTGGGCTGGGCCGAACGTCACTATCGCGCGGAACCATTGAGCTTCGGCTCATTGAAAAGCAAGCTTTGGCCGGTTTTGGACAAAGGTCATTACGGCGTGCAATTGACTCCCGACGAAAAAGAACGCATCCGGTGTTGGACCGATTTGAATTGCCCGCTATGGCCCGACTATCAGCATCGTCCCGAGCGACCGGAATCGCCCAACACTTGCCCCCTGACCAAAAAATAATCAAGAAGTGATTCTCATGAAAACAGCGCTGCCACAACATCATTGGCTGTTGGCGGTTTTAATGCTTGCCAACATCGTTGCCGTATCGCCAAGAGCAAAGGCGCAAAACGCCGGAGCCAATAACCCAGGTTGGTCGGGGCCGGTCGCCGTGGCGTCATCCTTGGATGCAAAACGGCTCTTTGTGGCATTGGCCGACACTCGGCAAATCGTCGTGCTCGATCGAGAGAAGGGAACGATCTCGGCCAAGATCGATCTCCCCGGCGAGCCGACCTCGCTGGTCGTCGATCCGAAAACATCGAGAATTTACGCATCTTGCGCCGGTCCGGCGAGTGTCGTGGTTGCAATCGATCCAGGAACACTTCAGATTGTCCAATCGCTGCCGGTCGGCCATACAGCAACCGGGATGGCCATTTTGCCCGACGGCTCGCGCCTTTTTGTCTGCAATCGTTTTGATGCAAATGTATTGGTATTTTCACTGCCGGAGGGCAAAGAAGTTGCACACATGGCGACCTTGCGCGAGCCCGTGGGCGCCGCCGCGACTCCCGACGGCAAAACCGTCTTTGTCATCCATCAACTGCCAGCCGCATTTGTCGAAGGCAAAAGACCTGCCGCCGCCGTAACAGCCGTGGATGCGCAAAGCTTCGCGGCCGTCGATATCGAGCTTCCGGGCGGCAGTTCAGGCGTGCGGGGAATTTGCGTGTCGCCCGACGGAAAGCATGTCTTTGTCACCCACCTTCTTTCACGCAACACCTTGCCGGCCACGCAACTGATACGCGGCTGGATGAACACCAACGCCGTGTCGATTCTCGATGCCAAGGACAAAAAATACCTCGGCTCGATTCTCCTGGATTCGGTCGATCTTGGAGCGGCGAATCCCTGGGGCGTGAGCTGCACTCCCGACGGGTCGATGCTTTGTATCACGCACGCGGGCACCCACGAATTGTCGGTGATTGATACGGGAAAGATGTTTCAAAAGTTCGCGGCTCGCGCCGAAAGCCGGCGGAGTGCCACGAAAATCCAAACGCCTGCTCCACCACAAAACACCGGAGGCGTTGCCCATCAATGGAACGTTTCGGTCCTATCGCTTCCGCTGGATTCGAGCAATGATCTCGGTTTTCTCGACGATTTACGTCGCCGTGTGCCTCTTCCCGGCAATGGACCGCGCGGACTGGCCGTAGTCGATGGCAAGGTTTATGCCGCGATGTATTATTCCGATGCGTTGGCCGTCGCCGATTTGCGAAATCCCTCCTTATCGCCTTCCACGATTCCTCTAGGTCCGCCGCCGCGTCCGACGGAACAACGTCGCGGTGAGATGCTTTTCCACGATGCAACTCTTTGTTTTCAGCACTGGCAAAGTTGCGAATCTTGCCATCCTGATGCACGTGCCGATGCTTTGAATTGGGACTTGATGAACGACGGCTTCGGCAATCCCAAAAATTCCAAAAGTATGTTACTGTCGCATCGCACGCCGCCGGCAATGAGCGAGAGCGTGCGCGAGAGCGCCGAAACGGCGGTCCGGGCAGGTTTTCGGCATATTCTCTTCCGTGAATGCGATGAGAAAGACGCTCAAGCAGTGGATGTTTATCTGAAATCGCTCGCGCCCATGCCTAGCCCTCGGTTGGTCAAAGGCGCGTTAAGCCCCGCGGCGCAGCGCGGCAAGGAACTTTTCTTCAGCAAGCAGACCGGCTGTGCCGAATGCCATCCTGCCCCGTTCTATACGGATCTGAAGATGCACAATGTCGGAACGCGTCGCCCCTTCGACCACGTTTCGGATTTCGACACGCCCACGCTGATCGAAACATGGCGCACGGCCCCCTATTTGCATGATGGCAGTTGCGCAACCCTTGAAGAGTTGATCGGCAAGGGAAATCACGGAAAGCCGGTTGGTGAAACGAACAAGCTCAGCCCTCAAGAAATCGCCGATCTCGTTGAATTTGTTCTTTCGCTTTGATTGGAAGAGATTTCAAGGAAGACGCCCTCCTACGTCCCCAGAAATCCGCTAGAAAAGGTCGCAACCCCCTCAACAGGAGGCCTCATTCGCTCCCCTTGTAATCGCGCCAATCCTTGGAATGTAACCTACATTTCAGTGGAATATGTTCAACACTAGGCTCGATTGTCGGGGATGCTCGATGAGTTTCGAGATTCCGGGTAAGAACCAGCGCAAATCGTTCCGTTGCACCACGGCGGACTCGTGCCAGCAATGCGTATTGCGCGTGGGAGATCGCACGCTGACGGCCAAGTTACTCGATCAATCGGCCGGCGGTTTTGCGATTTTGGTCGATGAACTCGCCGGACTCGAAGCGGATCAGACAGCCGTGCTCTGCACCAATGCCGGAGCGTTTGTCGTTCGGGCGGTCCATATCACCAAAGTTGTGCCGACCGATAGGAACGTTGCCGCCGGTCAGGAAAAACCTTGCTTCCGCCTGGGACTGGTCCGTTTGAGCGAAACAGGTTTACCCGAAGAGCCCAAGACATCTATTCTTGTCGGCAGACTGCCTGTCCATGCTGGACAACTCAACTCACCGAGCAGAATCCTATTGATTCTCGGAGTATTGATGATACTGGTTCTTCTTGCGACAAAGCCGCTGGATGTCATCAGCGGCGTGTGGCATGCGTTGCAATTCGGCTCGAACGTCATGCAAAACAAGGATCAGCAAGCGGAGTCACATTCCCAGGAATCATTGCCCAAACAACTACGCTCGACGACCGGTGATTCTCCGTTCCCAGTACAAGGTTTAGGCGTTCCCGAAAAAGGTTCGGCTTTCGGCAATAATCATGGCCGTGCCGCGCCGTCTGCATTCTCGAATACCACGGTAAGCCGCTATCTCCGCATGCCGGGCGCAACTCCTTTGATTTTGCCGGAAGTCATCGAGAAACTTCAGTTGACGCCCGATCAGCAATCACAAATTCGCGATTTGACGGAAACTACCTCGAAGGCGATGCGCAATCTCGATGAAAAGCTGCGCGGCCAACAGCGACAGAGCATTAAGGAACAGCGCGAAAAGCTGCTCGACCAATCGCGGCAAGAGGCTCTGAAAATCCTTTCCAAAGAGCAACGCGCCCAATGGGACGCCATGACCGCTAAGCCGCAATAGTCTTCTACTCGTAAAATCCGAATTCATAGGCGGCATCGAACAGCGATTCGACATTTTCGGGCGGCACGCCTGCCTGAATGTTGTGGACGTTGTTGAACACATAGCCGCCGCCGGGTTTCCAAGCTTCCATGTTCCGTCGCACATCCTCGCGAATCCTCTCGGGCCGTGCCAATGGCAAAACGTGCTGCGAGTCGATCGCACCGCCCCAAAAGACCATCTGATCGCCAAACTTGGCCTTGAGCGCGGCGGGATTCATATCCTTCGCACTGATCTGCACCGGATTCAAAATGTCGATGCCGTTGTGGATCAAGTCGGGAATGTAGGGAATGCATGCGCCGCACGTGTGATACCATATTTTCGCGCGGGTGCGTGAACGAATGTATTGCACCAGCTTCTTCTGACGCGGCTTGACCAATGCACGGTAGACATCAGGCCGAAACAGCGGCCCGTTTTGGCCGGCTAGATCGTCGCCAATCATAATCACGTCCACCAAATCGCCGACTTCGTCGAGGAACAGACGGAACCAATCGAGCCAAAACTTCAACGTCTGATCGAGCAACTCTTCGCAGAATTCCGGCTGCGTGACCAAGTCCATGAACCAACGTTCCAGCCCACGCAGATACCAACAGGTTTCGTAGACGACGCCCGAGATCCCGCTGACCACGGCGTAAGGTGTTTCATTACGGATTTTGAGAGCTTGACGCCGCAAACCGTCAAAGCGGCTGGGATCATCGCCTTTGGGGAACGGGTAGCCTGCCACGTCGGCCAAGGTTGCGTTGGCCAGTGGATGGTGAGAAATATCCATGTAGTACGGGTGATCGTCGGGCATCGACCAGACCACGCCAAACTCGTCGCGCAGGTCGTGCCAAAGCCGCCCATTGCGATGATTCTGTTCGATAACGCCGGGAAAGCTGTCGGGGCTTTTGGCCGCGATGTAGCGCGTATCCACATGAAACCGTTCGAGCACTGCCTCGCATGGCCTCGCGAGTTGCTGCACGGCGTCCATAATGACCGTTTGGTCGGCAATACCCAGGTAGTTCAACAATGCCTCGTAGGCGAACCGATGAATGCCTGTTTGATTGCCGCCCAGGTCGATCGGCACCCGGTCAGGCGTTTCATGGTTGATGGCCTTAAGCAGGCGTTCTCGCGATGACATCGTTTCTCGGCATGTTGTTTTCATAATGGTTGATTGTCGTGCTTAAACCAGCCCACCGTCAACGTATTGCGGCGACATTATGCCGTCATTTTGCGACAAGGGGTATTTGACGCGGGCGCTTCCCTCGGAGTAGGATATTACTACCGAAGTGGATGAAGTGAAGATGCCAAACTCCGAAAACTACTTCCGCTACATTCCCGTGCGTCAGCGTGACGTGCAATGGGGACTGTACGTGACAGGGGCGGGCTGCACGTTCATTCCACGAGGAACAGAGTACCCGCCGCTAAGCCATCCCGAGCTGTATCAGTTCCGGTGGGACATTGGCCGCACGTTGCCGGAATATCAAGCGATCTATATTACGCGGGGGCAAGGCGTGTTCGAGTCGGCCCCCACCGGCGTTCGGGAGATAACGCCGGGCGCCGTCATCTTGCTTTTTCCCGGCGTTTGGCATCGTTACCGACCTCAGCTCGAAACCGGTTGGGAT
>CAYWGR010000206.1:0-9259 GCA_964458015.1 uncultured Planctomycetaceae bacterium
CATGGACAAACAGAGGCATCATTACCATCGGCAACCCCAATTCCCAGGGGACTCTGAGCATCTCAGACGGCGGCACCGTTAGCAATACTACCTGCTATATGGGTTGGGGATATTTATCAAATATTGTAACAGTGAACGGGGCCAATTCTAAATGGATCAATAGCGGAGACCTCTGTGTTGGCATTGGAGGCTATGGCGGCTCAACCGTGAACATAACTGGAGCAGGTACTGTTACCGCGGAGAATGTTTCAGTTTACAGCAAATCAATCCTTGCATTGGATGTTGGCACTAGCAGTAAGCTCACAGTTGGCGACGGCGCCGGCACATTCACCAATAATGGCACGGTTCGTTTCAGTGCCGGAGCCAGTGCGGTGGCGGGCAAGATCTATACACCCATCTCGGCTGGAACTTGGACCGATACGGCCGGCACATATAAGGCCATAGGCGGCACCTGGAATGCAGACCATACGTTTACGGCCTCCAGCATCCAAAACGGCAATTCCGGCACACCCATCGCGCTCACCACCGCGCGAGTGCTGATTGATGACAGCAAAACCGGTTGGAGCGTCGGTGCAAGTTTTGCCGCTGATTCTATTCCAACGAGTTTCAAAGCCACGGTGCTCTCCGACGATATATCCAATCTCCTGAAAAACAAAATTGCTGCCGGTGATTTGATTCGGAGCGGCTGGACGTTTGAAGCCGGTGGTTACACTGAGGGCGATCCCGTCTATCTCTCGTTCAAAGTCGGCAAGGGTCTTTCGCTAGACAACTTGGATCTGTGGCATTATTCGGGCGGAGAGTGGAGCACATATACCGCTGATGACTTAACCTATGACGGCGCCTACGCAAGTTTTACGGTAACCGGTTTTAGTGGATATGCTGTAACAGTGCCCGAACCAGGGGCCGTGATATTGCTGGTGATCGCTATGGGCGGTCTATTGGTCTACGCTTGGCGGAAACGAAGAAGCTGAGAGAGAGGAAGCACGTTTTCTCGCTGCAAGAGCCCTCACCCTAGCCCTCTCCCGGCGGGAGAGGGGACTTTTGAATGAGAAGTCTCGTTAGGAAACGGTTCTCTTATCCTGTGCGACGAACACCACCATCGAGCGCGATTCGAGCGTGATGATGCCGTTGTCGGGCGGAGGAGGACCGTCGAGATCGGGATAGACGTCGTTCGGACTTTCGGCAGCCGTGTTAAGGAACAGTCGCCAGGGAAGACCGCGCGCGATCGTCGGCAATGTGAAATGCCGTGCATCGACGCCGGCATGGAACATCATCAGAACGTGATGGTTGGGCGCTTCGGTCGGCGTTTCGGGCGGAGCGGCAGCCAATAGGCACGCGAGGCTTCGCGAATCACCCGACCAATCGACTTGCCCGCCGGTGTTGCTATACCAGCTAACGTCGGGCAGGCCGCTCGGACCGGTCGGCTCGCCTTGCAGGAAGTCCATCTGACGCACAGTAGGCTCGGCCCGGCGAAAATGCACGACCGCCGCGCAGAATCGCTGGAGGCTTTCGTGCTTTTCCACCAGCTTCCAGTTGAACCAGGTGATTTCGTTGTCTTGGCAGTAGGCGTTGTTGTTGCCCAACTGGGTGCGGCGGCATTCGTCGCCTGAAAGAAGCATCGGCACGCCTTGGCTTAACAAGAGCGAGGCGGTCATGTTTTTGATCTGACGCAGGCGGATGTTTTCAACAGCCGTGCGGCGCGTCGGGCCTTCGACGCCGTAGTTGTAGCTGTAGTTGTTCTTTTCGCCGTCGAAATTATTCTCGCCGTTCGCCTCGTTGTGTTTCTCGCTGTAGGAAACGAGGTCGTTCATCGTGAAGCCGTCGTGGCACGTGATGAAATTGATGCTGTGATAGGGGTTCCGCCCACTGACTTGGTACAAGTCGCTCGAGCCGGCCAGTCGCGTGGCCAGCGAGCCGACCATGTTCGGATCGCCGCGCCAGAAACGGCGCAGGTCGTCGCGGTAGTGGCCGTTCCATTCGGCCCAGCGCAGGCTGCCGAACGCGCCGACTTGATACGCGCCGGCGGCATCCCATGCTTCGGCAATAATTTTCGTGTCGGCCAGCAACGGATCTTCGCTGATCGTCTCGACCACCGGCGGATTGGGCACCAGCTCGCCGTTGCGATTGCGGCTTAAGATCGACGCGAGATCGAACCGGAAGCCGTCGATGTGGTAGTTGTGAACCCAATAGCGAAGGCAATGGAAGATCATCTCGCGGACGATCGGATGGTTGCCGTTCAGTGTGTTACCGCAACCCGAGTAGTTGCGATAGGTGCGGCCGCCGTTTTCGAGCATGTAATAAACGCGGTTTTCCAGACCCTTGAAGCTTAGCGTCGGTCCGGCCTCGTTGCCTTCGGCCGTATGGTTGAACACCACGTCGAGGATGACTTCAATGCCTGCGCGGTGCAGGGCCAGCACCATTTCCTTGAACTCGCGCACCTGCGCGCCGGGTTCGCTGCTGACGGCGTACCCTCGATGCGGCGCGAAGAACGCCAGGGGATCGTAACCCCAGTAGTTCGGCCGATCCGAGGTTTGGCCGAAACATTCGTTCGTTGGAAACTCGAAAACCGGCATCAATTCCACGGCCGTGATGCCGAGCGATTGCAGATAGGGTATTTTTTCGATCAGGCCCAAGTAGGTGCCGGGCCGGCTTACGCCGCTCGATTTGCCGTGGGTGAAACCCCGAACGTGGGTCTCGTAAATGATCGTTTCATCAAGATTGCGACGCAAATGGCGGTCGCCTTGCCAATCGAACTCGTCGTTGACGACCACGCACTTGGGCGGCCGGACGATATCGCCCTCGGCCGGCAGGAAGTGGCCCGCCAAGGCTTTCGCATAAGGATCGATCAATCGAGCGCGGCTGTCGAAGCGTTGGCCGTGGTCGGGGTCAAAGGGGCCGTCGGCCTGGAAGTGATAGAGTTGGCCCGCACCGATGCCGGGCACGAAAATACTCCAAATATGCCCCCAGTGATTGGTTTCCGGATCGAAATGAATGATTTCCGAAGGCTCGGGATCATTGGCCTTCTCGTACAGCAATACCCGCATCGCGGTCGCGGAACGACTAAAGACGACGAACTGCACCCCCCCGTCGTGTGCTATTGCACCATACGGCATGGGGTGAACAAATCGTAGAGCAGACGGACGATCCGGCATCACACACTCTTTCGCATCAAAATCCCAGCGGCATTCCTACTCGGCAAGCATACCATTGATTTTTACCGGAAATAGCCGCAAAATGAGCAAAACTTCGAAATCTTAACCCCAGAGACGCATTCCAATTATGGCTTACTGCAAACACTTATTGCTTTGCGCGGCGTTTTATGCTGGATTTCAGGCTCTTTCGTGCTTGGCGGCAGAAACGCCGGCCCCGGCGGCCGAAGACGTTCTGACGCCTTTGCCGGCTGGCAGCCTAACACTTTCCGGCCCCATCGGCAATGCGGTTCAGACATGCATGCAGGGCCGAATCCGCGGCCAAGACCTTTCGCTGCTGATTCGGCCGTTTGCCGTTCGCGAGGAGGAAACCACGTGGCGAAGCGAATTTTGGGGTAAATGGTTCACCTCGGCCGCCTTGGCCTATCGCTATCAGCCGACCCCGGAATTGCGGGCGATTTTGGATCGCGCGGTTCAAGAACTTGTCGCCACGCAAACGCCCAACGGGTATATCGGCGCTTACAAACAAGCTGCCGAGGCATCCAACTGGGACATCTGGGGACGAAAATACGTGCTCCTAGGGCTGCTGGCCTATTACGACTTGACCGGCGACCGCAAGGCGCTCGAAGCCGCGTGCCGCGAGGCCGATTACACCATGGGACAACTTGGCCCCGGCAAGAAAGATATCGTTACGGCCGGCTGGTGGGGCGGCTTGGCCCCGTGCAGCATTCTGGAACCGATGGTGTTGCTCTATCGACGAACCGGCGAACGGCGCTATCTCGATTTCGCCAACTATATCGTTACTCGTTGGGGTGAGCCGGGTGGGCCCGACTTGATCCGCAAGGCCGTCGACGGTGTCCCGGTGTTCCGCATGTTCGAAGGCCCCAAGCCCGTCATTAAAGAATACGGCGACAACGGACAGTCGAAAGCCTATGAGATGATGTCGTGCTACGAGGGCCTGCTCGAACTCTACCGAGTAACCGGCAATGCCGAATATCTCGAAGCCGTCGAAAAAGTCTTCGCCGATATCGATGCCACGGAAATCACCGTGCTTGGCTCGGGCTCCGATTGGGAACGCTGGTGCAACGGACACGTGCGCCAACTCGAAACCATGCACGAATGGATGGAAACTTGCGTCACGGCGACATGGATCAAGTTCTCCGGACAATTGTTGCGCATGACCGGCGATCCGAAGTATGCCGACCGCATCGAGCGAACCACCTACAATTCGCTTCTGGGCGCGCAGAAAGACGATGGCCAATGGTGGAGCCATATCAGCCCCTTGACCGGCATCCGGCTGCCGGCCCCGGATCAGTGCGAACGTCATTTGAACTGCTGCGTGGCCAGTGGTCCGCGAGGGTTGATGCTTATACCCGCCGTGGCCGTAATGTCGGATCGTTTGGGACCGGTCGTCGAGTTTTACGAAGCGGGAACCGCTCGCATACCGCTGCCCTCGGGCAAAAACGTGCAGCTTCAGATCCAAGGCAATTATCCCTACCAGCCGAACGTGACGATTGCCGTTCAGCCGGAAGCTGAAGAATCGTTCACCGTAAGCCTTCGCATTCCCGAGTGGAGCTGGCAGACGAAAGTGGAGATCAACGGCCAGGAAACAGCCGGAATCAAGCCCAGTCGCTACGCTCGGCTCACACGCACCTGGAAACAAGGCGATCAAATTCACATCACATTCGATCTAACGACGCGCGCCGTACGCGAGCCGGGCGGATCGACGCAGGTGGCCATCGTTCGGGGACCGATCGTCTTGGCGTTCGACCGGCGTTTGACGCAGCCCAAGCCCGGCGTGACCGCGGCCACAGTGCAAAAAGACACGCGCGGCGTGGTTCAGGCGGTTGAGGTGCGCGAGGGATTGCCGGCAGGAATCCGCTTTGCGATGGATGTGCCGTTCGTCGCCCAGGACGGCAAGCAAGTGATGGTGCGGATGTGCGATTACGCATCGGCCGGCCGCACATGGACCGACGAGTCGGCATTGCGCGTCTGGTTGGCGCAGCCGCTGAACCTGGAAAAACCGCTGGCTCCGTAGTTTTCTTTGGAGGAACAACTTATGGTTTGTCGGTATCCAATATCAACGGCCGTCATGATGTTTTGCTTGTATTGTTCAGCATCGGGGCAGTCTCCGGTCAATTACGACGAAAGTCAAGTTCCGAAGTACACGCTGCCCGATCCCTTGCTACTGGCTAACGGTCAGCGGGTTGCCGATGCCGCTACATGGCAGCTTCGCCGCGCCGAGATATTGCGTCTGTTCGAGACGAACGTCTATGGCCATTCGCCAGGCCGCCCGCAGGCAATGCGGATCGAGACACGGTCAGTCGCCACGGATGCAATCGGCGGCAAGGCTACTCGAAAACAGATCACGATTTTCTTCACGGATCGGCGGGATGGCCCGAAAATGGACCTCCTTCTCTACATTCCCAACGCGGCGAAAAAGCCGGCGCCTGTATTCTTGGGCCTGAACTTCGTCGGCAATGAGTGTGTTGATCGTGATCCGGGCATTGAGATCTCGAAGCAATGGATGGCCGATGCCCCCGAGAAAGGAATCGTGAACCATCGCGCCACGGAAGCCACCCGGGGCTGCCAGGCCAGCCGCTGGCAGGTAGCCATGCTCATGGATCGCGGCTATGCGTTGGCCACCGCCTATTACGGAGACCTTGAACCCGACCATGCCGAAGGCTGGAAAGACGGCATCCGCGCGGCCTTGAGTCCTAAAGGCAAAGAAACCGTCTTCAAGCCGGATGATTGGGGCGCGATAGGTGCCTGGGCTTGGGGGCTGAGCCGGGCGATGGATTATCTCCAGACCGATCCCGCGATCGACGCCAAGCATGTGGCGGTCGTCGGACATTCGCGGTTGGGGAAAACCGCTTTGTGGGCGGGGGCTCAGGACGAACGATTCGCACTCGTGATATCCAATAATTCCGGATGCGGCGGCGCTGCGCTCAGCAAGCGAGCGTTCGGCGAAACGGTGGAAATCATCAACAAGGCTTTCCCGCATTGGTTCTGCGGAAATTTCAAACAATATAGCGCCCATGAAGATCAGTTGCCGCTGGATCAGCATATGTTGATAGCGTTAATTGCTCCGCGGCCGGTCTATGTGGCCAGTGCCGAGGAGGATCAATGGGCCGACCCGCGCGGTGAGTTCCTGGCTGCGAAAGGGGCCGATCCGGTTTATCGTTTGTTGGGAACGGCCGGCCTATCGGTCCAAGAAATGCCTCCGGTCGATCAGCCTGTCAACGCCGGCATGATCGGCTATCACATCCGTCGTGGAAAGCACGATCAACCCGAGTACGAGTGGCGGCAATACCTTGATTTTGCCGACCGGCAGTTCCAACACGGTCCCCCATCCCGTTAACGGGATCGTTAGGAAAAGCGTAGGGCGGGTCAAGCGAAGCGACGGCCCGCCTTGAATTCTTCACAAAACGGCGGGCCATCGCTTCGCTCGACCCGCCCTACCGAAAACTGATCAGGCTTGCGCGTTGATAAGCATCAGCGATAAAGAAACCCAAACAGCCGTTCGCGGGCAGTGGCATCGAGCGGCGAGCCATATTCGCTGATCTCGTACATTTCCGCAAATTCGATTTTACCGCCGCGGTCGGGGCCATAGACGGCAATCAGCTCTTGCCGACAACGGTCCGCCCTGGCGCGAATCTGATCGCCGTACCATGTCCGCAGCCATGCCTTGCGGCTGCCGTTATCCGTCGTCGGTACTTGGTCCGACAGGCCGTTGAGCCAAGGCAGCCACTCGAAGAATTGCGAATGATGGCAGGCCAGCATGGCGACGATCGTATCGAGTTGATCCGTGATATCGACCACAACGTCCGGACTAAGCGGATAGGGTTTCGTGAAAAGATCCGGCAAAAATGCCACGACAGGGTCGCGTTTTAAGGCCGGAACCTCGGGCACGACCAGCGGCACGCGGACCAGGAACGAGGCGTCTTGAACCGCTTGGCCAACCGCGCGATGGTCGGGATGATAATCGTTGGTGCGATGCGTGAGCAGCAAATCGGGCTGAAAAGCTCGGATGACGCGAATCACGCGATCGCGAAGCTCGAAGGACGGCTGTAAGCGACCGTCGGGAAATTCCCAAGTGTGGCCTTCCGCCCCGATGACGGCCGCAGCATTCGCAGCTTCGCGGCGGCGCAAGTCGGCCAATTCGGCGGGTTGGCGTTTCTGATGGCCCGCCGCGCCGTTCGTGAGCGAGACCATGCGAACCGTATGACCTTGACTCCGATAAAGCGATGCCAAACCGCCGCCGTGGTATTCCGCATCGTCGGGATGTGCGCCGAGGATCAACAGCCGCAGAGGATTTTGATTTGCCATGCTTTGTTCTTTCCGCTCTCTATGCGATTGAACTAGAGAAACCGACGGCAACCGAAGATAACATTTTCTCAGCCCACGACAAGCGTAGGCATCGTGCGGGTGCAGTAACGGATTTTGCGGTTTCTCCCCAAACCGCAAAAACCACACCAATATAGCCGGGAGCTAACAGCTCCCGGAATGTGCGAGGATTGCACATAAGTTTTGCGTCGGAACGTCTGGCCCGTTGCCAAGCTGACTTGGTTGTAGCTAAACAACACAGCTTATCCAACTTGACCATAAGAAATTACTGCACCCAATCGAACTTATATGCAATAGGGCGGGCCGAAAACAGCGTTCGACCCGCCCTACTTATCTTATCATCTGAAAACCAATATTACTATTTCTCGGCCGGTGCAGCCGCCGCCGCCGGCTTGAAGACCTTGTGGCAATCTTCGCAGCTTACATTGAGCTTTTCCATGGCCTTGTCGGTAGCGGCTTGGTCGCCCTTATGAATAGCGGCGTTCACTTCGCCGGCCAGATCGCGGGCGACGGCCGAGAACTTCTGCCACTGCTTGACTTGATCGTCGCCCTTGGTGGCCGAGGTGTCGGCCATCGTGCCTTGAGCAATCACGGCCAACACGGCGGTTTGACCGGCCGAGTCTTTGGCCTTCTTCTTCAACTTGGCCGGTTTGACGTTCATCTTGAGCTTCGTATTGATCACGGGCACCTGCTTCATCAGCTCGGGCAACGAGGCAACCTTCTCCCACTTGAGCTTGGCGCTCGACTTGGCTTTGGCAGCGGCCTTGACGGCGTCAACGCCCTTCTTAGCGGCGGCGAAATCCTTCACCTTGGCCAGATCCTGCGAAGCCTTGATCAACGCACCGGCCGAGGCTTTGTACTTGTTGTCTTGATCGTGCAATCCCAAGGCCAAGGCAATGACGGTCAGCGTGTTCGCGTCACGGGCAATCTTGTCTTTGCCTTCGGTGAAGTCGCTCTCGCTGGCCACAACCTTTTCCAACTCCTTGATATAACCATCGGCCTGACTGGCCAAATCTTCGGCGGGGGCATAGCTGGACACTTTGGGGGCATCGGCGGCCGAAACGACCGGGGCGATCGACAACATGCAAAGGACGGCCAGGGCGCCGACGCACAAAACTCGGCAATTCTTCGACAACATCACAATGTTCTCCTTGGGAATGCGGTTTTTCACCAATTTACAGTCCGCGATAGCGGCCAAAGCTCCGGCCGAAGGTGGGAACGCGGAAACGGTAGGAATTACCTCCCACAACCTCATTTACTTTGCCATTTTCACAGTCTTATGTCAAGTAGCGGCCTGCGGTCCCTTCCATTCGCCATCCCGCTAGTTACAATACGCCTATTGCCTCATTTGGGATCGTTTTTTCACTATGGCCAAAGCAACCTATAAAGACGCCGGCGTCGATCTGGACATCTACCGCGAGTCGATGGCCCGATTGCCGCGGCTATTAAGCCGCACCTATACGCCGCGAGTAGTCCCCCTAAAAGACGGGTTTGCCGGCCTATTTCAGTTGGATTTTACCAACCGGCTTTTCGCCCGAAACTATAAAGAGCCGGTCCTGGTTTCTTGTACCGACGGCGTAGGCACCAAGCTGAAGGTGGCCATCGCGATGGGGCGGCACAACACGGTCGGCATCGATCTGGTGGCCATGAGCGTCAACGATGCCCTGTGCTGCGGAGCCGAGCCGCTGTTCTTCCTCGACTATGTGGCCATGCCCAAGGACGATCCCGGGCTGTTGGAGCAAATCGTCGATGGCATCACGACC
>CAYWGR010000207.1:0-9188 GCA_964458015.1 uncultured Planctomycetaceae bacterium
CGATCATCGGTATTTTAATATCGTTGCTGCTCCCGGCGGTTCAGGCGGCACGCGAAGCGGCGCGCCGGATGCAATGCAGCAACAACCTCAAGCAATTGGCGTTGGCATTGCATAGCTACCATGCGCAAGCTGAAATCTTTCCGCCTGCCTCGCAATGCGGGACGGGCCAAGATCCCTATAGCACGCAACTTCAGGGCTCCAACTGGTGCATCGCCATTTTGCCGTTTCTCGAACAACAATCGCTCTACAATTCCTTTGACCTGACAGTGCCGATTTCCGACGCCAAAAACCGCACTTGGCGCGGCGTGCCGTTGAGTGTGATGAATTGTCCGAGTGATTCGGCTTCGCGCACTCCCTATGCAAGTACTTCCAGCACGGAAGGCGACAATTGGGCCCGGGGCAATTACGGCGCCAACGGAGGCGGCGGAGGGCCAAACGGCGATTCCGGCTGGAAAGACACGCGCACACGCGGCGTGATGAGCGTCATCAATGCCTCGATAGGCATCAACGGCATCCGCGATGGAACGAGCAACACGATCCTCTTGGCTGAGTTGCGCGTGGGCCTTGTCGAGCAAGATCGGCGCGGCTGCTGGGCTTTGGGGGGCGCTTCGTCGAGTGCGGCCGTTGCATTTGGCTCGATCGGCGATGCCAATGGCCCCAACCCTCATGCCGACTACTCGGATGATATCATTGGTTGCGATTATCTTCGCAACACCTCGCCCGGCGCGGAAGCCTTATTGGATGCGGGAATGTCGTGCTTTTCGAGCAGCCAGAACGGCCAAGGCGCTTCGCGCAGTTGCCATGCGGGCGGCGTTCATGTCGCACTGGCCGATGGCAGCGTTCGGTTCATTGGAGACTATATTAACATCACCGGCCCCATCACGACAAACTATCCTTGGCCGAGCATGTCGGTCTGGGACCGATTGATTGCTTCCTCCGACGGATTGCCGATCTCGGGCGATTCGTTCTAGGAGAGGCATCCAATCGAATCAACCGTTAGAAGTTTCGCAAAGTCGCAATGGATGTCCTGTTGAGCGTATCATGTTGCGTTGTTCCAGTTTCGGAACGCAGTGTAGCATTGTCTGATATTCTCAAACTGAAGCTAGGGAATGAAGATTGATCGCCACTAACAGTGCTATTTTTTCTTCTTAGAAAGAAAACCCTTAGCCACTTTGTTTTTCTCCATCTTTTTCCGCAGATTGGCGAACTTGGTGGCTGGTTGGCGAACGGCTTGACGTCCTTTGTTAGCCATAATTCATATTTCCTTGATAGAGTATGATATCTTTGTGGATTTATTTGTGTTTCGGCAACAGCCTTTTTAGCCAGATGAATTCGTGGCGGTTATCTACTTGCGCCGGTCATCTTCTGCTATTTCCATGTGGAACTTATGCAGAAAGCGATGTAGCAGCGGGGCTACGAGGATGGCGACCATCGTTAGAAAGGCGATGCCGCTATACAAGGCGTAAAACGATGCGAACAGCTTGGCTGCCGTGGATCGGATCGTATCCACTGGCCCCATGCCGGCAAGAATCATCGAGGCATTCAGCAGGGCATCGATCCAGGGAAGTTCGCCAAGGTAGTGATAACCAGCACTGCCCATGAACAAGGAAAAGGCAATAATCCCAGCCGTGGTTGCTACGCTCCAAGCGAATCGTGCGTAAAAAGCTTTTTGCGAGAGCAGCGGTTTGCTTTTGTGTTCGTACATGAGTCTATTCCGGAAATAGGCGTTTCTGCACTTTAGGCGGTTCAAGCTTCCTAGATTTCCAGTTGCTGAAGTCCGGTTTTATTTTGGCCGGCGGTTCAGACTGCATGACCCAAGCGGCAATGCATTTTTCGACATAGTTGGGCATAACGGCGATTTGGCCTCGAAACTGGCTGGTCAATTCCTCGATCCAAGGGCCGATGTGATCGCGCGTCGTCGTGCCGAACCGCAGGATGAGGTTGTCCCAATACACAAAGGAGTAATCGTTTTTCTTGCGCCGATAGATCATACCGACAACGGTCTTGCCCTCGTGCTCGATCGAAAGCCAGTCGCCCGGGGCGATAGTTCGTCTGCGCAAACCGTCGCCGAACAGAGGGAATAGTTCGCGTTGGATGTTCTGACGGCCGGTCATACTGGTTGACGGTCAAGTCTAATTTATGCCTTCTTGCTGGGCGGGATCGGCTCGTTGGGCTTTACGCCGTACTTGCGTTGCCTCGCGCGTCCATTCGGACAGCCGCCGAAGGTAACGAGCATTTCGATCGTCTGGAAAAACTTGGCAATCCGATTGCCTTGCCTGGCTTTGGTGCAGATCGGGCATTTGCTTTCGCAATAGTCGGGGTCGCCCATCGAGATATTCCTTTTGATGGAATAAAGTATGTATTCGACAACCTTCTGATCGAGAAGATTGCCGTGGATCGGTCAAAATTCATAACGCCATAGCCTATCAGGTTACGTCGTGTTCTACAATCGCAGGATTGTCTCAATCCTTTTCTGGGATCGAAGTTACGTCGAATTGGGGCGTAGTCAAGGTTGGCAATCTCTGGGCAGTGAAATGATACTATGGCCGATAATTGCCAGCTTGCGTGGCCTAGAATTGAAATGAGACCCCTTGTCAATCAGGTAATTTCGGGAGCTTTCGGAGGCGGCGCGCCATGCACTTGCAACGCTTAACCGGTGTTTTTTGCCTTGGGATACTGTCGGCCATCTTTTCGACATCCGCTTTTGGGCAGAACGGCATGAGGCCGCCGAATGTGAAGCCGGCAGGGCCGCTCTACTCGCTGCCGTATGCGCCGGGAGAGACTTTTCAGGTGGGCCAATGCTATCTGGAATTCCCGACGCATGAAAACGACTACGCGATTGATTGGTCCATGCCTGAAGAAACACCCCTTCATGCCGCACGAGCCGGTGTGGTTGTCGAGGCCGTCGATTCGTTCTCCAAATCGGGCTTGGACGAGGATCTGAAGAACAAAGGCAATTATATCCGTATCCGACACGACGACGGCAGCCGCGCTCTCTACTACCATCTTGCTCAAAATGGCGCGAAGGTGAAGGTGGGAGACAAAGTCGCCGAGGGGCAACGGATTGCGCTATCCGGCAACACCGGTTATTCGGCCACCCCGCATCTGCACTTCATGGTGGATCAGCCGGAAGACGGAAAGTATGTTTCCGTTCCCGTTTTGTTTAAGTCGGGCAGCGAGGAACCGTTCGACATCGTTCATGGCGGAAAGTATAAAGCGCCAGGCGGAAAGGCAGCGGCCGAGGAGGGGCCCCTGCAAGGCATCGA
Organism: uncultured Planctomycetaceae bacterium; assembly: GCA_964458015.1. Taxonomy (GTDB): domain Bacteria; phylum Planctomycetota; class Planctomycetia; order Pirellulales; family Thermoguttaceae; genus CAYWGR01. The sequence continues at coordinate 3,267 of CAYWGR010000207.1, forward strand.
AGGCACGGGCGAACTTTCGTCGATCCGCCCGCGGTTGATTGCCTTGGTAAAAACGGAAAAAGATCCCGAAAAAGCCGCCGCCTTGCTAAAGCGGCACTTGCTCGACAACCGTGCGGATTATCACGCGAAGTACAAGGACACATTGGCAAAGAGCCAAAAGGGCGACAAGCGGTCGATGAAGGAGTTGCAGTTGTTCTTAAACGATATGGACCTTCACGCCCAGCCCGACATTGCTCGGCTTATTGTCGATCCGGCCTCGGCCAACACCACGAACGAAGCCATGTTGATTTGGTGGGAACTATTCACACCCTGAACTGGAGCGAAGGTCGGCCGTGAGATTGGTTTCGGCCCTTACTGCTGCACAGGCCGTGTTTGAGACCAATGGGAATGAATCAGTTTCCATTGCCCCTCGTTGTCGCGTGAGAATACTTCCGTGCAATTCCATCGGAATGGGACGCCGCCTTCGATGGAAATGATATTGCAGGAAAGAACGGCCATGTTTTCCGTGGCTTGAACTCGTGTGTTGAGCATGTCGAACTTTTCGGCATGGACCTTTCCACGAAGTGCTTCATACATTTTCCTCAAGGGTTCGCGGCCATCCAATCTTTTTTCGAGGCTCGGCTCGAAGTACCCGATATCCTTGCCCATCATGGCAATATAGGCTGAAGGATCGCCGCCGTACCATTTTTCGAGGGCTTCCTTTTCGAGTTGAACGATTTTCTTTTCCAGCGGCCCCATGTCCTGTTGTTCAAAAACCCTTGCTTCGACAGGCAAAAATCTGCTGGTTGGGCACACTCCGTTGCGACATTGGGCGACCGCATGTTCCGCTGAGAGAAAGGCCGACAGGACGGCGGCAAAACACAAGATGAGCGAGCGTTGCATGACGATTTCTCCTCGACACATCGCTAGATGTCACGACAGAACGGTATCGGCCGAAAGAGCATCGAAAAGACGCGGAGCCGAAAAATCCACCAAGCAACTACCGCGTATACTGAAAATATAGGTTATTTGCTTCGGTTGACGACAAACCGAATGTGGCCCGGCTCGACGGCGGGCTCGGTGCGAGTAAATCCGAGCCGGCGCAGCATCCGCACCGAGGCGGTGTTTTCCTCGGTTGTCTCGGCGATGATCCGCTGCACACCCGGTTGGGCGAATGCCCAGTCGATCAAGGCCCGAACCATCTCCGCGGCGTAGCCTTGGCCCTGAAAACGGGGCAACACCGAATAACCGATTTCGACGGTCCCATCTTCGGGCGGTCCCTTAAACCCACCGCTGGCCATTAAGATGTCGTCGGTGTTGTCGGCCAGCAGATCTAATGCTTCACGCGGCGCTCGCATCACTGCATACCAAACATACCAACCGGCACGGTCGGGCGCGGCCTCGATCCATTCCAAGAAAAGGGGCAATGCGTCTGCCAGGATCTCGGGCGGCCATTCATCGGGCACGGAGGCCGACAGCAGCCGGCCGAATTCCTCGCGGTCCGTCAACTCGGCACGCGCCAGGGTAACGGTTGCCGGCAGCAATCGCATTCGTGAAGTAAGAATCATGCAGTTTTCTCCGAGAGGCGATTACGGTATGATAACCGACCGAGTCATAGGGCAAAAGGGGATTGCCATTAGCGGAAGCAGGTATAGCATGAAACAAAATACGGTTCACCTGTTTGTTTTCGATACGATGTCGGATTGGGAAATCGGCTATGCGTCGGTTGGCATTAACCAATCGATGTTTCAAACGCGGCCCGGAAGCTTTCGCATTCAAACCGTGGGAATTGACAAATCGTTGGTTCGCACGATGGGCGGCTTGGCCATTCAGCCCGACGGCTTAATCGAGGAAATCGCCCCGGCAGACAGCGCTATGTTGATTCTGCCGGGCGGGATCACCTGGGAAGAGGGCAAGAATGTCGAGGCCGTCGAAAAGGCCAAGGATTTTCTCGCCGCCGGCTTGCCCATCGCAGCCATTTGCGGCGCAACCGCCGGTTTGGCTAGAGCCGGCATTCTCGACGACCGACCTCATACGAGCAATTCGCTCGACTACTTGAAAGCAACCGGTTATCGAGGCGAAGCGTTTTATCAAAATCAACCAGCGGTGATCGGCAACCAGGTGATTACGGCTTCGGGCGTCGCTCCGCTCGAATTTGCCCGATGCATTTTTGAAATGCTCGACGTTTTTACTCCCGAAAAGCTCGACGCCTGGTATCAACTATTCAAAACCGGAAACGTATCGTATTACGCCGTTCTTGCGAAGTAGCATGTAATTTATCGAATTCCTTACGACTCTTTTTATTACGATCATGAACTCGATCCTCCGCCAAATTCGCCAAGAGCTGAAAGACAACGCCGATCCTCATACGAAAGCCTCGGGCCAGAACTTTTTCAAAGAGGAAATCAAGCTGTATGGCGTCAAGACCCAAACCGTCGGCACGATCGCAAAGCGATATTATCCGCGGATCGAAGAATGGGAGAAAGACGACGTTTTCAAGCTTTGCGAGTTGTTGTGGCAGTCCGGCTATTTAGAGGAATCTTTCATCGCTTGCCAATGGGCCTATCGGCTGCGAGGCAAATTCCAGCCGAAGGATTTTCGAGTCCTGACGCGATGGGTCAATCAATACGTTGCCAACTGGGCCTCCTGCGACACGCTTTGCAATCATACGGTCGCGGCTTTTGTCGAAATGTATCCTCCATATCTGGCGGAATTAAAAAAATGGACGAAATCCAAAAACCGCTGGGTTCGTCGTGCCTCGGCGGTTACGTTGATTATTCCCGCAAAAAACGGCCGTTTCCTACACGACATCTTCGAAATCGCCGATCTTCTGTTGCTCGACGGCGATGATATGGTGCAAAAAGGCTACGGCTGGATGCTCAAGGCCGCGAGTCAATCGCACGAAAAGGAAGTTTTTGACTATGTGATGAGAAACAAACATAAAATGCCTCGCACCGCGTTGCGCTATGCTATTGAAAAAATGCCGAAAGAGAGGAAGCAAAAGGCGATGGCGAAGCCGAACAATTTCACAAAGAACCGCAAAGGAGCAAATTCATGAGCATTCAGTTCAGTTCTTCCGTTCTACTGACGGCCGATATAAAACGGCTTTCGGCGTTCTATATCGATGTGTTGGGCCAGAAGGTGCAAATTGATTTCGGCGCGTGCATCGGGCTGCAATGCGGACTATCGTTGTGGCAGCCTTCGGCAGATCTGACGCTTGCGGCCAAACTGGGATACTGCTGCCATCCGTCGGGCAATAAAAACCTGGAATTATGTTTTGAAACGGAGACATTCACATCGGATATTGAGCGAATCAAGGCATCGGGCGCACCATTGCTGCACGATGTGGCGGAAGAGCCTTGGGGCCAGATGACCATGCGATTCTTCGATCCGGACGGCAATATCGTCGAACTTGGCGAAAGCATTCCGACCTTTGTACGCCGTCACCACGGCACAGGGCTTTCCGCGGAAGCCGTGGCCGAGCGAACCGGCATGCCGCTGAATGCAGTTCTGACCATGATTCAATAGCAGGGAGCGACATTGCCATGACGCATGAGGAAGCTGCTCGTTTTGCCTCGGATTGGGTCGCGGCTTGGAATCGTCACGACATCGATGCCGTGCTTACGCACTATGCCGACGACTTCGAGATGACGTCGCCCATGATTCAGCGGGTATTGGGCATCGAATCCGGCACGTTGAAGGGCAAAAATGCCATTGGAGATTATTGGCGGGCGGCGCTTTCCAAAGTGCCCGACTTGGCTTTTTCGGTTATCGACGTCACTTCGGGTCTCGATGTCGTCAGTATTTATTACCGCGCTGTCCTGGGCAAACTGGCCATCGAAACATTCTTCTTCAATAAGGAAGGGCTCGTTTGCAAGGCAATTGCCGCTTATCGGTAATGTCTTCATAAAACCGCGGATAATCGAAAGTGCCGCAAACCTGCAAGCACGCAATTACCGGCGGTCGTTGCCTCGCCGGCACATTCGCTATTATGTGGACCTATTTAGAGTTGTCGGCAAAAACCGCTCTAAGATTTTCCAGCCAAATATCGTTTGGTGTACGGACATGCCGCGATGCATATGCCGCAGATGATCCGTTTATGGGCGGGCGAAAGTTTTTCACCTTGTTGTTGAGCAACCTGACAACAAGCGAATGCGTTATAAAATTCCTGGCGTAAAATGCCTTGCCGCCAGTTATGGCCCAAAATGGCGTGGGCAGGGCACACCTCGACGCATGCTTGACAACTGCCGCAGCGCGACTCCGTTATCGGTTCGCCAACGGGCAACGGCGCATCGGTTAAATTGGTTGTGTATCGGACGGCCGTGCCGTAGGCCTCGGTTACCAATAATGCCGATTTGCCGATCCAGCCGATTCCAGCGAGTGTGGCAGTTGTTTTGTGCGGAAGCGGCGTCGTCAAACTTGCTTTGTCGAGTTCAGCGACGGTGGTTGAAAGGGCTACTGCATGATGATTACAACCATGTAAAAACTTGACGCCCTCGTCGCTGAGTCGATCGAGAAGCATATTGGCGCGATCGTATTCCCGCGAGTAGGCATCGGTTGGACCTGTGGTAATGCCTGCGATAATTTCCGGCGATAGAGCAACGCCAATGGAGATACCCCGAGGAAAACTTTTGCGCATCTCGGCAGGCACCGGCGAAAGATCGGCACAGCCGACAATCGCAGCGCCCTGTTTGACAAGTAATTCCTTCAAATCCCGTAGTAATTCAGTATCATTCATAGTCAGCTCTGGAGAGCGGTTGCACATGTTGCAGTATTAAGCTTAAGAGATCGGCCTCCTATAGATTACACAATAACAACCAACGTTGCCAACCACTTTACAAAACGATTGGCCGACATGGCAAAACAAATTGCTCATGCTCGGCGGGGCAAACGCTTGGACGACCTACAGATTATCGAGCTTTTTCCGCCACAACAAGCATCTCGAAATCATCGTGCGTCAGCGTGTGTTCGCGGCTGAATTGGCCTAGATGACAACCGAAAATATCTACTTTGGCGAATCCGGCAGTCTGCAGAAGCCAGTGCAACTCGGGCGGGGTGTAGTAGCGTTCGTTCGACGTGATCGTATGCGATTCGCCCGCATCGTCGGCAAAGGTCATCTCGGCATGTTCGCGAAACGTCATCAGATCAAATGTCAGCTTGCCCGTGGCAGTGCCGGTCGCGTTCTCATCGAGAAAATCCTTCACTGAATGAAACAGGGGGAACAACGCACTGAGCGTCGTCATCAGCAATTTGCCGCCGGGCCGCAATGCCGCGCAGGCGTGGGCGAGAATAGCGAAATTCTTCTCGTCGGTTTCCATCAAGGGAAACGCGCCTTCGCAAAACATGATGGCGGCGTCGAATTCCTGCCGGAAGTGCGATTGCGTGGCATCCCGGCGTTGAAAATCGACGGTCACACCCGCCGCCGAGGCTTTTTCTTGCGCCAGGCGAAGCTGACCCTCCGAAAGATCGAAGCCGGTTACGCAATAGCCGCGTTTAGCAAGTTCGATTGCATGTCGGCCCGTGCCGCAGCCGATATCCAAGATCTGTTTCGCCCGATCGGCTCCCAGTTCCCGTTCGACGAAGTCCACCTCGCCCACCGTTCCTTGCGTAAAGCATTCACGGTCGTACGTTTTGCCAAAATTGGCGAATAGCGTTTCGTACCATTGCGTCATGATCGAGTTTCTCGAATAAATTGGTCAGTATGTTTAGAACATCCCCGCAGAAACCACTCTTCAGTCAGAGACAGGGACCACTGCCGGCGGGTTCGCACGAAAAAACAAAAAAATCTGGAGGCCAAGAGCTTGCGATCAAGATTGAGAATGCACGAACTTATCAGAAGTACGCCCACTCTGACTGGGAGTGTGTTCGTCCATAGCTTAACTATGTGGATATTCTAAAACAATTGTCCTTGTTGCCTTAGGGTGTCGCGATCAGGTTCGCCTT
>CAYWGR010000208.1:0-9166 GCA_964458015.1 uncultured Planctomycetaceae bacterium
GACAACTGCCTGCCGACGCAGAAATGCGTCTTACACGCCAAAAACTCACCGTTGAGCCGTTTGTTTACTGTACCCACCCCAAAAGATTGTGCATGGGCGAACGCCTTGTCCCTTGCACGCACACTGAAAAAGGAGAATGCTCGCATGTTTCGTAAATTGAAGACAAAGACAAAAGTGCTCGCAGGATTTGTCATTGCTCTGGTGATCGCTGTTCTCGTGGGACTGATCGGTTACTGGGGAATCGGCAACCTGGCGTCTCATATCAAGGATGTTGGTTCCATTCGGATCCCCAGCGTCGAAGCCTTGAGCAACATCCAAGCAGGACAGCTCAACGTGGGATACGGGATACGAGGCCTGTTGATCTCCAGGTACATGGATCCCAAGACGAGAGCGATGCAGTATGAGTTGTTGGCCGGCGGCTTCAAAGATGCCGAGGAGGGAATTGCCACTTACGAGTCGATTTCGAAGTCGTCCGAGGAAGCGGCCAAATGGAAAGAGTTCGAAGACCTTTGGGCCGTCTGGAAGAGATCGCTTGAAAGTCTTCAGAGCTATTGCCGTCAGAAGGATTCGATGCTTGCCGCGGGAACCAAGCTCAATGATGCTAGAATCACAGCCATTGACGACAAAACGTTCGAGACAGCGGCCGAAACACGCGCCTTGATGCTAAAAACCCTGAACAAGCTGCAAGAACTCATCTCCTTGAATAAAACGATCGTCGAGAGTCGGCTTACGCAGGCCGCGAGCGACGCTTCGTCATGCATCACGATGATGTTCGCTTCGATCGGAGGAGGTGCGGTTATTTTGTTCCTGCTCGGCTTCTTGATCGCGTCGAATATCTCCAAGGTTCTCGCCACCCTGATCAATGAAACTTCGAATTTGTCGGTGGCGGCCGTGGAGGGTAAACTGCACATTCGCGGGAACCCCGAGTTGCTCAATCTGGAGTTCCGTCCTATCGTCGTGGGAATCAATGCGACGCTGGATGCACTCATCGGACCGTTGAACGTAGCGGCGGAATACGTGGATCGTATCTCGAAGGGTGAGATTCCGCCCGTCATCACCGGAGAGTATCACGGCGATTTCAACGAAATCAAAAACAATCTCAATCAGTGCATCGGGTCGTTGAGCGCCATGACCCAGGAAGGCGAAATCGGCCAAGCCCTCAGCAGGATGGCGAAAAAAGATTTTTCACAACCCGTCCATACCATGTTCCCCGGCGTCTACGGAGAGCTTCGGGATCATGTCAATGCGGTTGTGTCCAGCATCGGCGAAGCGATGCGACAGCTCCGAGATACCGCGATCCAGTTCGCCGAAGGATCGCATTGCGTCGCTGAAAGTTCGCAATCGCTGGCCCTTGGATCCCAAAACCAAAGCGCAAGCGTCGAGGAAATGATGGCTTCGATCGAGGAATTGACGCGAGCCATTCAATTGGTCAAGGAAAGCGCCGTCGAGGCGGATCACCTTGCGAAGCAAACCAATCAATTGGCCGAAGGCGGAGATTTGGCGGTTCAGAAGTCGAGCGAAGCGATGAATCTGATCCGCACGAGTTCCGCGAGAATCGGGGAAATTATCCAAGTGATTTCCGAAATCGCCGGACAGACGAACTTATTGGCTTTGAATGCCGCCATAGAAGCGGCCCGGGCCGGAGAACACGGCATGGGCTTCGCCGTCGTTGCCGACGAAGTTCGCAAGCTGGCCGAACGCTCGAATCACGCAGCGCGTGAAATATCGGCGCTCATCAAGGAATCGACGCAACGTGTGGAAGATGGTTCGCAGCAGAGCGATGAGACGCGCAAATCGCTCCAACAAATTGTTCAAGGAGTTGCTTCGACCGTATCTAAAATTTCCGAAATCGCCACGGCATCCGTGCAGCAAGCCGACAGCGCCGAGGAAGTTTCGAAAGCGATTCAGAGCGTGGCGGGCGTAACCGAGCAGTCGGCTGCCGCTTCCGAGGAGTTGGCTTCGAGCAGCGAACAACTTGGCAGCCAAGCCGCGGCATTGCGCGAATTGGTCGGCCAGTTTAAGAATGTGGCCATTGCATAGTCATTCCTACCGAGACAGCCCATGATCTTGATCCGCCTCCAAACACGGTCGTCCCCGCTGGGCTTGCCGGTTGTTTGGCCGCGAAATGGTTCATCGGCAATGCAAGACCCCAACCCTAACGTTCGTTCACCAAACCATTTTCCACAATGTCCGGGAGATTGACATGTCACGGTATCCAGAAACTGAGTTCAGCAGGAACTTTCATCGGCAACTGGTGGAGCTTCACCAAAGGGTGAGCGCAGCTCCGCGGGAACATCGAGCCACTTTGCATAGATTTGTCCGCTTGGTGGATCGCCAACATTGCCAAATGCAAGACAACTGCGCGAGCGTTCGCGCGATTGTGGATGATTTAAGTTTACTTGTTGAGTCAACTAAATTTAACCTTTGGGCAATGCAACACGAATTTAAATAAGTACCCATACGGTATGGCATGTGAATAACCACAATGGAATGACCCATAAGTACTGTAGTCCTCGATGTAAACTGCGTATTTTCCGTTTGACGAGGACGAAGGATCTCGTTTTATGGACAAAGCATACAGAGTTTTGCTTGCCGATAACGAAGATCTGTTTCGCGAAAGAACAGCGGAATCATTACGTAAATTGGGGTATGTATGCGATTGTGCCAGCAATGCTAGCGACATGACGGTAATGATCGGTGCGAACCATTATGACGCACTGATCTTGGATGTTCACATGCCCGGCAATACGGGGTTGCAACTAGTTCGCCGCATTAAGGAGATGAAAGAGGGTGTGCCCATCATCCTGGTAACGGATCAACCGACGATCGAGACGGCTGTCGATGCCGTGCATTTGCCGGTTGCCGCTTATCTGATCAAGCCCATCGCACTTGATGTGTTACATCCTCATATACAGAGATCGGTAGCCCGGGGTCGCATGTACCGAGTAGTCACGGACGTGCGATCCCGTTTTTTATTGTGGGATGATGCGGCCAGCAAGTTGCAGCAACTTCTCCAAGAACCTTTCCGAGGGAGCGTATCGTCGTTGACGGAGCCCTTGCTGGCGACGACCTTCGAGGGCATCGTCAAATCGGTGATCGATCTGCGCCGTTTGATGGATCTAATGACGACGACGGACAATTCGGCGGAACGGAAGGAGCTTTCCAAAATGTTGAATAAAGTAGAGCTGACTCGAGTGGCTTTACGAGAAACGGTTCATGTTTTGGAGGAAAGCAAACACGCCTTCAAATCCAAACGTCTCGGAGAGCTGCGGCGACAGCTCCAGGGATTGCTGGGAGTTCTGGACCAAGGCTGATCGGTCATGCCGGCGGCAACATTGCATTTATAGCGAGCTTAGCTTCGAGAACTGAATGGTTGTCGAAACGGGGAACACTCCGTAGATGCCGCGGGTAAAAACTAGGTTGATGAAATCGTCGGCCTGAAGGATCTTGCCCTTGGGCACGATGACCACATCGGAATCATCGAGCCATATTTCGCCCTGGGGACATGCCTGGCGGCCGAACAAAGCCCCTTCCAGGTCGATCATCGTAGCCAACTGCCGCCAATCATCACCGCGGCGGAAAACGACGATCTGACGCAGATTCGCGCCAACGCGCCAACTGCCCGCAAGGCTGATTGCCTGTAGGGCCGTGGTCGGGGCAACAAGCTCGAAGCGGCCGGGGTTATTCACTTCGCCCAAAACGTAGACGTAACGCGGCGCTCTCTGGACGAGAATTGGAATGATCTGGATGCCATCGACGATTTGACGATAGCTTTCGTTGAGTTCCTTTTGCAGCTCAGGCAGCGTTAACCCTTGGGCCTGAACCGAACCGATCGCCGGCAGCGAGATCGTGCCCTCGGGCGTCACGCGCGCCGATTGGCTTTGGCCGCCGACGCCGGCCCGGCGGTCGATCGTGGCACGCAAGTCTTCGAGCTTGGTGTTGACCTTCAACGGCGTAACGGTGATGGCGGGAATTTTGTAGTATTTCTTATAGAGCTCTTCGAGGGCGTCGCGAAGTTGGAGAACCGTGCGGCCCGTGGCGTGGACCTGGCCCAAGAGCCGCAAGGTAATGGTGCCGTCGGGCTGAATAAGCAGATTGCGGTTGATATCAGGATCGGTGAAGGATTCGACCTGGATCTCATCTCCCACGTTGAGACGGTAAGGCGTCGAGGTCTCATCGCGCGTAAGGCGATAGGTCATGTCGAGCTGGTCATCGACGCGCAAACGATATTCGGGCACGTGGGCCAGTCGGGCATGGCCGACGTATTCGCCTTGGGCATACGCTTGCCAAATGCCGGCGCGGGCGGCCTCCCAGCCGCGTCGACGACAGGCGCCGGAGGAACAATCCACGGCGCAGATGTCGTACGGCGCGGCCGGGCCTAGCGCCTGGCACAGGAGGATATCGTGTCGCTCCTCCGGGTTTTTCGGGACAATGCGCGCCGATAATGAATCGGCTTGGCATTGGCCCACCGGAGCGGCAGTACCCATTGGAGCGACCCTTCCCCGATCTTCCCATGAAATAAATGTAAGCGTTGCGAACACCGTTAGCGCCGGCAGGGCGAAACGCCGCAGGGTGTGCCGGTGGGCTTGTGCCAAGGTGGAAAACCGGGGATTACAGTTGTTTTGCGTCATGGTAGTGCGATTTAGCGTTGATAGACCGACGGTTGCCGCCACATCCGACTAGCGGCTGCGGGCGTGGGCGCGGGACCATAGGCATTGGCTGGCGTTTGCGGGGCGGGTGCGGACATGACAGGCGAACGGGCGACAGTGGGCATCGGCGCGCTTCTGGCCGTGCTCGGCGTGTTCGTCGAAGTTCGCGCAAAGGATTGCGAATCGGTCCATTGCACGGAATTGTTGGACGTTGCCGACAGATTGCGCCGTCGCGCGTCTTCGGCCTGACGCAATGTCATCGCATAGCTGGAGGCCTGTTGGGCCATCGCCGGATTACCCAGTTGGCGGTAAACAACCGCCAGGTTTTGCCAGCCGGTCGATTGGGGGTTCAACGACAGACTATGTTCGATCATGGATCGAGCGTCGGCATAACGCCCGCTGCGGGCTAGTAATACGCCGAGATCGTTTGCAGCCATGAAGTTTTTGGGATAAACCAACAACGCGGCTTGAAAGTACAACACGGCTTTGGCGTCGGCCGCGACGACGATGGCGTTTTTCTTTTGCGAGAAGGCTTCATACAGTTTTCCCATCGCATGTAAGGCCATCGAACCGGCGACTTCCTTGCCTTCGGCGGCCGCCAACTTTTCTTGTGCAAAAGTCATGTAGCGGCGCATTGCTTCGAGAGAATTGGCGTTCTTGCAATTGTCTTTCAGAAGGGGCGTTGCATGATTGGCAATGATTTCCGGCAGATTGACGTCGGTTTCCAAACGTCCGGCACGCGGCAAAAAATCTTCAGCCTCTTTGATGGCCGTCAGGGCGGCCACTAAATCGCAACTATGCGTGTTGGTTTTCTGCTCGGCATCCAGCCCCTCGGCGACCAAACGCAGGGCGCCGAGAAATTCGGCCCGGGCGGCGAAATAAGCTCCGTGCCCGGCCAATTCAAACCCGTGACGTGTTTGTCGATCGGCCTGTTGTGCTATTTGCTCTAACTGAACAGATCGAGCATCGACTGTTTCGGCGATAGGCATTTCAGCCGGTTCGCTGGCAGTCGGTTTTCCGGCGTTGGTTTTTTCGACCTGGGGTAGCTCAGCCTTTGGCTGTGCTGGGAGCACCGGGGCGGGACTGGTCAACGCGGGACCGGGCTCAGCGGCCGCTTCGGCGGCGTTGGCCCTATTTGTTTGCACCAGGGCAACAGCAAACGGCATAACCGCTACAGTCAGCCAAAACGACAAAGCCCGCAAGTTGAGTTCCATCGTTCTTCCGTGACGTTAATCCGTTGATGAATGGTCTGGCCCTGCGTTCCGTGAGGGCCGTGCTTATTAAATCCGTTCGGCCGGATTTTCCGGCGGCGCTGAGCAAAAACAGGCCGCAATGGGACCTGTGCCGAGTAGCAGGACGGAACAGTCGTCACAGGCGTTTCCACCGGTGCAATCCGACTGCCATTTCAGCAGGGCTAATCAATTGGTAAATACTGGAAAAGTGTAGGGCGGGTCGAGCGAAGCAAAGACCCGCCTTACCGAAAACTGATCGCCCCCGGCCATTTTCGGCTCCCGCTTGACCTACGGATGTCTAGATTGATAATGGTCGGTTGTTCAATGATTTTTGCCGATTATCCGGCCTTCGATCATTGACGATCTAGGACGCAAGGAAGCCGGTCTGCCGGATACTCAGGAAAATGCTGCTGTTTAAGAAGAAATTTTTGGATGCCATCCGCTCAGGCGAGAAAACCCAAACGATTCGTCTTTGGAAGCATCGCCAAATGCGCACCGGACAGCGCAGCTACATTCCGGGGATCGGGCCGATTCGGATTATTGCCGTCGAAGAGGTTGAGCTTGCGAAATTGACCGATGACGACGCCCGCCCTGACAGTTTTGCGACGGCCGACCTGCTCCGGGCCGAGATTCACCAGCTTTATGCGGATAAAATTGCGGCAGGTTATCGGGCCTATCGGGTTTGTTTTGCAAAGGAACCCGCGGCGGAGCTATCCTCGGAAGAGACCGACGCTCAGGAATAAGATTACAAGCCCAACATTTTTAGAAATGATTGGGCAATGTCCAGCAGCGATTGGGCCACGGCTTGAGGATTTCGCGAAATCGCCATGATGAGCCCGATCATGATCAGCAGGCCGGCGCTAATCAGGCTCATGCCGCGCGGGTTGCGGGCAACGTCTTCGCGAGTCAGGGCGTCGCCCAGCGTTGATTCGAGGCGCCGCCAGCCGGCATGGCTTTGATTGCCGCCGGCCGAAATCAACGAGGTGCTGCGGAGCGCGGCGAAGTTGTCGATGAAAAGTTGTATGCCCAGGCCCGGCAGCACCAAGCTATCGCCGGCCCAGCGGGCGTCGGGATCAAGACGATCGACCAACTCGGCCAAGATGGGACGCAATTGATCGACCGAGATGTTGTAGATGATCAGCCGAGGCCGCAGCATCAGCAGAACAAACACCACGCACATCGCATAGAGTGCCAGCAGTAAAAGCCAAACGTGTGGACCGAATCGCACGGCGGCGTCGTAAGGGAAGAAAAGCTCGATCGGGCCGACGATGACCAAGCCCGAGATCGCCAATGCCAAGGTTGCGGCATCGCGCACGCTGGAAACCAGCAGCGGTCGCCGCGATAAATTGACTACGCCCAGCAGCAGCAGATACATTGCCACGGGGCCCAGGGCCAGGCATAAGCGAAACGGATCCATCGGCAAAACTCCCGGAAAGAAACCCGACAGTCCGCTATTCTACCGTGATGCAAGACATTCCGCGAGGGGGGAAAGCAGGGCGTTCAGTAACGGATTTTGGCGGTTTGCCCGCAGACCGCAAAATCCACAACAGTTTAGCAGCCGACGGAACGTCGGCTCTGCTGCTAAGCTGACGTACCGATGATAGTTAAGCAACACAGCTTACTCAACTTGACTACAAGAAATTACTGTGCCGGCAGGAGCTGGAAACTGTGGGACTAAGGAGCAGGGACTCAATAAAATTACCCCGCAACTGTGGTCGCGGGGTGTGTGATGAACAATCTAAGGAGTATCCAACAAAATGGTCCCAACCTCTGACGCGGGAACCTTATGCACATTCTCTGTGGCGTTCCGAAGCCGGAGCTTCGGAACGAGATAGCTCCATTTCACTGGAAATTCAACTTTTTTCTATCCACTAGCCACTAGCCACCAACCACTAACCACTATTTCACTACTTCCCCGTCGCGTAGCGTTGCGGATCTTTGTTGAATTGCGTTTGGTTGGCGCTGGTCGAGAACATGTAGAGCCGACCGTTGAAGGTTGCGCAGTACGTCGGCAAACCGGGCACCGTTCGATGTTCGTCCACGGTCAGCACGGGGTCATTGCCGGAATAAGCCGGCGCAAAGGCGTCGGGATCGGCCATGAACTGCAACCGTTGTGCCGGGCCGGAGAGACGATAGATTTTGCCGTTATGCACGACCGTCCAACGTAAATCACCGCGAACCCAGTGGCCGTTACACATAATCTCGACGGGGCAATATCCGCCCATGGCGGCCGATGGGGCAACGAAATTGTCGTTGGTATTATCCTGCGATTCCGTCGATTCGGCAATCGCATAAGCAGCCGGCGTTACTTTGTCGGCCGGCGGCGTTTGTTGGACCGGCGGCGTCGAGGCAATCGACTCGGCCTGATAGGTATTCGTCACCGGAGCATGGGTGACCTCGATCGTGGCTCTCCCGTTGTACAAAGAAACAACGGTCCCGTCTGGCGTATCGGATGGCAAAATCGCCGTCGAGATCGCCTCTGTTTTTTCCGGCCACATATTCGATTGAGTTTTCTCGGTTTTCTTCGGTTTGGGCTCGGCCTTCGGCTTTTGCTGTTCCAGAGGCTTCGATTCGGCCTTTGGTTTCGGTTGCTCTTGGGGCTTCGGCTCGGCCTTGGGTTTCGGCTGCTCTTGAGGCTTCGGCTCGGCCTTGGGTTTCGGTTGTTCCTTCACAGGCTCTTTCGGTTCTTCTTTGGCCTTGGGAGCTTCCTTCTTCGGACCGGTCTCGAAGGGACTAGGCAAGATCGATTGATCCGGTTCGACAGGCAAGCCCGGCAGACCGCCGTCGGCCGAGGATTTCGGAGATTGTTGCGGTTTTGGTTCCGCGGGAATTTCAGAGGGAGTTGGAGGAACCACGGGAGGCAGAATACCGCCTTCCTGCGGTTGTTGAGTGGGCGGCTGCAACTGTGTCGGAGGTACTTGCGACGGTGCCGCGGCCCTGGGCAACGGCAATTGTTCCTGGCCTTGCGGCGTGGGAATAACGGTTGCGCCAAAGGATCGCGGATTCGTTTGTTCCGGACGATTTTCACCCGGCCATTGTCGCCACACGGTCGGATAATATCCGAAGTTTCCGGAGTTCGGAATGCAGTTGGTCGGACAAGGCCGTGTCGGTTGGGTGAATTGCTGTGCGGCATACGCAAATCGGCAAAGCCCCAAGGCCAGTACGATTCCGGTTAGTATCGCAACAGAACGCAACATAGCATCCCATCCTTTGCCCAAAAACATCACAATGTTTAGTAGTATCGACTCTGGTTGTAACCGCGACCGAGGGTTTGATAGCTGCGGA
>CAYWGR010000209.1:0-6731 GCA_964458015.1 uncultured Planctomycetaceae bacterium
GGCCGTCTGCGCCGCTCCCTACCTCGATCGCGCTACTTTAGATTAGAACGCGTATAAGTTGCCGCGAAGGCGCGAGAGTTGGAGATCGTCGGAAGCGGACGTCGACAATGCCGAGTGCCTGCTATTGATCGATCGAAAGTTCCGGCAGGGCGGTTTTGAGCTTTGCGATCCCCGCGGGCGTGGTTTTCGTCTTGCTGATGCTTAGGCGGCGGAGGTCTTTCATCGATGTCAACTTCTCAAGGCCGGCGTCGGTGATCGACGTGTTGGAGAGCAAGAGCCAACGGAGTTCGGCGAGCGAGGTCAACGGGGCCAAGCCGGCGTCGGTGATTTTTGTGTTGGAAAGGTCGAGCACTTTGAGATTGCCGAGCTGGGCAATGTCGCTGGTCCCGGCGTCGGTAATCGCGGTGCCGGAGAGATGCAGGGCTTCGACGCTGTTTAACGAGCGTAGATGCACCATGCCGGCATCGGTGACGGGCGTGCCTGCTAAAACAAGGGAAACCAATCGCGACATGCCTGCGAGATAACGCAGTTGATCGTCGGTGATTTTGCTTTCGGCGGCATTCAGTGCGAGCAGGCGATAAAGATCCTCGGTCAGCGATAGCATTTCCTCGTCGATCGTGACGCCTTGAAAGCCGACGCTGGTCACGCGGCTGTCGGGCGGCTCGGCAATGACCAGCACTCCGCGCAGTCGGAGATTCGCGGCGGCTTGTTGTTCGGCCTCAACCTTAGGGCCGTCCCAGATCGAACTCCAAAGTTCTTGTCCGTCGGGCGTCATCTCGACCCAAACCGCGCCGACAAAAACTGCAAGGAGCGGCAACTCGATGGCAAGGATAATAGCCAAGCGACGGAGCTTTGAGGACCTAGGCTTCGCGACCGGTTCCACGATTGGAGTTGCCGGTTGATCGGCGGTTGTTGCCGAGGCGGAAGATTCCACGGCGACGGCTTCGACGACCGGCTCGCTATTCGATTCGGCTGCGGAATTGCAGGCCGGAGTGTCGGCGGAGAGGTTGTTGTCGGAGGAAGATTCCGAGGAACTTGCGTCGGCTGGGGGCTCGTGGTCGCTCACTTCACGGTCTCATGGGGCTTTACAAGGTAATGGCGGCATCCTGCGGTAATGTTTCCGTGAAATCGGCATCCTGGGCCGTTTGCCCGTGGAGGTGTCCTCCTTCGAGAAAAACGCCCAGGCTTCGGAATTTCATATAGCGTTCATCGAGAAGCTGTTCGACTGGTTTGTTGCATAGTTCTCGGAGGGCGCTGCGTAAATAGAGCTTCAATCGGCTTGCCATCAGATGGTGATCGCGATGGGCGCCGCCGAGCGGTTCTTGCACCACGGCATCGACCACACCGAGCCGGTTGAGGTCTTTCGAGGTCATTTTCAGGGCTTCGGCAGCCCGTTCCTTGAAGGTGTGGCTTTTCCAAAGGATGCCGGCACAGCCTTCGGGGCTGATCACAGAGTAGTAGGCGTGTTCGAGCATGGCGACGCGATCGCCGACGCCGATGCCGAGCGCGCCGCCGGAGCCGCCTTCACCGATGACGATGCAAACGACGGGCGTGCGGAGCCGGGACATTTCGAACATCGAACTGGCGATCACCTGGGCTTGGCCGCGCTCTTCGGCGCCGATGCCTGGGTAGGCGCCGCCCGTGTCGATCAAACAAATGACGGGCATGTGGAACTTGGCGGCCAGCCGCATCTTGGCCATCGCTTTGCGGTAGCCTTCAGGATGTGCGTAGCCGTAGTTGCACAGGCTGCGTTCTTTCAGGTTCTTGCCTTTTTGATGTCCGACGACGAGGACTTTGTACGAATCGAGTTTGGCCCAGCCGGTGCGGATCGCGCGATCGTCGCCGAAAAATTTATCGCCGTGCAGTTCCACGAAATCTTCAAAGACGAGTTCGAGGTAGTCGGTCGTCATCGGTCGATCGGGATGCCTGGCCACTTCAACCGTTTCCCACGGCTTCAGGTTGGCGTAGATCCGCTTTTTGAGATCGACGAGTTCGCGTCGCAGGCGTCGGACCTCGTTACGGACCTCGGCCGTCGGCTCGGTTTTCGCGTCGAGCTTTTCGAGCCGCGCTTCGAGCTCGTAGATTGGACGTTCAAACGACAGTCGATGTTCGCTTCCTGCCATCTTGTATAACTCTTGTGGTTTCGAGAGACGCCAAAACGTAGAGTAGTGGATAAAGCTTTGCGAGCTTTGCCCGTCTTGCTTAGTTCGCCAAAGCCCCTCGTTGGTCACAAGCCGCTGGAAATCGGCTCATGTTGGGCCTACGCCCCCTGCCCTCTCCATCCCGTCTTTCATCGGTATAGATGACGCAGCTTATGAGGAATTGCCGGTTGGCGTAACCCGGAAAACCCGTATCATACGAAATTCCTGTAAAAAGTCACCCACCGAATTGGGGCGTGCGTTCGGATCTTTGGCCATACATTTTCGCACCAATTGCGAAAACGGGGTGGTGACGTTTGGTTGGAGCCCCTCTAGCGATGGGGGCTGTTGCTTCAGGTGCTTGTTCAGCAGGTCGTTTACGCTTGTGCCCGTAAATGGGGGTTTGCCCGAAACCAGCTCGTGGATCGTGCAAGCGAAGCTGTAGAGGTCGGCACGGGAATCGAGAGCTTGGCCGCGGATTTGTTCGGGCGACATATAGCTTTTGGTGCCCTGGATTTTGGATCGGGGCGAAAACCACTTCCAGAGCCCGCGTCGCTCTCGTTTGGCCAGCGCGAAATCGATGAGTTTTACGGTTCCATCGTCGGCGACGAGGAAATTATCCGGTTTGATATCGCGGTGGACCCAACCTTGTTGGTTAAAGTAGGCCAAGGCGTCGGCCGCCTGGTCGATGATTTTGGGAATGAGGCGTGCCATTCCCTTCCAGTTTTGCTGGAGCCGTTGTTTCATATTTGGCGCGGAAAACCATTCCATGGCCAAATAGGGTTGCCCTCGATCCGTATCAAGGGAGTAGGTCTCGATAATATGGGGATGTTTGAGTTTGCAGCCGACGGCGTATTCCACGTGCAGGTAGTGCAATTGCTCGCGATCTTTGCGGGCTTTTTCGAGCAGCGTTTTAATGCCGACGATTCGCTGGTGAGCGTCGTCATAAGCCTGCCATATCTGGCCCGCGTGGCCGGTGTGGACCACGTTCAGCAAGCGATAAGGACCGAGATAGCCGGGAGAGCCTTGAGCCACGCGATGCACCTTACACAGAGGGGTATCGTCTTGTCTAACCGAGTTCTAATGTAACGCAATTGATCAAATCAGGCAACCTTTTCAGCATTGGCCCTGCCCTGCCCTGTTGGGATTGGATTTTGAGCGTGGGAATGTTCGGCGTGTTACAGCAATGAATAATCACAGCGTGTAAGCCCGCTCGCTTCACTTTTTTGGACGATTGCCATCAACTTTTTGCTTAAATCGTTTTTGAATGAGTCTTGACGCAATTCGGTGTTGGAGTAGAATGCTACGACATTGGCCTAGATTAAGCACCTTTTGATTTTTACTCCACAGGCAGCGTAACGCTTCATCGACCTCTGTTTTTCGCGGATTGATCGAATTGGTCGATAGAAGTTTCTTTTAGAGGCTGCCGGCTTCCCCCCGCGTGTGATTCGCCCGGAACAGTGCGAATTCGTTATTGGGAATTGGGAGTCTTTGTGGGGCACTTGCGGTTCATTGCCTGCGTTTAATAGTTTCGCTTCCTAAGGGCATCTGATATTGAGAAGAGGTTTTGATAACATGATTCGTCGCCAATCGTTGTTCACGCTTGTTTTGATTGCGATAGCTGCATGGGGCGTCACCCTGTCGGCATCGGCCAATACGATCACGTATGATACGACTACTCCCATTGTAAATGAAAAAACAGACTGGAAGGAAGAAAATGTAAAAACATTGTTTTTCCACCAGTTCGATACGAGCTTGGGAACGCTGGAAAAAATTCAGTTGTATCTCGATAGCTCAATTAGTACGATCATTACGGTTACCAACTCCTCGGATTCGACATCGAGTGCCAGCGGCGACGTCTCGACCAAGGTGCAATTGACGGTTGGGGATAACGTCGGTATGTCGACGCCGCAGCTTAATGTCAGTTCGGATCCATTTGTTTTTTTAAATTTGGCGGTTGGTGAGACAAGAACCTCGGATCCTATCGTCAATACGCTGAACTCTACCACGGATTATTCGGATTCCGGCATTCTTCAGTATTTCCTCGGAACCGGCAACGTCGGTCTCACTGCAACGACTTCGACACAAACGAGCATCGTTTTTAATGGCGGAAATGCAACCGCAGGGCAAGCGACAACCGCATCGTTGACCGGTTCGGTCACCTATTTCTACACCCCAGTGCCGGAACCATCCACGCTTGTATTGCTTGGCACCTTGGGCGCGGTGTTGGTTGGTGTGTGGTTCCGTCGGACGCGACGCTAGGGATGTCTCGGTGTGTTTAAGCGTTTTGTTCAAAGATAAAGCTGAGCGGGTAGGCGGGCGAAGGCCTGTTCCCGCTCTATTTATTTCTTGTGGGCCAAGATCGCTTGATAGAGATTGCGTATCTGTTCCGTCATGCGTTCGTGGCGGAATTGATCGGTGAAGCGGCGGCGGCCTTCGCTGCCAAGTTTGGCGCGTAGCGCCGGATCAGCGGCGAGGCGAATGAGCGAAGAGGCAAGTTGTTCGATGTTGCGCGGCGGAATCAAATAGCCGGTTTCGTCGGAAATTACCACTTCGCGGGCGCCGTCTATGTCGAAACTGACGGCCGGTCGGCCGGCGATCAAGGCTTGCGGCAACACCCGGGCGAGTCCTTCACGCAGGCTTGCATGAACCACGATGTCCATGGCGCCGACCAGTTCGGGAATCCGTTCCGGGGACACAAGGCCGGTGAATTGGAAATAGTCGGTGAGCCCCGCCTCGGCAATTTGCTGCAACAAACGCTCGCGGAAAATGCCGTCGCCGACGAAGAGAAAACGCACGTTCGGCTGTTGTTGGACGACGGTTTTTGCTGCTTGGATGACGTCGTCGTGTCCTTTGAGCTTGAACAACCGCGCGATTTTGCCGATCACGACGTGCTCGGGCCGATAGCCAAGCTCTTGCCGGACGCGCTGGCGATGTTCATCGGCATGTAGAAACGGCTCGACCTCCATGCCGCTGTAGATCGTGGTGAATTTTTCGCGCGGCGCGACATTGGCGGCGACCATCAGATCGGTCATGGCATCAGCGACGCTGATCATCGCGTGGCAACGCCGGGCGGCCCAGCGTTCGCAGAGCTGGAAAAATTGTCGCGCCCCCCTGCCCTGCCAGGGATGAAACGGCGCGCCGTGAACCGTGTGGATGACGGCCGGCACGCCCAACGACCACGCCGCCGCTCGGCCGAGCATTCCGCCTTTGGCGCTATGGGTATGCACGACGTCGGGCTTGAACTTTTTTAAGGCGGCTTTGATTTGGCGGTAACTTGCGGCATCGCGCCAAAGGTTGATCGAACGTCGCAACGGCGGAATGATTTCGAGCGGCACCCGCCCTGCCCTTGCCCGATCGAGGAGAGTTCCCTCGGGGCCGATCGACGGTCCGGTGATCAGCAGCACATCGTCATCGTATTGACGGATCAGATCCTCACAGCAGAACAAGGTGTTCTCCTGCGCTCCGCCGATAATCATACGGGTAATGATGTGTGCAATTCGCATGGTAAAACAGGGATTAGGAAATTGAGGATACAGGGAGGAAAAAAGTTCCCACTCTTCCTTTTGGAAGAAGGCTAGGGCGAGTGGGGAGCGAAAAAACGTAATGTCCTCTCACAGAGGCAGTGTACATCTTTCCCCATACATGGCAATCAAAACCCCACCGTTGTGCTAAAAATCGACCCCTTTCTCCCCTCAATCATACCGATTTTAAATAAATAAACCCCAAAAGTATTGACATTTACGGGGGGGTGTGTAAATTGAGCCCGTCTTTAGCGATGCCACCCTGGGCGATCGCCGACTGTACAAGCTGAAATGTGAAAAATCGTCTTCTTGGTGTTTTTATCTTTGGAGGCAGCGATAGTTTGAAAGGTGTGGAAATGAAATTCTCTTGTTTGCTTCTCTGCGCGCTCTTCGTGTCTCTTTGTCTGCTCAGCCCACTTCCAACGGCCCTCGCAGTCACATGGACGGGTAACGTCAATCCTAACGACCCGACCACCTGGAACAGTTCCACGACTGGCTATATTGGGGAGACCGCCGATGGGACTCTGACCGTTGGCACTAACAACAATCTGAAGTCGTCTAACAGCATTATTGGCTATAACCCTGGCGTAACGGGACAAGTAACGATTGCCGGAGCTAACGCAACCTGGACCAACGGCGGATATCTCTGGGTCGGGTTTGGCGGCAGCGGTATACTGAACATCACCGATGGCGGTGCAGTGGGGGAAAGCAATGGAGGCACAATTGGATCTACAACCGGCTCGAAAGGGATGATTGTTGTTGACGGAGCCGATTCAAAATGGACCAATGCATCGTACCTCTTTGTCGGCTCTGGCGGGAGTGGAACATTGAGCATTACCAGTGGCGGTGCGGTTAGCTGTAACGGCTGCTCAATCGGCAATGCTGCTAACTCAACGGGTGTCGTTACCGTTGATGGTAATGGTTCGAAGTTGACTGATGGCAACAGTTACCTTTTGGTCGGCTCTGACGGGAGTGGAACATTGAGCATTACCAGTGGCGGTGCGGTTAGCTGTGACGGCTGCTCAATCGGCAATGCTGCTAACTCAACGGGTGTCGTTACCGTTGATGG
>CAYWGR010000209.1:6831-8247 GCA_964458015.1 uncultured Planctomycetaceae bacterium
TAATGGTTCAAAGTTGACTGATGACAACAGTTACCTCTTTGTTGGCGATCACGGCATTGGAAAATTGAACATCACCGGAGGCGGCAGCGTTGCCAGTAGCAGCGGCAACATCGGCGTTTCTTCTGGTTCAGAGGGTATTGTTAAAAATAGATGGCGCAAACTCAACGTGGACTGACGGTGGCTACCTGTGTGTCGGTGATTCCGGTAGTGGAATGCTTTTTATTACGAACAGCGGAAAAGTCACTGCAACGAGTGTTTCGGTTAACAGCACATCACTCTTGGCCATTGATATTGGTAACGGCAGTTGTCTCAATCTTGGCAAAGGCTTAGTCACTAATTACGGAACTATGCGATTTGTTGCCGGAGGCGGTACCGAGACTGGTAAATATACGCCCATCGTTGCTGGTGTGTGGACTGGCACTACGGGTAGATATCAGGCTCTCGGTGGAACCTGGAATGCAGACCATACATTCACGGTTTCCAGTGTTCAAGAAGGCATGTCCGGCACGCCGGTTTTCCTCGAGACGCAGCGGGTACTGGTCAACGATAGCAAAACCGGTTGGGCCGTCGGTGCAAGTTTTGCCGCTAACTCCATGCCCACGGCTTTTATGGCTACGGCCATTAGTGGTGATGTTCTGAGACTTCTGGACGATAAGCTGATTGCCGGCACATCGGTCCTAAGTGGGTGGACATTTTCAGCCACCGGCTACACTACGGGCAATCCGGTCTATCTTTCGATGCTTGTCGGTGCAGGGCAAACGCTCGACGGTCTCGCGCTCTGGCACTACGACAATGCGACCGGGTGGAAAGAATACACTGCCTCCGCGACCGATTTGAACTATGATGGATCCTATGTTAACTTCACCGTGACCAGCTTCAGTCGCTACGCTGTTTCGGGTATCGCCGTGCCAGAACCAAGTGCTATTATGCTTTTGGCAATCGGACTTGGCGGCATACTGGCCTATGTTTGGCGGAAATGGAGTCGATAGCAGGCAGGATTGACGAAGGATGGACGAAACACCGGCAACCGGAGGAACTCTGATTTTCGCTAATCTCCGCTGATGTTTCTCATTAGCGGAGATTAGTGTTCCTTATCTTTTTCCGCGTAATCAACGCTGACCAAGAAAAGCCCTTCCGGCGGCGCGGTGGGGCCGGCGGCGCGGCGATCAAGGGCGTCGAGGACTTCGGCGGGCCAGGTTTCAGGCTGAGCGCCGCGGCCGACTTGGACCAACGTGCCGACGATGGCGCGGACCATGTTGTAGAGGAAGCCGTCGGCCTCGATTTCGATGGTGATGAAATCATCGGCCCCCCTGCCCTGACTGTTCATTCCCTCGCCCTCTGGGAGAGGGTTAGGGTGAGGGCTGTCGGGACATGGACTAATGATTCCACCCCTGCCCTGCTCCCGACCGCCCTCAC
>CAYWGR010000209.1:8257-8840 GCA_964458015.1 uncultured Planctomycetaceae bacterium
ACCCCCGGCCCCTCTCCCGCAAGCGGGCGAGGGGAGAATGCATGGGCTATCGGCGCGAGGCGATGCGTCTCCTCTTCCGCAAGTGGGCGAGGGGAGAGATTGGTCCTGCCCTGCCCTGCCCCGATTTACCGTCAGATCGAAGACCGTTCGCACACTGCTTTTGCGCGGGGCGCCGCTGCTTTCGAAGCTGCGGAAATCGTGTTTGCCAAGCAGCGACGCGGCGGCGCGGCGCATGGCGTCGGGGTTCAGACGGCCGTAGATGTAATGCCACGCATAATGGCGGAGGAAAACGTCGCGGATCGGGCCGTCGTGGATCATGTAGCGGTAACGCTTGCGGTGGGCGTCGCGGATGGGGTGGAAATCGTTCGAGACTTCCGCGGCATCGAGCACGGCGATATCGTGTGGCAGATTGGCGTTCAGCGCGCGGATGAAAACCTCGGGTGTCAGTGTCGCTTGTGTGCGAAAGCCGACGACTTGGCCCAAGGCGTGAACGCCGGCGTCGGTTCGACCGCTGGCCAATGTGCGACCGCGCCGGCCGGTGCCTGCGTGCCATTGCCCTGAAGCCCATCCCAGACCGGTTTGT
>CAYWGR010000210.1:0-8736 GCA_964458015.1 uncultured Planctomycetaceae bacterium
TGGAGCTAAACGGCAGCGGCGTTAAACGCTGGAGCCAGGGCAACCGGTCGGCAAAGGGGACATATTCGCCGAACATGACCAGATGCATTTTGTCGTAACGGCCCAGCAGTTTGCCTTCGCGCGAAACATGAGCGGCCGAATTGTAGCATTCGACGCCCTTGGGACTAAAGTGGTTCACATCGACGCCCAACAACAGCGGTGTGCCCAGCGATTGGGCCAACTGGGCCATTTCCGACATGTTTCGTTCGGCAATTGTCGGGAGCCATTCGCGGAACTCGGCTTCGGTGCCGGGAAATTCCGCGGGCTTCGCGGCCTCGGGATCGAAAGTGACGAGCGAATCGAGAAACATGGTCTCGGGCCAGACGAGCAGATCGAGATGCTGCGTTTTTTCGACGGCCTCGCGCGAAAGGTCGTAGTATTCCTTGAAAATGCGATCTTTCATGCCGGGATCGTGCCGCATATTGATGTCGATGGAGCCTTGGATCAAAGCGATGCGAGGGCCGGCCGAAAGAAGGATGCCGTCCATGCGAAAATGACCATAAAGCAGCACGGCGATAAACATTAAAACGGCCGGGATCAGCGGCCAGTAATGGCGGCGTGCATCGTTGCATGGAATCATTCGGGCCAGCGATGCGGCAACGAACATGACGACGAAACCGACACCGTAATCGCCCGCCAAATCAGAAATTTGGATCAATTTGATCCAGCGATATTGCGTATGGCCGAGGTTCCCCATGCTCATACCGGTCAGCAGATGGGCGCGGGCCAATTCCAAGCCGGCCCAAATCACCGGGGCCGCCAAGATGACGGGAATGTGCATCTGGTGGACCGCCACGCGCGCAAGACCGACGAATGTCGGTAAATAGAAGGCGAAATAGAACGACAGGGCGACCCAGCCGATGCTTGTTGCGGGATCGGGCAGCCGCAGCCAATGGAGGGCAGCCATCCAGAAACAGAAGCCTGCCAGTGCGAGAACCAGATAAGGTCGCCGGCCCGGCAATGTTTCAAGACGAATCAGCAGAACCCAGGGGATAGGGGCAAGCCAAGCCAAGGGCCACCAGTCCAAGGGCGGGAGTGCTGCCCAGAGCAGAACTGCGCCCAAAAAGGCCATCATCCATGAATTTTTGGCGGCAATAGGATGCATCATCCAATGATTGTGCTTATTTTTTTACCTGGAGAAAGCGTTCTAGGATGGTTGTTCCGCAGGCGGTCAGGAAGCTTTCGGGATGGAATTGGAGGCCGAACAAGGGGAAACGCTGGTGGCGGATGCCCATGATCTCGCGGGTGCCGTCGGGGGCGTCGCTCCAGGCGCTGACGTCGAATTCCTTGGGGAGTGTGTCGGGCTGAATCAGCAGGCTGTGGTAGCGGGTGGCGGTGAAGGGGTTTTCCAACCCCTCGAAAAGGCCGCGGTTGTCGTGATGGATTTGGTCGGTTTTTCCGTGCATCAACCGGCCGGCCCGGACGATTTTGGCGCCGAAGGCTTGGCCGATCGACTGATGTCCCAGGCAGACGCCCAGCAGGGGAATGCGGCCCGCGAACCGCTGGATGCAGGCGACCGAAATGCCCGCTTCGTCGGGCGTGCAGGGGCCGGGAGAGACGATCAAGTGCGAGGGTTTTCGGGCTTCGATCTCGTCGAGCGTGATTTGATCGTTCCGATGGACCTGTAGGTCGAGCGATGGGTCGATTTCGCCCAGCCGTTGCACGAGGTTATAGGTGAAGGAATCGTAGTTGTCGATCAAGAGGATCATGGGAAAACTCACGTGGGAGACGAACATACGGATATCGGGTAATTCTACCGGATCGGCTTGATTCTGACCATACGACCGGGCGGGGTGGCCGATCCGAAGGAAGTCGGCTAAACTGAAGTCGTTGCCAAGGATTGGGTAAAAAAGATTGCCGTCCCCGGGAATTGTCGTGTCTGTTAGCGAATCCGCTGCCCGCCGATATGCATTGGACCCCGACGTTCGGCTGATGCTGGACGTGCGTGAGGGGAGTGCGGCTGCCTTTGAGGAATTGGTGTTGCGCTATCAGGGGCGTTTGCTGACGGTTCTGCGGCATCTTGTGGGCAACCGGGAGCAGGCCGAGGATCTTGCCCAGGAAGTATTTTTGCGGGTATATCGCGCCCGGGAAAGCTATGTTCCGGAAGCGAAATTTTCAACGTGGCTTTTTGCGATAGCCCACAATGCAGCAGCCAATGCAAGGCGGAGCCAGTCGCGCCGTCATGAAACGACGCTTGGCGCGCGTGACAGCGGGCCGATGGGGGCAAGGCCCTTCGAGAAAATGCTCTTGGCCAGCAGCGGCCAGATGCCTGCCCGGCAGTTAGCCAAGGCCGAAATGCGAGAAATCGTGCTAATGGCGTTGGAATCGCTGAGCGAGCGGCAACGGATGGCCGTTTTGTTGAGCAAATTCGAAGAGATGAGCTACGCCGAGATAGCGGCGGTGATGGAGATGTCGCCCCAGGCGATCAAGTCGTTGCTTTCGCGGGCACGGGAGAACCTTCGCGATGTGTTGTTGCCTTATATGGAGCATGGCGAACGTCCGGCTTCGTCGGGCGAGGCGGTTGATAGCTCGCCGTCGCTTATGGAAGGGGATCTGCAATGACAACGAATGATGCCCCACGGCCATCGCAGATGCCCACGGATGAACAGTTGACTTCGTATTTAGACGGCGAGTTGGATATCGAACAGCGCCGCGGCATCGAGGAATTGCTTGCCTCGAATGCGGATGTGCGGCGTCGGGTTCAAGAGATGGAGCGGACTTGGGATTTGTTGGATGGTTTGGACGCCGCGCCGGTGGGAGATCAATTTGCACAAAGCACGCTTGAGATGGTGGCATTAGCGGCGCGCGACGATGTGGGACAAATTGCGCAACAAACGCCTGTGTACCGATGTTTTCGCGTATTGGGGCTGGCGGCAATCGTGTTGATGACTGCGGCCCTTGGTTTTGCGGCTGTTCTTCTGTTTCGGCCCGATCCGAACCGTCAGCTATTGGATGATTTGTTCCTGCTGGAACATTTCGACCAGTATCGACAGGTCGGCGACATCGAATTTTTGCGAATGCTTCGGAAGGAAAAGCTTTTTTTAAGCGGCAATACCGGAGTCTCGGAGAATGAGGCATCCGGTGCGAATGAGCCACGGGAGCGACGGTTGCAGCGTATCCAGAGCATGAGCCCTAGCCAATTGGAAGAAATCGTTCGTTTGCAAGAACGATTCGGCTATTTGGACGTGCGCCAACAACAAAAATTGCGACGGCTGGATCAAGAATTTCAGAAAGCGACAGACTCGCAGCAGTTGCTTCCGATCATGGGTCGTTATTGCCAATGGTTGAAGGCGTTTTCCTCATATACGCGGGCCGAATTGGCGGAAATGAATGCGGTCGAGCGGCTTAAAGCGGTTAAAAAACGGCTCGATGATCAGGCTCGGGAGCAGCGTCAGCGCGTCAGCGAAAAAGACTTGGAGACATTGCGCGCCTGGGTTCGCGATTGTGCCGAGCGCTACGAGGCACAATACTTGAAAACGATGAGCAGCCAGCAGCGGAAAAAGTATGCGGACCTTTCTCCGGCTGAGCGGCAGCGTTGGATGTTCTGGCAATTGATGCAGGCGACGGCCACCGGTAAGGCCACTTCGCTTTTGACGGTTGCCGACCTTGCGAGGCTTCGCATGGACCTGAGCCCTGAGTTGCGGAAGCAGCTAGATGCGATCCCGGCGACGAAGCAGTGGCCCCTGGTGGCTGCTTGGCTGCGCCATCTTATGAAGCAGCATCTAGGAGGCAAGCCGGAGCAGAGGCCTGCCGTGAAAATCGACGATGAACAGCTCGTTCAATTCTTCGAGCATCAACTGAGCGATCAGGAACGGGATCGACTGTTGAGCCTGCCGGGCGAAGAAATGCAGCGCGAGTTGCAGCGGCTTTATCGAATGCGGCTAGAAGGGGGGGGGCGCCGTCCCGAGGGCCCGAAACACGGGAAGCAATCGGGGGCGGACCGGGCGGCAACGAAAAAAAGCGAGCGAGCGGCAAAAACAGACGCCAAGGCGGTTCCCAAGAAAAAACCCTGACGGTACAATGCCGCCATTGTGTTCTAAAAAAAGGATAAGGCATGTCGCTACGCATCGATCGATTACATCATGGTGATTGCATCGCCGGAATGAAGGAACTGGATGCCGGGGTGGTGGATTTGGCTTTTGCGGATCCGCCGTTCAATATCGGCTACGAATACGATGCTTACGACGACCGATTGGATAGTGAGAAGTATCTCGATTGGTGCCAAGAGTGGACGGCGGAAGTGGTTCGGGTGTTGAAGCCCAACGGAACGTTTTGGCTGGCCATCGGCGACGAATATGCGGCCGAATTGAAGGTGATGCTCCAGAAAGAGCATGGGCTATGCTGCCGCAGTTGGGTTGTGTGGTACTACACGTTCGGTGTGAACTGTAAGTTCAAGTTCAGCCGTTCCCATGCTCATTTGTTCCACATGGTCAAGGATCCGAAGGAGTTCACGTTCAACGTGGAGTCGATTCGCGTGCCCTCGGCCCGTCAATTGGTCTACGGCGACAACCGCGCGAATCCCAAGGGGCGGCTGCCGGATGACACCTGGATTTTGCGTCCGCAGGATTTGCCCGAGGGCTTTCAGCCGGATGAAAACACGTGGTATTTTCCCCGGGTATGCGGGACATTCAAAGAGCGTGCGGGCTGGCACGGCTGTCAAATGCCCGAGCAACTGCTGGGGAGAATTATCCGGGCATGCAGCAACGAGGGCGATCTTGTGTTGGATCCGTTCGGCGGCAGTGGTACGACGCTGGCCGTGGCGAAGAAACTTGGCCGGCGTTTTCTCGGATATGAACTGTCCAAGGAGTATTCCGCGCGGATTCATGAACGATTGTCGGAGATTCAGCCGGGCGATCCGCTGGACGGCGCCGCGGAACCATTGGCCAGCGCTCCGAATACCGCGAACGGCCGGCGATTAGAAGATCGCATTGCGGCCGTCTCGAAGAAATCCACTGGCCGAAAGAAGGCAAACACGCGGCAAAAGGACTTGCTTTAGACAGTTTATTGGAAGTGTCTAATCAAACCATAACATTTGGTTTCTACACTCCGGTTCTGGAGCCGGCTTGCCGTTTCCTGAAGAGACGCATCTTTTGTGTGCATCTTTTGCTCTCTGCCTAGACTGCCAAAAATGTTTTTTTAGCGCAGTTGCGGCTTCTATTTTGTAACGAATGGCAAGAGTTTCATTCCCGCGGC
The DNA here is from genome assembly GCA_964458015.1 of uncultured Planctomycetaceae bacterium. Lineage (GTDB taxonomy): Bacteria > Planctomycetota > Planctomycetia > Pirellulales > Thermoguttaceae > CAYWGR01. Next base: position 5,233 of record CAYWGR010000210.1, read on the forward strand.
AACCTACTTTGGAAGGTTTTTAGCGTGCAGGGTGGAGGATGGGTAGTCGCAACTCATTATGAAAAAAGCACTTGCACAGATTGACATGCGTTCAGTATTGGAAGGTTTTTGGAAGCTGTTGGTTTGGCACGGGAGTTGCATTTGTAGAGAGACGTCTGAGATCGCGAGGTCAGGACTTTTTTCTAGTACCGAAGACGGGGTGGCTGGGTTTCGATAGCCTCTTTGCGTAAAATTCGGGCAAAAGAAGTTCGGGCCGCGTGGTATTTCGGATCCAATTACGCTTTTTTTACTAGGGACCGAACTCTTTTCCACACGGATGCGTATCAAAATGAACGGCACGATTGAACACCGACGACTGCGTGCCTGTAGTCCGAACCCTTTGGTTGCTTGGACCGACGAGAAGCTCATGTTGAGTTATCGTTCGGAGCGAGACGGCCGGGTGTTTGAAGAACTGGTTCATCGCTATGAAAAGGAGCTGTTCGGCTATCTGCGACATTACTTGGGTAATGCGGAAATGGCCGACGACGTCTTCCAACAGACGTTTCTCCAGGTTCATTTGAAGTGCGACCAGTTCGAGCCGGGGCGTAAAGTGCGGCCTTGGCTATACACCGTGGCCACCAACCTGGCGATCGACTACCGGCGACACAACCGTCGGCATCGCATGGGCAGCCTCGATCGTGTCTGTACGAGAAACGTCGATGAGGAATCCGTGGCGATGGTCGGGCTGTTGGGCGGTGCGGAAAGCACGCCTGCCGACAACGCGGAATCCGCTGAACAGTGCGAGGCGCTTCGTCGGGCCATCCAGGAATTGCCTGAGTTATCGAGGCAAGTAGTGACGCTCGTGTACTTCCAGGGGTTGAAATACCGTGAAGCGGCTCAAATCCTGGGAGTGCCGGTCGGAACGGTGAAAAGCCGGCTGCATGTCGCGATGCTCAAGCTTACGGAAACGCTTTCGCACGTGAACCTGCCAAACTGATTGAGAATTATGACCGATCCAAGGCATTTCCAACTTTTAGGGCACCTGTTGGGTGCACTGGATGACGAGGAACAGGAAAGCGTCGATGCGCGTTTGGAGAGCGATCCGGAATACTGCCGCGAGCTTGTCGATTGGCGGCGGCGTTTAGCCCCGTTGGAGCTGTTGCGGCCCGACTATGAGGCGCCGGCGGATTTGACGCATCGGACGTGCCGCCACGTGGCCGCTTATGTAGAACGGGCGGCGGCTTCCGGAGCAAGCGAAACGTTGCCCAAGATGAGTCAGAATCCGCTGCCGCCGATACGAACGTCTTCGGTCGGCTGGGTTGATTCGATTGTTTTGGGGCTGTTGCTGACGACCGCCGTGGGCTTGATACTACCGGCCATCGGCGGCAGCCGTTTCCAGGCGAGATTGGCCTCATGCCAGGATAGTCTTCGGCAGTTCGGCACGGCCATGATGCAATACGGCCGTCAAAAAGGCCATACGCTGGGATGGCTGGCCGACAGCGGTCGGCTGACAGCGGAAGGCGCCAAAGCAATTGGGCTGCTGGAAGACGGATGGATGGGCGCCGAGCGGCGGCCGTTATGTTCCGAGGCCTGGTTGGCGGCCCAGGGGGTTGTCCGGACGCCTTTCCGTGGAGAAAAACGTCAAGAAACAATACTTGTGTCGCTGAATCCGCAAACGCACGGAGCAGGTAATTTACGAACTGACTGGTCTGGCACATGGCGCAACGGGACGACGAACGGTTGGCAAACTGCTTCCTGGCCAACTACCATGCCTCTTCTGGCCGATGCTCCTAACGCCGATTTGCCAGGCCAGTCTTCTGCGGGGCACGACGGCCGTGGGCGAAATGTGCTTTTCGAGGACGGCCGGGTGGATTTCTTGCCAGTACAAACATCTTTGGACGCTTCTACCCCTTTGTTGCCCACGGGCGACAGTTCCGTGTCCGACGATCTGGCGACGCCGGTTGTTTTTGTAAGCCGACGATAAGTTCTTTGCTTGTTCATCCGTTTCGGCACAGTAGATTCTTGTGGTCAAGTTGGATAAGCGGTGCTGTTTTAAGCTGCCGTCGGTATGGCGGTTCGGCTGCAGGGCCGCCGTGCCGGCGGCCGCTAAACAAGGGTATGACGTGCCGGCGGCCGCTAAACGAGGGTTGATGTGGCGTTTTCCGCTAAACTGTTGTGCAATCGCGCACATTCCGGGAGTTAAACTGTTGTGTAATCGCGCACATTCCGGGAGCTGTTAGCTCCCGGCTATACGATTGTGCGTTGACGGTCTGAGGACAAGCCGCCATCATCTTTTTGCTACACCCATTCGTTTCGCATCCAGTAACGGATGTGGAGATGCGGCAGTCTCTTGCATAACCGTTACAGTCCGCATGTTCTAATCATTCGCGAGGATGGTAAGATTTGCGCTGTCTGTAATCTTCCGCGCATCCCTACAAGTTTCCTAGAAGGAATTTCTTTCCCGAGCCCTATTTTGATGACTTTTGTCAACCATGATGTATCCTTCCTACATTGACACGTCCTAAAAATACAATATCCCGTAGCGGAGGATGCCCATGGTTGCCGGTAAGAAATCGAGTGCGCAGCGAGTGAAGGGGAAGCATGTAGCAGCGGTGAAGAAGGCGTCGACCAAGCCGACGGCCTCGGCTTCGACGAGCAGTGTTGCCACGATCGATCGCCGAGAAAGTCGAGAACGCCGTGCGGAGAAAGAGCGACGTGTTCATAGCGTGCCGGTGGCGGAAGATCGCCGGGTGCTCGAGCGTCGGGTCAAGGTAAGCCGCCGCCGCCAGATTGATCCCACGACCTGCGAGCGCGACTACACGCCCGACGAAATTGAATTCATGGCTGCTTTGGACGATTACAAGCGTCGCAGCGGGCGGATGTTCCCGACTTGCAGCGAAGTGCTGGAAGTGTTGAAAAAGCTTGGCTATGAAAAGCGTCCGGTGGTCGAGCCGACCCCCCTGCCGGCTGTGGTTATGCCGATGACGACGACCGAGAGCGTGACGACTGCCAGTTGAACGAGGATCGGCCTCTTCGGTGTTAAAATGGGATGTGTATCAAGCGGGTGGGCTTTTTGCCGTGTTCGTGCGTGGTTGGGCACGGCAGGTAAAGCTCGCCCGCTTGTTTTTTTCTGGGATTGCCGCAAGGGGTTGCGATTTGTTGGGAGGGCGCAATGACCGACGTTCCGTCGGGCTGGTAAACGTGCTGTCGTTGCGATTCGTTGTTGTGTAGTTTTTGAAAACCGCTCTTGCTTCCGTTGAGGATGCTCGGTATCCTCACTTTCCCATTTGGTATTGGTCCGAGGCAAGGAAGCCGTGACTACGTCCATTTCTCATAGAGCGAGCCGCAGATTATCCGGCGTTTGGTCGGGCGGCATTGCCGTTTTGCTTTCCGCGGGATTGTTGGCATTGGCCGGCTGCGGAAGCATTGATGCTCAGGGGCAAAATGCCGAGGGCGTTCGGCTTTTCCAGCAAGCACGCTACCAGGAAGCGACCAAGCAGTTTCAGGAAGCGACCTATTCGGACC
>CAYWGR010000211.1:0-8728 GCA_964458015.1 uncultured Planctomycetaceae bacterium
ACGTCGCCGCCGGTGCCGGTGATTGAACCGTCAACCACCAACGTGCCTGCATTGACGGCCGTTGCGCCGGTGTAGCCGTTCGCGCCTGACAAGATCAACTTGCCGGCGCCCGTCTTCGTGATGCCGCCCGAGCCGGTGCTGGCCGAGCCGCTCGTGCCGACGCCCAAGGTGATGTCACCGACCGCATGGACGGTCAATGTGCCGTCGAGCGTGGAGCTATAGGGTGTATAGCTGGAGACAGCAGCCGTGTTGGTATTGGCCAACGTGCCGCCGGCTGAGCTGACGGAGAAAGCCGTTTGGACTTGGCTGCGGCCGTTCAGATCGAGCGTGCCGCCGGTGATGGCGATGATGCCGCCTTGCTGTCCGGCAATATCGCCGGCCCAAACTTGTTTGTCGCCGGATCCTGTGAACTGGATCGTAGCGTCAGCATCAATCGCTGAGATGCTTCCGGCGTGAACAATTTGGTCACTAGCACTGTTGAAAAGGACCGTGCCTGCATGGGCCGCCACGAATAAAAACGAATTATCGACCGTATTGGAAAGAACCAAAGTGCCCGTGCCGTACTTATTCAAATAGGCGTTGGCATTTTCCGTTGAACGAACGATTCCCGTAAACTCCAGCGTACCGCCGGAGGCTACATCAACGGCGTTCGTCGTGGTATTTCCGATCCTCACGCCACGACCGGTCGAATCGCTCGTGCCGGTATAGGCCAACGTCCCGCCGGTGATGAAAATCGTGCCGGTTCCGGTGTTGTTCGTGACACTGCCGACGCTCAGCGTGCCGGCGTTGACCGTGGTGTCGCCGGTGTAACCGTTGGTTCCCGTCAACGTAATCGTTCCGCTTCCGTTTTTGACCAGTTGGCCGGAGCCGGAAATGGCGTTGGCAACAACGTAGGCGCTATCCGAACGATCGAAACGCAGAATACCGTTGTTCGTCACGTCGGCCGTGCCGAGGGTGCCGCTGGAACCGCCGCCGCCGATCTGAAGCGTGCCGGCGTTGATGGTCGTTGCACCTTGATAGCCGTTGTTGGCGGTCAGATACAGCGTGGCGTTGCCATTCTTAATGATGCCGCCCGCGCCGTTGATGCCCGTGGCCCAGGATTGAGTCGAGCCGCAACCCAAGGTGAGGTCGCTCGTGGTGTCAACCGTCAGCGTGCCGTTGAGCGTTGTCACGGCAGGCGTATAGGTGGCTGCCGTGGTGGCCGAGCTATTGGCGATAGTTCCGCCCGCCGAGCTTACCGTTAAGCCGGTCAGAAACTGATCGTGGCCGTTGAAATCAAGCGTGCCGCCGGTGATGTTGACCACGCCGCCGCCGGGCTGCTGAACTCCATCGAACCAACCGTTGGAATCATCACCCCATACTTGATAACCATTGTTTGAAGCAGCAGTAAACTTTACCGTAGCTCCCGCGTCGATGGCTGCAATACCTGCCGCATGGACACCGCTGTTGCCTGTGCCTGCGAATTCGACGGTTCCTTCATGGGCGGCAACGTTGAAGAACACGTTGTCGCTTGTATTGGCAATAACCATGGTTCCGGAACCGTACTTATGAAGGTACGTATTCTGCCCGCCGGTCCAGTCGGTATACAGAGTGCTTGCAATGGTTAACGTTTTCCCGGCGGCAACTGTTGCTTTGTTGGTGGCTGCTCGCGGAACGAAAATCGTTGCACCGTTCAATGTGGTATTCGTATTGGCGATGATGTTCGTTTCCGTAGCGCCCGAGAGCGAGATGTTGGCGCCGCAGTTCAAGGTATATCCGTAACCGCCCGTGCCTGCATCGCCGAAAATCAGGTTGCCGGCCGTAATGCCGGCGTCCAAGGCCACGGTTGCATCGCCGGTCAGGCTGACTTTGCTGAAATCGGCCGTGTTGTCCGCTCCGCTGACATAAGGAACGCTGTCCAACCAATTGCTTGCAGTGCTCCAAGTGCCGCTTTGGGCGTTCCACGTATAGGTCGTGGCCGCCGAAGCCTGTTGCAGTGCCGTCCATGTGACGAGCAACGCAACACCTCCTAAAAATACTTTGCTTCTCATGAATCGTTCTCCCAAAAAAACAGGATAAGAAATACTCGTCTGCATCGAAATCTACGGGGATGAAATACGCAACATTTCGCATTTCGCGCGCGTCCTATTTTCCCAGGACGCCATGCCTTTTGCTCCGAGATTTATTGCTTGCCGTCGCCTCCTTTCTGATTTGAGGATGGGGAAGGAGCGGGATTCTCAACGCAGCTCATCTCGATCCGAGGGTCGCCGAAGACGATCCAGACGGCGCCGATGCCCCGACCGCCTTCGGTTGCCGTTAGCGTTAAAAAACGATTGTCGTCACGAAGCGGAACCGTAATGGCCAAATCGCCGCTCGTCACATTGATATCGCGGCGTTGAAATTGCACCTTGCCATCGACAAAGACGCGGATGTCGCCGGGCATGCCGTTGCCGTCGCCCTCGGCGAACGTGCTGCCGACATTGGCTACGAACTTGCGCAACTTCGCCCTGGGATGTGCATGACGAACCGCATCAAGATCAAACGTGATGCCTTTGTTGGCGTGTAGAAATAAGGCCCCATGCCCCTCGGAGCCGTAATTCACGTCTCCAACCTTGTACGGCACGCGACGCAACGGCACGAACTCGGGCGTGGATGGTAATACGCCGATCGCCCAAACATAATCGGAAGTCGCATCGGACGAGTTGCCGAAATCGTCGAACTTGTGGCCGGCCGAGTCGATCTGAACCGCAGTCTGCTTGCCCTGGGGAATGAATACGCCGTCGATCATCGGCAGCGACGGCACGCGATGATATTGTCCGTCGCTGGTAAACCCGAGATTCTCGGGCGGCTTGGTCGACGTGCCGCCGTTGGTTGGATCGATCGCGCCATTCCGCCGGCCCATGAAACCATTGCCGCCCGCCACGACATCGACCAAATCCAAATATCTCGTGACCTGCTTAGGCATCCGACGCACGAAATCCGAGGCTTTCTTTGTGGAGGTTGTAACTAGGACGAGTGTGCCGGCTTGCTCGTTACGGTTCTTTTCTACTCGAACGGTTTCATTCTCATGCAACACCCGGGCGGTTGTTTCCGGTTGGCCGTTGATACGCACCTGAACCGATCCGCGGAAGACATGCGATGAGGTATACCCCTCCTTATCGACTTCCACGCCGAACTCCGTGCCCAGATCGGTCACTGTGGCCGTCGGCGTTCGCACGGCGAACACGGGGGCGGGAGATTGGGGGCGGGGGGCGGGGGATTTATGATTTATGATTTCTGATTTATGATTTGCGACCTCTGAATCCTGCCCCCTGAACCCTGAACCCTCTTCACTAGCCACTGACCACTGGCCACTGGCCACTAATTGCTGGCCACTGGCCACTTTTTCTGACCGCTGACCGCTGATAGCTGATAGCTTCTTTTCGAGCTTCGCCGTCAGCTTGCCGACCGACAAATAGCCGCCGTCGGTGGAATCCACTGTATACGTCGTCGGCCCCTGGAGAATCACTTTCGCGCCGCTGGCGTAGGTGATTTCCAACAGGCCGGAGGTAAGAACGAATTTGTCACCCAGAGTAACGGCGGATTTCCCGTCGATCACTTCCGATTTGGAATTGACCGCGGTTTCCAACTTCCAACCGTGGGCTCCCAATCCACGCGCTTCACCGCGACAATCCGCCATGTCGGTAATGCGTCCTACTGTTGGAGCCGTCACGGTCTCGGCGGGCGTTTCGGCAGGCTTTGCAACCGACGGCTGCAACTGTGTCTTTTGGGCCGGGCCGTGGGCCATCTGCGTGTAATGTTCGACCGTGAATAAGGAGCCGACCCACAACCCCGTGACGAAAATCACCGCTCCCAACAGATAGGCTAAGGGCCAGCTATCCGAAAAACCGCTGAATAGGCCTTGGGATGGCGCATCGAGAACCTGAAGAACCGGTGTGGGTGCGGAAACCGGCGGTTCCGCGTTTTGCACCGATCGAACAGCCTGTTCCGCACACAGTGTAAACATCAGCTCGGCATGCATCCGGCAGTAGGCGGCATGGAACTTCCGCGCTTCCGGATCCCCGCGCAGCAAGGCATCTAACTCGCGCAGCTCTGCCCGATTGATTGCGTCGGTGCAGAAGGCATCGACCAATACCCGCAACCGTTCCGAAGGGACGTAAGCGTTCATGCGTCGTCCTCCGGCGGAAGTGAAATTTGAATGCAATCGAACAGCAACCCGCGAATCCGCCGCAGCGAATTGCAGACGCTTTGCGGCGTTCGGCCCAACCGTTCGGCGGCCGACTTGATGCTGCATTTTTCAAAGTAACAGAGGCGGATCAAATCGCGGTCGTCCGACGACAACCGGTCCATGCAGTGCAGCAGCGTTTCATGATAAACCTCTTGGGAATCGATATCCTCGACGCGGGAGAAACTGTCGGCCAGCATGAGAACCAACTCCTCGTTGAAAATCACGCGGCTGCGACGTTTGGTGCGGATGTGGTTCAGTGCCGTAAGCTCGCAGAATTTCATCGCCCAATTGAGAAAACCGCGGCTGCGGTCATAGGAGTCGAAATGTTGCCACATCGACAACACGGCCTGCTGAAGAACGTCTTCCGTGTCGTCCATGCTGTGCAGCAGAGAATAGAGGTAGCCGAACAGTTTTCCCTGGCTGGGAGTAATCAAGGCGAGAAATTCATCGCTCAGGGGAGATTCGTTCATGATTCAGATCCACCGTGCGATTTCACCCAAACTGGTCAGCAATCGATCCGCGACAAAGCTTGGAAAGCATGGTCTCCACCCTGCCCCCATAATCTATTGTCCTTAGCTTGGATTTATACATCCAGAAAAAAACGAAGACCGCGGCTAAAAATAACGCAAGATCTTACGTGCAAATATGTTACGCATATATTCAGTTTCTTCCCTCCAGTTGATCTATGGCAATTTCCTAGGCTTCGCTAAGATGGTGGCAAGAATGGCCTTGGTGTAGCCCCTCGGAAGGGCGTATTCTCAGGAGATATCTATGAAAAAGGAAGAAATTCTTGCCAAATTGGCCGCCGGCGAAATGGCCGTCGATGAGGCCTCGAAACTCTTGGCCGATCTGGAGTCGCCCAAGCGGGGCACGCTCTACTGCAAAGTGAGCCAAAAGGGAGCGGTTAGCCTCTATGGCTTGCAGCGGATGCCCGTGACGCTTTACGTCGAGCAATGGCAGCGGCTATTGGGGTTTGCCGACGAATTGCAGGCGTTCCTCAAGGAGCACGATGCCGAACTGAAACGGAAAGAACGGTCGTAGCGCCGTCCGGTGCGATGAAGGTGCGTGCAACGCACCTTATTGAGTCCTACATTGCTAGTGAATGTTCCGCGGCCGATTAGACCAGCAAACTTGGCTGAAACAGCCGTGTTTGCGGTTGAAGCTGGAACATTAGCAATCTGGGTATCAATAACATTCGCGGCAACATTACTTGGTGCTTTCACGCCCTCCGCCGCCACGCCACTGGCTGGGCGACATCCCCGTCTTTTTCTTGAAAATCTTCGAGAAATGGTAGGGGTTCTCGAAATGCAGCTTCGCGGCCACCTGCCAAACGGCCAGCGTCGTGCCGTGCAGCATTTCCCGGGCTTTGTGGATGCGCAACTGCAAGTGGTATTGATACGGCGATAGCCCCGTCTGCTGCTTGAAAACACGGCGGAAATGCGCATAGCTCATGTGCAGCTTTCCCGCGAGTGTTTCCATATCCACCATCTCCTCGGCCGATTGGGCCAGCGTGATTTTGGCCTCCTGAATGGCTGCGGCCGCATGGCCGCCGGTTCGCGAACTTCGGACGGCCGCCAACGCCGCCGCTAAAATCTCCATCGTGTTGGCGGCAATCAATTGCTGGTAGCCGGACGGTTCCAGCCGCACGCGGTCGAGCAGATTCAGATAGGGATGCAGAATCGTATCGTCCATGCCGGTGTTCAAAATCGGATCCCGGGGCGAAAAAAATCCGCGTTCGACCAATCGCCGAACGTAATCGCCGTTATAGCTGATCCAGTATTCGTCCCAACCGGTTCGCCGCAAAGGGCGATAGCGATGCCAGATGCCGGGGAACAACAGCATGACGCTGCCTGCCGGAATAGCGAGTTTTCCCGTCGGTTCCGACTCGAAAACCCCTTCGCCGCGCGTGATGTAAAGCACCTGATACTCGGGCAAGATACGCCCACGATCCCAGGCGAATTGATAATGCTCGGGGTGAACGCTGCGAGGATATCGGCTTCCCGGCGGCACGCTGGAACAACCGGTCCCCGTCACATAAAGATCCCATTGCATATCTCGCTCGCTAACCGGAAGGTAGCGGAAGTATTCTTTGGGCAAAATAGACATGACACCCCCCACCGGCATTGCTTTTTCGTTGCAACGACCTTGTCGCGAAACCTTTTCCAGAATAATCGCCCCCAGCCAAGCGGGTCAAGCGCGGAGAGGGACAAATTGGGAAAAATATACAGCAATACTAGCGTATTAAGCTGTTAAGAGACTGTTCCACGACGCATTGCTTGGACTTGCCGGCCGGGACGCCGATCATTTTGCATCCGCCTGCCATCCCGCCTGCTCCGCTCCCAAGATGATGCTCATAAAAGACATCTTTCCGCGCACTTAGACTATTGTTTCTCTTTTGAGGCCGGTGTTAGATTGATCCAATTGCTTTGGTCCGTCATTTAACAAAATAAGGGTCCTGCCATGTCCATTGAGCAATCGTATTCGTTGGCCAAGGAACAATACGCCGCGTTGGGCGTTGATGTGGAAGCCGCACTAAAGACACTCGAACAAACGCCCATCTCGATCCAATGCTGGCAGGGCGATGACGTCAACGGCTTTGAGAGCACCGCCGGTCTCAGCGGCGGCATCATGGCCACGGGCAACTACCCGGGCCGAGCCCGCACGCCGGAAGAATTGCGTGCCGATGCCGCCAAGGCGCTCAGCTTGATCCCCGGCAAGCACCGTTTCAGCTTGCATGCCATTTATCTGGAACACGGCGGCAAAAAGATCGAGCGGACCGACATCACGCCCGCCCATTTCCAGGGCTGGATGGATTGGGCGGCACAATTGGGGATCGCTTTGGATTTCAACTCGACGTTCTTTTCGCATCCGAAGGCCGCCGACGGGTTCACGCTTTCCCATCGCGACGAGTCGATTCGCCGTTTCTGGGTCGAACACGGCATTGCCTGCCGCAAAATCGGCGAGGCAATGGGGCGTCGGCAAGGTTCCGTCTGCACCCACAACGTCTGGATTCCCGATGGCATGAAGGACGTCACGATCGACCGCAAGGGCCCGCGTGAAATCCTCAAAAAGTCGCTCAACGAGATGTTTGCCCCGGCCGTGGACCAAAAACTGTGCCGCGACTCGGTCGAAGCCAAGCTGTTCGGCATTGGGTCGGAAACCTACGTGGTCGGCTCGCACGAATTTTATATGGGCTACGCCGTGGCCAATAAGAAAATGCTGACCCTCGACGCCGGCCACTTCCACCCGACCGAGACGATTTCCGATAAAATCTCCTCGGTATTGACGTTCCTCGATGAAATTTTGCTGCACGTCAGCCGCGGCATCCGCTGGGATAGCGACCACGTGGTCATCTTGACCGACGATCTGCGGGCCATTGCCGAAGAGATCGTCCGGGGCGGCTACCTGAACCGCACCCATATCGGGCTCGATTTCTTCGATGCTAGCATCAACCGCGTGGCGGCCTGGACCATCGGCGTCCGATCCATGCTGAAAGCCCTCTTGCTGGCCTTGCTCGAACCCACGGCCAAGCTCCGCGACCTGGAAATCCGCGGCGATTTCACCTCGCGGTTGGCAATGGTCGAGGAACTTAAGTCGTTGCCGTTCGGCGCGATTTGGGATTACTACTGCCGGAAGCAAGGCGTGCCCGTCGGCGCGGCCTGGATCGACGAAGTCAAGCAATATGAAAAAGACGTGCTTGCCAAACGCTAGTTTATTTTGACAATGGAACGCAACTGGTTTTTTGAAGGACAAGTCACAATAGCCGGGAGCTAACAGCTCCCGGAGTGCCGTTGCGAAATTGCGCACATTCCGGGAGCTGTTAGCTCCCGGCTATTGTGACTTACCAAAAGATCCACAAAGCAAAGGAGCCGTCATGCCATTGTTCGCCGAAGTTGTCGATGCTGCCACGAATCCGATGTTGGGTGTGTTCATTTTCGTCCTCGGAGGTTTGGCGGGAGCTATCTTCTATCTGCCATTTAAGAAGGTGACGAACTGGGCTTGGGAAAGCTATTGGTTCATTTATTCCATATTCGCATTGATCCTCGTGCCCTGGGCGCTGGCGTTTAGCATGTCGCCCAATACATGCTCGGTGATCAAGTCCACGCCGGTCAAGGAAATCGCTCTCTGCATGATCTTCGGAGCCATGTGGGGCGTCGGCAACCTTACCTGGGGCTTGATGATTCGCTACCTGGGCTTTGGATTGGGGCTTGCCATCGGTTGCGGACTATGCTCCGCCGCCGGCACCTTGATTCCGCCGTTGGCCAAGGGCGACCTAGGCCCCCTGTTGGCGACTTCCGCGGGCCAAGCCTCATTGGCTGGCGTCGTGGTTTCGCTGATCGGCATCTTTTTCGTCGGCGGCGCGGGCATGAGCAAAGAATCAGAGCTTTCCGAGGACGCCAAAAAAGCCGCCGTGGCCGAGTACAACTTCAAGCTCGGTATTTGTGCGGCCATCTTCTCGGGCATCATGAGCGCAGGCATGAACTTCGGCCTGCAAGCCGGCGAAGACCCGGAGCTGACGCG
>CAYWGR010000212.1:0-8693 GCA_964458015.1 uncultured Planctomycetaceae bacterium
TCCACGTTCCTCCCAGGACAACACTATCCGGACCCCCTCCCAAAGTTGTGAATCTACCGTGCCGGCCTGTGCGCCATAAGTAACGGCCCAACATGGACCGTAACTGGTCAGCAACCAAAATATACTACGCATCTGGACCCTTTGCGGATCACAAAATGCGTTTTTTTTGCTGCCGACCCTCAGGACACCCCGCCGGAAATTGATATCCCTTGCAACCCGTTCCGTGGCGGCCCACGCCTCGCGAAAAGCTTCTTCCACCCCCGTTTTGGTTGCAGACGACGTCTATCCCCGCGTCGCTATCGGATAATCGTCAAAACCGGCAAAGATATGCAGCCGTTTTTTTATTTATACAACCGGACACCTGGCCCCATTTTGACTATCTTCCCAGCGTAAGCTAAATCCAGTAGAGGATATTGCGCACACCCCCAGGATTGATTGCACGACAATGGTTGCCACCACTCTCTCCGCCCACCGAACTACCGTTTCTGACATCACTTCTGGCGATTTGGTTCTCCGCGTTTGCAATTCGTCGCGCAATGGCCAGGTCGTCCGCCTGAAATCGCGTAAATGCACCATCGGCGCCGGCTCCCAATGCACATTGCGTCTCCGGGCACCCGGCGTCGGGCCGCTCCACTGCCTGATCCTTCGCGGTCCCGCCGGATCCGTCGTCCGCTGCTGGGCTGCCGATACCCTTTTGAATCATCAGGCGTTTTCCGACGCCCCCCTGGCCGCCGGCGACCATCTGAACATCGGCCCCATTGAACTTGAAGTCATGTCCATCGGTGAATGGTCCTCGCGGGAGTCCGTCTCGGGCCAAGCCGGCGTTCCGTCTGACGCAGAGACCGCGGAAACGAGTGAAAAACGCCGCTGGCTCGATGATCTGGCCGTCAGTCTCCAAGAGCGCGAAGCTTCGCTTGCCGAAAGAATCGAACAAATCGACGCCCAACAGGCCGAACTCGACAACCGCAACCGGCAACTCGAACACCTACGGCTTGAATGGCAAAATGAAGAAGCCGACAAACGACGCCATTTTGCCGACCAACAAGAACAAATCACCGCCAGGCTCGCCGAAATCGACGCTCGACAAAACGCTCTCGATCAGCAACAGCACCAATGGGAAACCAATCGCAACGAGGCCGCCGCACAGGCTGCTGAACAAAACCAACAACTGCTGGCCCAACTTGCCGCGGTCGAAGCCGACCGCCATGCCCTCGACCAGCAACGGCAACAATGGCAAACCGAGCAAAATTCTCTCCGTAAACGACTGACGGACGAAGAGAACCGGCTAAGCTCGCGGCTTGGCGAACTCGACGCCCGGCAAAACAAACTGGACGAACAACACCGGCAATGGGAAAGTCGGCATAAGGAATCGGAATCTCAAATTTCCTCCCAAGCCGAGCAAATCCATGCCCAACGCGCGGAGCTCGATGCACAACGGCAAGCTCTCGAACAACAGCAACTCGATTGGCAAAACCACCAGGCCGAGGCCCAACGCCAATCCGCCGAACAGCAAAACGAAATGGCCGCAAGTCTTGCCGATCTGGAAGCCCAACAACGCTCGCTCAACGAACAGCGGCAACAGTGGGAATCGCAGCAAAGCAAGGTAGCTTCGGAAACCTCCGCGCAAACCGAACAAGCCAACGCCCAGTGGGCTCAACTCAACATCGACCGTCAAGCTTTCGAGCAACAACAGCTCGATTGGCAGAAAGAACAGGCCGAGACGCAACATCAGCTTGCCGAGCAGCAAAATGAACTCGCCGCCAAGGCTACCGATCTGGAAGCTCGGCAAAACGCCTTGATCGAGCAACAGCGTCAATGGGAAGCTCGTCAGACGGCAAGCCACGCCCAGGCCGAAACTTCCGTTGAGCAAACCAACGCCCTGCGCGCCCAGTTGGAAGATCAACGTCGAGACTTCGAACAACAGCGGCTTGATTGGCAAAGCCGGCGGGAAGAAACCCAACGCCAATTCTCCGAGCAGAAAAACGAAATGGCCGCAAGGCTTATCGATCTGGAAGCCCAACAACGTTCGCTCAACGAACAGCGGCAGCAATGGGAATCACACCAAAAAGACATTTCGTTGCAAACCGCCGCGCAATCCGAACAGCTCAACGCCCTGCGTGCTGAACTAGACTCGCAGCGCGAGGCCTTCGCGCAGGAGCGGCTGGATTGGCGAGAACAGCAAGCGGAAGCCCAGCGCCAATTCGAGGAGCAGCAAGGACAACTCACGGCCAAGATTGCCGATCTCGATTCTCAACAAAAAGCCCTCGCGGAAGAACGCCAGGCATGGGAATCGCAACGCGCTGCATCGCCCGCCGTAGTCGAGCAACCGACGGTGCCGGAAGAGCAGGCTATTGAAGCAGAAGAGCCTCAGGAGCCCGAGTTTGAAGCGCCGGCAGAAAAATCGCCCGTCGATCTGGCCGACATCTTCCGCCGCATCGGAGCCAAGGTGGAGATCGAGGAAGAATCGCCGGCAGAAGAAGAGCAGGCCGCTGCGGCATCGAGCGTTCCTTCACGTGATACATCAGCGCGACAACCTGCCGCGACATCGGAAAAAGCAGAGGGGGAAGGCGAGTCCGAAGAGTCGATTGCCGATTACATGAATCGGCTCATGCAACGCATCAAGGCCGTCGGCGGCGAATCGAAGCCCTCCGCTTATCTGCCCGCGCCGTCCCGGTCCACACGTCCTTCTCGCGAAAAAGCCACTGCAACTTCCGCCGAAAAGCCTGAACCGCAACCGACGGTGCCGGCCCCCGTGCCGCGCCATCGAGAGCCTATCTCCATGTCGCCCCGCACCGTCGCTCCCGAACGCAGCATCGATATTTCAGCGTTGCGGGAACTGGCGAACCTTTCCGCGAAAAGTGCCATCAATCGCCACTCGCGAAACATTTTAGTACAAACTATTCATGCCAAGCTTTCCGTCGCGATGGTCGCCTTTTTTTCCGGCATCGCGTTGCTCTGGATGTGGAAGGTTTTCCACGTAACGGATCTGACGTTCTATACCGCTCAGGTCGCCTTTTTAGTGGCGATTTACTGGGGTCTCGAATATGCCCTGCTAACCGGCCGGCTCATCATCAGCAAATCCGGCGCGCTCGATATCGACTGGAACGCCTCGCACAACGCCAAATCCCATAAGCATCACGAGAAGGCGGCCAAACCGTCGGAAGAACATGCTGTTGTTGAAGGCAAGAAAGCCGAGCAGACCGAAGCCCAAAACGCCGAAACAACGGCAGACGTTGAAAACATCCGCACGGAAACGGTTGCCGAAGATGCCGCGGAACTTTCCGCCGCATCGGATTCTCAAAAGGCATGAAATGCGTGTGCGACAACTATCGCGAGAGCTTGAGATACTCAAGCCTTGCGACGCCGGCGGCGCCGATGTAACCGGCATCGCCGCCGAGGGTGGCGAAATCAAGGACGGTGTCGCGGGCAGGTATGGGGCGAGCTAATTGCTGCACCACTTCCCGAACGCGGTCGAGGAAACGGCGGCCCAACTCGGTTTCCGATCCGCCGAATGTCATTGCTCCGCCGAGAAGCACGACGTCGGGATCGACGACGTGCATCACATTCACAGCGCCGATGCCCAGATACCGAGCCGTTTCGGAAATGATCTCGTTCGACAGCGCATCGCCTTTCTCGGCCTCTTCGGCGATAAGCTTGGGCGTTAGTTCTTCGCCGGAAGAGACCCGATTGTTCAACGAACTATCGCGTCCATCGTCGAGAGCCTCGCGCGTGCGTTTGATGACAGCCGTTGCGCTGGCATAGGCTTCCAGGTGGCCGCGCCATCCGCACCCGCACATCCGAGCGTCGTCGCTGGGGTCGATAATGACATGGCCCGCTTCACCGCCGTGGCTGTGCGCGCCTTGGACCACAAGGTCGCCGATGATGATGCCGCAACCGATGCCGGTGCCGAGCGTCAGCAGGACCATGCTTTGGAAATCGCGGCCCGAGCCGACCCAAAATTCACCATAAGCGGCGGCGTTGGCATCGTTCTCGAACGTGACCGGCATTCCGCAATAATGGCTTACGCGGTCGCGGATCGGAAAATAATCCCAGCCGACCAGGTTGATCGTGGTGGTGAGCATTCCCTTGGGGATGTCCATTCCGCCGGGCGAGCCAAGCCCCACGCGGACGATGGCGCTCGGTTCCAAACCTGCTTCACGAATCGCCCGGTGCACGGCCTCGCCCATCCGGCGAGCCGCATCCTCGGGCCCCGTTTCGATGGCCGTGGGGATGCTGAGCCACGAAAGGGATCGCCCTTGATCGTCGACAACTCCGACTTTGATATTGGTGCCGCCCAGATCGATGCCTACGAAGAAGGGCGGTTTGGCCTCGTGAACTGAGATGAAAGAGCGCGTTTCTGCCATGATGAACCTGTGTACAAACAACGAAAAATCTTAATATAGGGGATGTCGGCGGGGCGGGCAACGGGGAGAGGAACTCAGGGCCGAACAGTTGTTGAATTTGGGAAAAGAATTCTTCGCAAAATGGCGGGCCATCGCTTCGCTCGACCCGCCCTACGCTTTTCCCAAATTCAACAATTGATTGGCCCTGGAGATGAACTGCCGCAGGGTGTTGAGAAATGCCCCCTATTCTGTTGGCCGAGGGGTGAGCTAAGAACCTATCCAACAGACGCCCCCTCTTTTTAAGGGGCAATGGGTTGGCAAGGAGTAGCCGTTTCTTAGGCATTTCTCCCTTTTCTTGTGTGGAATGAGAATATCGTGGACACCATCAGGCATACTTTGCCGCCATCCGTTTGGCGCGATCGGCGATGAGCTGGCGCAGTTCGGGCGGTTGGAGCACTTCGGCCTGATCGCCATAGCCGAGGATCCACCAGGATATTTCGTTGAGGCCCGAGACCGTCACGCGGAAATCGACCGCGCCGTCGTCGTGCAATTCAATCTGCTGGGTTTTGTGCCATTTTACTTCGGCGACGTTCTGGGCCACCATGCGGCTGAAGCGGACGACGACTTCACGGTCGCGGCCCTTTTCGGGGATCATGTGCCAGGCATTGCCGAGATAATTGTCGAGTGAAAATGCGCGCGGCATTTGAAAATGGTCTTCAAGCGGAACGATTTCCAGGATGCGGCCGAGATGGAATGTGCGTTTCGACCGGTGCAACGAGGAATGGCCGACGACATACCAGCTTCGCCGGCTGAAAAACAGGTGGTAAGGGCTCAGCCGCGTCGTAATTTGCTTGTCTTCATGCAGACTGTTGTAGCGAATGCGGACATTCCGGCGATTGGCCGCGGCGTCGAGCAATTGTTCGTAAACCGGCTTGTAACCGACCAGCGGATTCGAGGGCGGCGGGTGGATATGCACGGCCGATGTTACGTCGCGCAGTTGATCGCGAAGCCGTGCCGGCAAGCTGCTTTCCAACTTCACCGCGGCCGATCGCGCCGGCCCTAAAAACGGCAGACGCGATTCATCGCCCAACTCGTGGCACAGCACCAAGAGCGCTAACGCTTCTTCCGGCGTGAAATTCGTCGGCGGAAGCAAACAAGCGCCGGGAATCCGATAGAGCAACCGCTTTTCGTCATACTGTACCGGGATGCCGGCGAGCCGCAGCAGATCGAGATCACGGAAGATCGTGCGACGGCTTACCTTGCATTCTTGGGCCAACGCCTCAACGTTGTACCCCCTTCCAGCCTGAAGCAGGCCGATCAAGCTTAATACTCGATAGATCTTTTCCTGCTTCATCGTTGCGGCTCTTTTCCACCGTCGTCCAACCGGCAGCGGTAATTTCTCGGTCTATCAAGCGACTCTTGGGAGTCGTCGGCATCGAGGCCACGGCCTTCCAACCCTTTTCACGTTTCTTGCTCGTGCCGAGATTCGATGCTTGCGGATCGGCCACGGGTTTCGGGTCGGTCGGTTGAGCCTCGGGTTTCGGCACTGCCGGTTCAACCGGTTCGGCTTCCGGCTTGGGCGCCTCCGGTTCGTCCGGCATCGTGCTGGGCTTAGCCTGTTGCGGTTCGGGCGTCGGCACCAGTTCCGTCGGCGAGGAGGCGGAGGTTCCGCTCGTCGCGGCATCGCTCTCGATGTTGCCGAAGAAACCTTCGCCGCCGGCCTTTTGCTCATACGGCCCTCGGCTGATCACCTTCGGCTGCGTAAAGCCGTAGTCGAGGTAGGTCGAAGCCTCGCGAGCCCTGGCCCGGCGTCGTGCGTCGAAGTAGGCCTTGCCAACCCACGGCCCTTCGGCCAAGAACACGCCATTGTACTCCAACAGCGAGCCCTTGCGATAGTGGACCTGGGCGATCGACTTGTTGTAGTTGACCAAGGCGCGATAGTAATCGCTTTCGGCCTGGGCCAAATTCTGCTGGGCTTTCAAGAGAACGTCCAGCGTAATGGTGTCGGTTTCGTAGGCGGCGGCCACGGCCTCGACCTCGCGCTGGGCGGCCACGCGGCGGTTGAAGTTCGTTTGGCTCAACACATGATTGGCTTCCAAATCGCGGATGGCATAAGCCATCTGGTGCGACAGCTCCAACTCGCCTTCCTGTAACTTGGTCCGCTCTTTGGCCAACGATAGCTGGGCGTTTCGCACGCCGGCCATCTCGCGGCGGTATCCGATCGGAATGTTCGACTGGAAGCCCATCAACCATTCCTGGTATTGGCCGCTCGTCAACGTGCGATAGGCGTTCGTATTCGTTTTTGTCGTATCCGAATCCCAAACTCCTTGGCCGTCCAGCCGGTTGCCGAAGCCGAGCCAGCGATATTGGGCCACGAAATCCAACTTGGGCAACAGGAAGTTCTTGGATGCAATCAGCTCCAGTTCCTTCTTCTTGACGATCCATTTTTGTTGACGCAATTCGACGTTGCGGGCCAAGCCTTCGTTCAACACTTCATACCAATCGAAGGCCACCTTGGCCGTGGTCGGTTCGTCCTTGGGACGAATCAGCCGACCGTCGGTGGCAGCCAGCCCGAGCATGTAACGCAGCTTGGATTCGGCGGCGTACAAGGCATTGAGCGATTGCTCGGCCGTGCTGCGGAACAAGTAGTATTGCTCGCGGGCTTGGGCTTCTTTTTCAGCCTCACCGCCCTTGCCGCCGATGCGATACAAGGTGTAAATCTTGCGCCATGTCGATAGTGCGCTGTCGCGGCCGGCGATCACGGCGTCGAGGCTGCGATATTGGTAATACAGTTCCCAATAGGCCACTTCCACGTCGCTGACCAGGTTGCGAACGCTGTCTTCGAAGCTGGCCAAAGCGATATCCGTATTGATGCGTGCGAGCACGACGCCGTTATAGGCGCCGACCGTCGCGCCAGGGCCGGCGATGCGGTTGAACTGCACGCCGTTTCCTTGCAACAACGGTTGACGCAATTCGGCCGTCAAGTTGACGTTCCAGTCGGCCATGTACTGCTTGGTGTTCGCCGCGGCCGGATAGTTGAATTTGTTATAAGCCACGTTGTGCGCCAACGAAAACTGTCCGCCGGTGGCCGCCACTTTCGAGATCTTCGATTGGAAGACCGATTGATCCACGTCGTTGACGTCGGGATAGATGAGCGCGGAATAATAGGGGCTGACGTTCGACGGCGTATCGAGCTTCTGCCACGTTAAGCTGTTGCTCCACTGCGCATCGAATGCCGCCAGCGCGGCTTCCGGACCCGTGCGAGGATTGCTTTCGGCCAAGGCGGGATCGTAAATGGTCGGAGCCACCTCGGGGTTACGCAATAAAAACTCGGGCGAACCTTGAATCTGGCCGCCAATGTTGCGCATGACCTTGTTATTGGTCAAAGCCAGCTTCATTGCTTCTTCCAAGGTGAGATCCCAAATATCCTTGGGATCGCTGCTATTGACCAACGAAAACGGCCGCTTCGCCCCCGCGACGTCGCCAAGCCGGTCGGCCTCGACGTCGGGGTATTCGATTTCAGTGGCCTTCCCCTTGTAGTAGGCCAGATCGTCATCCACCTTTTTCAAATAGAATGGCTGCTGTGGCCTGCATCCGGAGAAAGCAGTCAAAGCAATAAGTATTGCTACGCCAAAATAGGGGATTGGGCGACTCATAAACCTGCGTTCCTATTCGGTTTGTCCACCGTCAGTTCAGGCAATCCGTGCCTGTCCAGGCCGTGAAATCGGTTTTTCCGAACTCATATACCTAACCTAATGCATACCCCCCGGGCCGGTACTCCGCTGAAGCCTGCACATTTCGCGCGTGACCCCAGACAGAGTAATCGGCAAAGTTGTTATCGGCAGCCTAACCGGCAGACTTTCGCCGATCTATTCGACCGGCAAGATTATTGCAAACTGCCCAAGATGCATGTATTGCGCAGATTGACATTTATGCAAGAAAATGCTACAGCCGGGGGATCGTTCTGTGCTGTTCAGCGCACTTTTCAAGCAATTTGCGAGCGACACTGCCTGGAGATCGGTAGAAATTCCTGCTTTTTTAAGCCAGCCTTGCTCGTCGTGGATGGAACATTTCTTTGGCAGAAACGCGATTGGATGTTTGTATATCCGCTTTTTCCATTTGAAATCATGCTGCGGCTTGGCTGACCTCCTAGGGCATGTTATCCTTGGGGATGTTTGTTAGGAAAGCCAGAGCGGCGAGCTGAAATAGGTTCCCCGGCTGGATTTCCGAAGGTTGAGCCTGATTGGGAGTCCAAATCGACGTTCAGCCGTACAAACGGGCCCGTAGCTCAGTGGTCAGAGCAGGGGACTCATAATCCCTTGGTCGTAGGTTCGACCCCTACCGGGCCTA
>CAYWGR010000213.1:0-8669 GCA_964458015.1 uncultured Planctomycetaceae bacterium
CGAGAGCCGCTGGCGGACGGCCGTATCATGGCCGTTCCAGGCACGGAAGGTTATCGCGCGGGCAATTCCGGCGAGCCGTTGATTGTGGCCGTGGCCTTGGACCAAAACGGTCTTCATAAAGAATCGGCCGTCGGTTCGTCCATTTCGTTCGATATGCAAGAGCCTGACGGTTGCTGGGCCGACCGACGCGGTTGGATGCACAGCATGTGGTGCGGTGCTGGTTTCAAATCCTGGGCCGCGATGGAACATTATCGCTTGACAGGCGATAAAAAGTTCCTGGCCGACGTTTATCCGCGCATGCTCGCGAGTTCACGATGGCAGGAAAAACAGAGAGCCTTTTCGCGCACGACCGTCGGCGAGCGACCGCTGACCTACGGCCTCATGCCTCGCGGCTTCGGCGATTGCGGACTCGATAACGGCGGTGACTGCTACGGCGTCTTTGTTCCGCACAACATTTGGTCGGTCTATGCCGATCGGTGTTCACTCGAAGCGGCAGAAATCCTTGGAAAAACCGAAGACATCGCCGAGTTGAAAAAAATCTTTGAAACCGCCCGCAATGATCTGCTCGTGGCGCTCGACCGCGGAGCCATCAAGGAGAAGGACTATCGTTGGATTCCCGGCGTGCCCGGCAAAACCTCGGGCAGTAGCTGGGGAGCACTCAATATCGTGGCGCCTTGCGGACTGCTTCCGCCCGACCACGAATTGGTTACCGGCACGCTGCGCCGCATCGAGGCCAACATCAGCAAGGGCGGCCAGCCAATCCATACCGGCTGGATGGCCGACGGCTCTTGGGTCGCCATCACATTGGACAATATCGCCGAAACCCACCTGGCCCGCGGCAACGGCGATATCGTAGCCAAGTATTTCTATTCGACGCTCAACCACGGCACGCCGCTCTACACATGGTGCGAAGAGCGCGGCCAAGAGCCCGGCACGCCCAAGACCTCCGGCGACCGGCAACATCTCTGGACGCCTGTGGCCGTAGTCCGGTGCCTGCGCGACATGATGGTGTTGGAAAGCGGCGACGGGCTAAATTTGGCTCTGGGCACTGAACGCCACTGGCTCGCCTCGGGCAAACCCGTGGGCATCGCCGCCGCCCCGACCCACTTCGGACCGGTCTCCTATCAGATGCAATTCGATCCTGCGAAGTCGCAAGTAACCGGTGAAGCATCCTTCACCGACAATTCCACGGCGGCCTGGACCACCTTGCACATCCGCTTGCCCGGTGGCCTGAAAGTAAAATCGGTCAATCCCGAGTCGAAAGCCGTCGTATTGCCCGACGGTTCCGGCATCCGCTGGACCGCTCCGCGAGGAACGATCAAATTTATGGCGACCGTCGGTATGTAGTTGTTCGCCGTCGTGTCCTCCTGTCCAGGCAGATTATAGAGATACTCTATTTTGGAGTTTTTCATGCTTCGTTTATCATACGCTTCCAATGCGATTGCCATTTTAGTCGGTTGTTGCCTTTGGCTCCTTGCCGGGTCAGATGCCGTTGCCGCTGAACCATCCGATGGAGCGGTCTTTCATCGCAATTGGGCTGCCTCTGGACAGTTGCCTTTTTCGTTCGTCTACGGCGGTCGGCCGTCGTCGGAATTGATCGGCAAATGGAAACGCACGGTCGAAGAGAAGACAAACGACGTCACGAAGATCGAGCGTGTTGTAACGCTAAGCGATCCGGATACCAAGATGGAAATCCGCGCCGTATTCACAGTTTACACGGATACGCCGGCTGTCGATTGGACATTGCATTTCACGAATCGCGGCGACAAGGATGCGCCGATTCTCGAACGGCTTCAGGCAGTGGATGCCTCGGTTCCGCTCCCAAAGCCACAGGGCAATGTCGTTCTCCATCGTCTCAACGGATCGCCTTGTCAGGTGGATGACTGGCTCCCATTCGACCAACCGCTCGACGCAGGCAAGCGAATTGATTTTGCCGCAACCAACGGCCGATCTTCGAACGTCTCCCCATTCTTTAATCTGCAATGGGAGGGCGGCGGCGTGATTACAGCCATCGGCTGGTCGGGCCAGTGGGCGGCCTCTATCGAACGCGGACAAACGGGGAGTCTGCATTTGCAGGCGGGAATGCAAACCATGCATCTGAAACTGCATCCGGGCGAGACGATCCGCAGTCCGCGCATCATGCAGATCTACTGGTTCGGCGACGATCCGTGGCTCGGCTACAATCAGTTTCGCCGCGTTATGTTCGCCCACGTGATGCCCAGGATCGCTGGGCACTTGGTCTTGCCGCCCGTTACCACGAATTCTCCGTTGGCCACGCGCGGACAGGATTTCGGCAAATACACGTCAAATTGGAGCGAGGCGGACGCCCTCCAGGAGATCAAGGACATCGCGGGGCTAGGGTACGAATACTACTGGGTCGATGCGTATTATACGCGATGGAATTTTGGAGCCGGCATGGGCAATTACGGTTTGCCCTTGAACGAAATCGTACCTGATCCAGTCCGATGGCCGCGCGGGCTGCGGCCGGTTGCCGACGCCGCACACAAGGCTGGTATGAAGTTCCTTGTTTGGTTTGAACCCGAACGAGTTGCCCCGAAGACTCATATTGCCGTCCACTATCCCCAATACGTCATTTCTCCCGGCAAAGACGGCTCAGGCCTTTTCAACCTCGGCCTGCCCGAGGCACGCCAATACATGACCAAATTCCTCAGCACTGCCATTGATGAGTGGCAGATGGAATGCCTGCGGATCGACTATAACATCGATCCGCTCAGCTTCTGGCAATTTCTCGACAGGCAAGATCCCGATCGCGTCGGTATGGGCGAAATTCGCTACATGGAAGGCCTGTATCAGATGTGGGACGATCTTCTGAAAGCTCACCCCAATCTTTTCATCGACAATTGCGCCAGCGGCGGACGCCGCATAGACCTGGAGACCAGTGCACGGTCAATTCCTCTCTGGAGAACCGACGCCACGATCGGGCCGTTCCTGGGGTTCGACTACAACCAGACCTCCTTGCAGAATCAGGTGATAACCGCGGGGCTCAATCGGTATGCGCCGTTCAGCATCAGCGGCCAAATCGGCGCGGATCCATATCATTTTCGTAGTGGATTCAACGCCGGCATCGTTCTCGACGACCGGCCGGATCCTAAGGAAGGCGATTTGCGGAAAACAGCCATTGCCGAGGGCAAGCGGATTCGCAAGTACTTTTTCGGCGACTTCTTTGTACTTTCACCGGTTACCGTCAGTCCGACGGATTGGTGTGTCATGCAATATCATCGGCCGCAAGAACAGGACGGCATGGTCATGGCTTTCCGGCGTCACGGTTCGCCCAAGGCCGACTTCATCGCCTCACTTCAGCAGATCGACTTGGCAGCCGAATACGAAGTCACGCTGGCCTACACCTACCAACGATCCGAACCTGTTCGCATCAAAGGAGCGGACTTGAAGGCGATGACACTGCATATTGAGCAATGTCCAGGATCGGTTGTGCTTGAATACAGCAAGAAGTAATGCCGTCGGCGCTGGGGGGATTGGCCCAAGTATCCAGGCAGCCGAATTCCCATGCATGGCCGATTATGAACCGGCTTCCCCACTGGCCCAGGGCCGACAGCTTTCGTCGGTAAGCGTTTTTGATTTTAGACCTTGTAAAAACTTCACACGATCTTTGGGTGTAGTAATACACCGAGGCGACGGAATATCACTCCGTCGCCTCTTTTATAGGTGGTAATTATTTTCGATTCTCGCGATCACGGACTTGATGAACGAGAATTGGCAACGGCTACCGGCACCGCAACCGCAGTCGCCACTATGCCGGCGATCACGATCGGATTCGACAGCAGCATTTTTGGGCCTCCGCCGCCTTGGGTGTAAACGATTGCGCCGTTCTGTGCGGCTGGCGGAGCTGTTCCGGCCGACCAGAAGCGATAAATGCCGTGTCCTTGACCGGCAGCCACTTGATAAACGCCGCCGCGCATGCCTTTGACCGCAAATCGGCCATCGGCGGTCGTGGTGGTTGTCGCAACGTCGCGATTTTGATTTTTGATCGTAACGGGAACTCCCGATACATTCGACCCTTGAAGATCCACAAGCTGACCTTGCAAGGTTCCGCCGTCACTTAATGCAATATCGACCACAGCCGGCATAGGAGCCGGGGCCGGGGCCGGTTCTGCCGCAAAGATCGATGTGGGCAAAATCATCCCCGCCGTGGCAAACGACAGAAACGCACCCCGAAGAAATCGAACCGTTTTCATTTTCATGTCTCCTGAAAAGATTCGGCTATTTGCCTGTGTTCCCTAATTTGCCGATCTTCGTGGTGCGATTCTGAATATCTTGTGCAATGTGAAGATTTGCGGCACGTCTTCTCATTATCGGTTAGTTACCACCTTTTCTGGAGCCAATGGCTCGCTGAAACCAGGATGCCCAGAATGACTTTTTGGGTGGCGGGCTTTGTAACGTAATTGCTTCACCCTTGGCCACGGCGGCGGGGTTCCGGCTACAAAGAGCGATGGCGGTTGCTTGGTTTGCAAGTTCCGTGATTCGGTGAAAAGATTCGTTCAGCAGCGGCGGACGTCCATGAATTCCATGAGCGTCCGTGCTTACGAAATGAACGAGCCCTTGTTCGATCATCGACTCGGCAAAATGCATGACTTGTGAACCGAAAGCGCCTAATAGACTGCCCGCGGTGATTTGCAGGAGGCAACCGCATTCCAGCAACGGATGCAAGACATCCGGCCGATTGAGAATCCCTCGATTGCGTTCAGGATGCGACAGTATTCCGACCAAATGGGCCGCCTTCAGTTCGGCCAACAGGCGATCCAGGGGAACAAAAACGTCGTGTGGCAATTCCAAAAGTACATGACGCCGTCGGTCGGCCAACGTGACAACTTCACCCGAGCGAATTTTTCGCACAAGATCCGGTTCAATCCGAACGTCCGCGCCGGGAAGCACCTGGAGCGGCACTTTCGATTGGGCGAGTTGTTGTTGAAATTGGGTCGCCGCGGCACGGATTGTCGCGCCTGTGTTGTGCGAGTGATTGCCCAACTGGTGCGGCGTTGCGACGATTGTGCGAATGCCGTCGGCGGCGGCCATCCGGGCCATTGCCAGCGCATCGTCCAGCGTGGCCGCGCCGTCATCGAGGCCGGGCAGCATGTGGCAGTGAATATCGACGAACGGTTCAGTTGGGTTCACTGTAGTTTCCGATTAACGCAGGCATCGCTTTCCGATGCCGTATGAGCGGGACCGTCGAGCTGCCCTTTCAAGGCCGCGCGATAGAGCCGTTGCAAGTTTGGATCGTTTCGCTTGCGTTGCAAACACCAACGCAGATGCGGTTCCGCTTCGGCATACGCGGCTTGGTCCACCAAACAGGACGCCAGCAGATAATGGGCTTCGTAATTGCTGGAATCGCATCGGACGGCCTGCCGGGCGCACCGCAAAGCATCCGCGTCATTGTGCAGTTGGCGGTGCAGATATTGCGCCTCGATCCAAAGCGTTGCGGCGCCGCGATCACCGGCCTCGGCCGCCTCGGCCTCCGCCTTTTGGGTCCGATATTGGATTAAAGGCGTTAAGGTTTCGATCTCGCAACGTTTGGCGGCAAGTGTCTGCAACAATCGAAGGCATGTCAAATTCGGCTGAAATTCACGAAGAAGAAAATCGATCACCTCGGGCAGTTTTTCGGGCAGCGTTGCGTCCGTCATGTCGCGTAGGAACCGTTGTTGTTGACTCGGCCCCGCTTGAAACGCCATTTTGGCATAGGCCAGCCATTGATCCGGATTGCCGCTTAACAGGGCTTCGCCGGCAGCGGCGTAAAGCACTGCACCGTCATAGGGCCGCACACGAATTGCCTGTTGGAGATAGGTTTTTTGGACGGCGGCGTCCGCGCCGTTCAGAAAGGCCAAGTCGGCTAAATAGACGTAACCTCGTCCCTGCAAGGGCGAGACGGCCATCGCACGCCGGATGTAATGAAGCGACAGCTCCAGATGTTTCCAATGATTTCCAGTCGCCCGTGAAAGCCATTCGATCAGAGCTTCACGCGAGGGGAACCGCGATTGCACGGCGGCGTCGCGGATGTTGGCCAACGACATTGGATTCTCCACGTCGGCTTGCAAAATGTCGAACAGTCGGCGATACGTTTCGGCCAGGGCCAGCGAAGCGCGGGGATGGGTAGGTTGCCACTGAATCACGTTCTCCAGGCAAGCGATCCATCGGCGCTGTGCCTCGGCATCGTTCATCGTGGAATTCTTGGTCCAGAGGTGTTGCACTTGAGCGGCGTGCCGCGCGACCAAATACTCATCCCAATAGGGTTGTGCCGCCGCGGGACCTACGCAATTTGCAATCATCCCAAAACCAAGGAGGGATACTACCGCCGCCGCCGTGCCCCAAGCAACCGGTGAGGGACGCAAGGCGGCGGTATTCCTCGGATTGGAAATGGGTTGATGGTGAACAAGGGAATTTGGATTTTGAGATGGGTACAGGAGTTTCTTGAGGTTCTGAAAAATGCCGGATAGCGCAAACTGAAAACGCCTGTTTGCCGGCCTTCCATTGGTCGGCCTCATGACGGCAGTTGTCGGACTCGCGATCGCCGTGGTCGGAAGAGTGTCGTTCGCGTTTCTTTTTTCATGTCCCTTGCCACTGAGCTGTGCTGCGCGCTGGGCGCAAGCGGCCAGGACGGCAATGACGGCCATGCAGGCGGGCACATACCAAACAAAATCAACGAAAGAGTGCGCAGCCGAGGCAGCGAGGCTTGCCGCGATGGCTGCCGTGCAGGCGCGTAACCGAGTTGCATTCGATGCTTTCAGGCCGCTAACGCACCAGGCTCCGCAAAAAACAATCCCCGCCAACACCAACCCCAAGCCGAGGATACCTGTTTCCACGGCAGTTTGCAGATATCCGTTTTCGGCATGGGTATACTCGATCTCTTCGTCAATCACGGCATCCAGATACAAGGGATAAACTTCGCGAAAGCTGCCCACGCCCGTTCCAAGCGGCAGGAAATTGGGGAATGCCTTGGCGGCGGCGGTCCAGATGACACGGCGTCCCGCCCCTTCGTCGAGCCGTTCCAGGGAGCCGGATGAAAAGTCGTCAAGCCGCTTGCTGACGCGATCGTAGCCGAAAATAGCCAGTGACGCGCCGATCAGCAAGCCGACGCAGCCCAAGGCCGCCACAAATCGGCCGCTGATCGTGGATATCCAATAGCAGGCGACCGTGCAGATCGTTGCAGCAAGGAACATCACGGCGATTCCGCCGCGTGAAAGCGACAACAAGCAGGCAAACCCGACAATGCCTAACGCCAAACCGAGTAAACAGGTTCCCCATTCATGCCCATTCCCCGAGAAGGCGTTGGCGGCGAGGGAGGGTCGCCCATTTTTTTGCGCATGGCTTTGCCGCGACCCTTTGCTGCGCGAAACATCCTGGATCCACCAGATTAAAGGGCCGATCCCCAGTGCCAGAAAATCGGCGAAATGATTGCGATTCGTGAAACTACCTTTTAAGTTGGTCGATGTCGATGAGAAGGGATACTCATAGAACCAAAAAAATTTTCCGTTGCCGCATAGGTACTGCACCATGCCGAAAGCAGCCATTCCGGTTGCCGACAAGGCGCACCATCGCAAGAGTCGCTCGATGTCCTCGATATACCGAACTCGTTGCAAGGTTACAAGGAACAGGAGGATATAATCCAAAAAGAGAACCATTCCCGCCTGCGTTTCCGCCGGCGTGAATGAAACGCAAGACCAACTCCCTAACGCCGCTGGATTTTTCCCCTGTGCATTCCAAAGCGGAAGCATTTCCGCCGAGTGCGGCGACAAATACGCGAGCGCTGCGGGCGATAGCGGAATGGTCTGCAAGGCGACCAGTGCTAATCCGGCGACCAAAAGCGGCGTAACGCTTGTCGGTCGCCATGCCGCGTCCTTGCTCAGATATTGGCGGACAGACCAAGCCCAGGCCGCCGTTACGGCCAGGATGGTCAGCATCAATTGTCCGACGGCGTGGCGGCCGCCCAGCAAGAGCGGAACAAGGAATATCACACCGGCCAAACTGCCGTCAACTGCTTGAAGCAACAATGCGTCAAGAGTTTGTCGCGTCGTCCGATGCATGGCTTCGACTCTATTTTCACTGCAATTACGTCAGAATGTCTTGATCGAGGATCCAAAGCTGAAGTGGATGAGGCTTTGGATCGTGCTGATGAAAACGGTCATCGGTGTGCGTTCGACCGAAACCGTGTCGCCCGGTGCAAGCGCGATATTGTCGCGGCCATTCTTCGCCGCCTGCAGGCTGACGGCAATTCGCACGGGCTCGGGAGCATTCGGCATCCGGCGGATCACGATGATTTCCTCGGCCACGGGATTCGAAACGCCGCCGGCCAAGGCCAAAGCGTCCAAAACGCGGATTTCTTGATTGGTTGGATAGACATATTCGCCTTGTTTCGTAACCAATCCGATCACACGCACGGGCTTGAGCGTGCGTTTCATTACATTCACCACGTCGCCGTCATGAAGTTCCGGCAGCGGTGTTCCCCCGGCCGATGCGGCCGTAAGGTCCACGGTCGTGATTGCGGGCTGTGCCGCATTCGCACCGATGGGTTGCTGATAAGAAGCCGCCACGGCGCCGTTGCCGGGATCGGCAGCGGCGGTTTGCCGCGAATCGGTATGGCGGATTTCGACAATCGGACCGGCTTCCTTGGATAAACCCTCCGCGGCAACCAAGGCCGC
>CAYWGR010000214.1:0-5807 GCA_964458015.1 uncultured Planctomycetaceae bacterium
TTCCCGTCTGCGGCGGCGGTGACGTAACCCAAGCGTCGCGGCTGAAAAATTTGCCGATATGGGCCTTTCACGGGAACCTGGATGTGATTGTGCCGGCCAGCCGAACGCTGTCGATGATCGACGCCATCAAAGCGGCAGGCGGTTCGCCCAAAGTCACCACTTACCCGCTGGTAGGCCATGTTTGTTGGGTCTGGGCCTATAGCGATATGAGTGTGGCGGATTGGCTTTTTTCGCAGCAGAAGTAGTGAAAACAGGCGGTTGCAGCCCTGCGAAAAATTCGGCAACTACGGGCCTCGGCAGTGCAAACGCTATCGTTGCTAGCAAACAGGGCATTAGCGGAAAAAATTGCCCTTGGCTATTTTATTGCAGCGATGTAAGTTATCCGCATCCTGGGATCCATCCCGGCGTTGCGTACGCGCCACACGGATGTGGCCTACACGCCGGCCTTATCGAACCAAGAAGCGAGGAAGAGCATGGAAGCTCGCATCCGACAAGCTGCCTTGCTGGCGGCCGTATTGTTGGTCTCGATGGGTGCGCAACGTCGCACGGCGAACTTTATTATCGAGACTTCCAATCCTCAGTTCGCCGAGCAAGTGGCCCAGGCAGCCGAGCGGTTTCGCCATGATCTGGCCCTTGAATGGCTGGGCGAAACCATGCCCAACTGGTCGCGACCCTGCGAGATATACGTGCAGGCAGGCCCGCATCTCGGGGCCGGAGGGGCGACCACCTTCATTTTCGATCACGGCGAAGTTTTCGGTTGGCGGATGTCGATTCAAGGTTCTTCGGAGCGCATCCTCGATTCCGTGTTGCCGCACGAAATCACCCACATGATTTATGCGAGCCGCTTCCGCCAGCCCTTGCCGCGATGGGCCGACGAGGGCGGGGCGACGAGCGTCGAACATTCAAGTGAGAAAAACAAGCATCGCACGATGCTCAACGAATTTTTACGCACCGGCCGGGGCATCGCCTTCAGCCAAATGTTCGTCATGACTGAATATCCTCGCGATATTATGCCGTTGTATGCCGAGGGCTATTCGCTGGCTGAGTTTTTGATCCAGACAGCCGGGCGGCGCAAATATGTGGAATTTTTGGGTGACGGTTTGGAAAGTGAAGATTGGCCCGGTGCGGTCGAGCGTCATTACGGGATGAAAGATCTCGGCATCCTGCAAAATACTTGGCTGGCATGGGTGCGTCAAGGTTCGCCATTCTTGCAACCGCGCAATACGACGCCGGTGCTGCTGGCCTCGAATGAACGCCGCCCGCGGCCCGAGCCGAACTTGATCTACCGTATCCGCGACAAGCAGGCGTTGGAGGAACCCGCGGTCCGCTTAGTGCCGGTCCGCATACCGTCGGAGTTTGATGTGAAATCCTCCGTTGCGGCAACTTCGGGCACCGTTCGATCGGCCTCGGCCTCGATCAAATGGCTGGATCCTTCGCCTAAGAATCGAGGGACAGCCGATCGAATTGCAGCAAGCGACCCCTCTCCTTCTGGTAATAATGGGGGGGTTGTTCGTGTGATAGCCGCCGTTGAGCCGTCTTCCAGTCTGAAAACTCTCCCCTCTTCGCGTTGGCATGTTCCCGGCAGTCCGGCCGCGGAAACCAACGATTCTTCCGCGCAACCGTTGGACGGCAGCGCACCAACGGTACAGGTTGCGCACCCTCAACCGATGGAATCCCCACGGCAAACGATCTTAAGGTAATCTGCTTTGCCCATTGCCTTGGCGTGACGTATAGATAATAGATGGGGATTTTGTCGGCATATTCACCCCAAAACGGATATTCCGGATTTTCCGATCTTAGCGAGAAATCCGGGCGTGGAAGAGCGTATTGACATCGGTCATGGAAACAACGTCAGGTCCAACCCCCGCTCCGAATGCGTGGGCCGTGCAATTTACAGAGTTATTGCATGACCAGCGCGATCGCGCTCGCGCATTTCTTGCCGCAAGACAATTGCAGATCGAGCAGGCTGAGGCCTTCATTGAAAAGCATCTTGTTCAGCTTCAAGAAGGACTCGAGGAGCAACGCGAAGAAGCTGAACGTTTGCTCATTGCGCGGGATGCGATGGCGCTGCGGTTGACGCAAACGGAATCGCGTTTGGCCGAAGCGGAAAAGCGTTTGGCCGAGCATCCCGAGACCGGCGAGGAACACGCGGCCGATGAAGATTTACAGCGTCGGTATCAGATGGCGGTCGAAGACATCCGCCAATCGAGAAACCGGATTAACGAACTTCAGCAACAGCTTGCCAGCGTTCGCTCGACGGCGAGCAAGTTGGCCCAGCAATCCGAGAAACCCGGAAGGTTGAGTTGGGAGGCCGAGAAACAGCGCATCCTTGCCGCTTTGGAAAGCGATACCGGCCAAAACGCTCCTGAAGCCAAAGCCGAACGGTTGAAAATCGAGGAAATCGTTCGCCACACCGATGCACTCATCGCCGCTAAAGATCGTGAAATCGAGGAGTTGAAACAACAATTGGAAGCGGAGCGCCAACGCGAGGTGGAAGTTTCCTCTAATATTGTATCCCAGGAAAGCATCCTTGACGCCGATCAGATGATTCAAGAAGAGCGAGAACGGTTGAATGTTCTGAAGGAAGAGTGGCGAGAAAAACTATTGCAGGCGGAAGTCGAAATTTCCTTGGAGCGCGCAAAAATCGCTCGACAGCGCGCCGAACTTGAAGAAGTTCGCGCAACGAGCAAAGCGGCGTCAGTCCCCAAAATAGAAACTGAGGCCGAGCAAGCCGAACGCACTACCCACGGCCGATGGTTGGCGCGATTGGGGCTGACGAATGCCGACAGAGAACCGCCCCGACGGAGATAGGGGAGAAAGGCTCAAGGACCAAGGTTCAATTTTCAATGACCAAGGCATGGCGCTTTAGCTAATGGCCCTTGAACCTTTTCCCTTGAGCATTCTCTTCTCATTGTAGTTTTTCCAGGTCCGTATCAAAACGTACCGCGACGATGCGCCAGGCGCGGCTTTTCGAGGCGGTCTCGCCCGCGCCGGGCACGCGGTAGAAGGTAAAATGCCAAACTACGGGGATATTTTCGCATTTATAGAGATAGCGCATCAGCACCAAATCGTTTCCAACCCGTTTGGCCGAAATTTGCTCAAAGGAGCGGTACTTTCCATATTTCGTTTCCAGATCGTTCGTCCTTGCAATCAAATCCTTGAGCGCATCGGATTGTTTGAGAAGCTGACTGCCCGCTAGAAGGTCGGTGAAAGCGCCTTGCGATTGGCCGAGCGAAACGCCTTCAAAAAACTGAACGACACGGCCGTCGAGGGCGTTGAGAACGGGATCTTTTTCTTTGGATTCCTCCGGCGGGGCGGAATAACCCTGGACTGCCATCGTAAGCAGGATGCCAACCGTTAAAGACAATCTCCACCGATACAATCGCATGGTTTCGGCTCCTGGTAATAACCAGCATGGGATGCTTGAACACGCAAACAGCGTACCAGTTTGGAGATACGACGCAAGGGGATTCCCCCGGAGAACTGCACAGTCGCCATAAGCAGTCATTCTGAGTGAAGCGAAGAATCTCTGTAAGTCTACACAAGTCTCAATATGTCAACGAGATCCTTCGCTTCGCTCAGGATGACGGCTATTTCGCCAGGACGATGGTTCCTTCGTGGCCAAGGAATTTACAGTTCTCCTGGGGGATTCCCCTCCGCATGGTGGGTATCTTGTAGGGAACCCTCGGGCGTGGAACAATGATATAGTGAAGTTTGACTGGGATGATGAACCGGTCGATCCACTCCGTTATTTTATTTCCGACTTTTGGTGAGTGGCGTCGGTTTGTCGGCTGGGCAAGCATCCATCTAATATTTTTGGCCGGAGGTTTCCGGTCGGTTTTCTTCGCGAGGTTTTAACCTATGAAAATCGTCCCCTTGGGCGCCAATGTGGTGGTCAAGCGTCTGGCGAGCACCGAAGTAACTGCCGGCGGCATCGTTTTGCCCGACATGGCCAAAAAGAAACCGCGAGAAGGGCGTGTGCTGTCGATTGGCGACGGCCGCTTGCTACCTAACGGTTCCCGATGCCAACATCAAGTAAGCGAGGGCGACCGCGTATTGTTCGACAGTTACGCCGGCACGGAAGTTACCGTCAACAGCGAAGAACTGCTGATCATGAGCGAGGATGAGATATTGGCCGTCGTTTCTTAAAGGAGTCTCCCATGCGCACGCGATTTCTTGCCGCGGGGCTATTGGCGTTCTCCATGCTGAGCGTTTCGATCCATGCGGCCGAGAAGCCAACCGGCGGCAAGACGCATGCCGAAGCCGTGGATCGAGCGATTGACTTTTTACAGAGCAAGGGCCAAGCGGCGGATGGTTCGTTTGCGGCCAACAGCGGGCCGGGCGTTACGGCCGTCGTCACAACGGCCCTGCTGCGCCACGGTCGCACGCCGGACGATCCTTTCGTCGCTCGATCGCTCAAATATCTCGAAGGTTTCGTTCAGCCGGACGGCGGTATTTCGCTGAAAGACAGCATGTACCGCAACTATGAAACTTCGCTGGCGCTGGTCTGCTTTGCGACAGCCAACGGCGATCACCGCTACGACAAACTTATTAAAAATGCGGAAAAGTTTCTGAAGGCCAATCAGTGGACCGAAAACCAGGGCCAAGAGCCATCGAGCCCCAACTACGGCGGAGCGGGATATGGAAAACACAAGCGGCCGGACCTGTCGAACACGCAGTTTTTGATGGACGCCTTGAAAGCCGCCGGTGCCGGGCCGGATGACGAGGCCGTCAAAAAGGCTTTGATCTTCGTTTCGCGTTGCCAGAATCTGGAGAGTGAGCACAACACCCTGCCGGCGGCCGCGAAAAATCCCGACGGCGGTTTTTATTACACCGCCGCGGCGGGCGGCGAAAGCCAAGCCGGCAAATCAGAGGAAGGCGCTTTGCGCAGCTACGGCTCGATGACCTACGCGGGGTTGAAGAGCATGATTTATGCCGGCGTGTCGCAAGATGATCCGCGCGTGAAAGCCGCGTTGAAATGGATCACGCAACATTACGATCTTTCGAGCAACCCCGGCATGGGCACATCGGGCCTTTACTACTATTATCACGTGTTTGCGAAGGCGTTGGACGCCGCGGGCGTGAAAGAATTGGTTGACTCGAACGGCAAAAAACACGATTGGCGGGCGGAATTGGCCGCCGAATTGCTCAAACGCCAGCAAGCCGACGGATCCTGGGTCAACAAAGACTCGCGCTGGCTGGAAGGCGAGCCGAGCCTGGTGACCGGCTACGTGCTGCTAACGCTGGCCTATTGCAAACCGGCCGCGGAAAGATAATAGCGTGTCATGGAACAGAATATTCGATCTTTCTTGTTCGCGGTAGTTGCTTTCTTGATATCTTCGCTGGCCAGCGACTTCGCGACGGCCGGTCCCGCGGAAGATTATATCGACGCTCAATTGCGCGTCGTTCAGGGGCTGGAAGGCGAGATCAGCGCGATTACTTCTGCAGCCGACATTGCGGCAAGAGCTGTGAAGTCGAGCGGCAATATTTATTTGGCCGGCGAGCCTGGGATGGTGGCGGAACTTCTCGGCCGAGCGGGCGGGCTGTGCGGCGCGAAGGCACTGGCGCCGGCGTTGCCAAAGCTGAAAGCTGGAGATGTTATTCTGTATAGCGATTACGGCCTGCCGAAAAAGCCGACGGATCGCGGTTTGGATGAACTTATTGCCGGCAATGCTTTCGTGATTGTATTTGCATCGCGGGAGGACCCGGTATTTAAAAGGGAGAAGGTTTTTAATCTCCTACGCATCCCCGTCGACATTCCGTGTGATAGCCGCATGATAAAAACGGCATCGGGTGAACGGCTGATT
>CAYWGR010000214.1:5817-8515 GCA_964458015.1 uncultured Planctomycetaceae bacterium
GGCCTCGCCGGCGATCGCGATTGCTCAATGGGCTTTTACCGCGGAGTTGATCGGTGCTTGCCGGCGGGACAAGCGGCAGTTGGCTGTTTATCTGAGCATCTTTCTTGACGAAGGCCAGAAACGATTTCAGCGGACATCGGGCTTGGTGTTTGAGCCGGACTTGCGTCCCGAACCGGTTAAACCTGGAAAATACGCCCGCGAATTTTTGGCGCATGTTCGTAGTTCGTTGGAGAGGATTCGGACGGATGAAATCGGCAAGATACGGATGGCAGCCGATTGGTTGCATGAGGCCTCGGCGGCGAAGCAACAGATCGTGCGAAATTTTACAGGCCATCTTCCGCCCATCGAGGC
The DNA here is from genome assembly GCA_964458015.1 of uncultured Planctomycetaceae bacterium. Classification (GTDB taxonomy): domain Bacteria; phylum Planctomycetota; class Planctomycetia; order Pirellulales; family Thermoguttaceae; genus CAYWGR01. Next base: position 6,169 of record CAYWGR010000214.1, read on the forward strand.
CGGGATGCCCGGCGATGTGAAATTCTTTCAAACGATGGCCCGTTCGAGCGGCGCGGATGGCGCTAAGTGGATTCGAGAAAATCTGCACAAAGGCGATGTCTATTTCTTCCTCGGTTATCAGAATAACGAGGATGTGATGGCCGAGGCCGCCAATTCGCTGGGCGTTAAGTCGATCTTTTTGACCTCTCGCGGCCCCGGCGACAAGGCGGCCGCTAGTCCACACCATCTATACATCGATCCGCAATGGCCCGTGACCGACGGTTGCCTGGAATTGCCGGGTTACGACGTCCTGGCCTGCCCGCTGTCGTGCATCATGAACATGACATGCTATTATGCCATCTGCGGCGAAGCAATCAGCAAATAGCAAGTTTGAGGATTTTTTATGGACCTATTCGACGCTATTGCAAAACGCTATAGCTATCGGGGCGAATTTACCGCGGCGGCCGTTCCTCGCACGGATTTGCACAAGATCGTGCAGGCGGGCATTCAGTCGCCGTCGGCCTGTAACCAACAGGTAGCCTCGTTCGTCATTGTCGATGACCCTTCGCTGCTCCAGAAAATCGCGGAGATTATCGACAAGCCATTCTGTCGGTCGGCCAAGGCGATGATCGTTTGCGTGGCGGATCCTCGGCCTGTGTTTGCCGACATTTCGTTCGCGGCGGAAGATTGTGCGGCGGCGGTCGAGAATATGCTGCTGGCCATTACAGCCCTGGGCTATGCCAGCGTTTGGCTCGACGGCGTATTGCGACGCGAAAACCGCGCCGCAAGGATCAATCAACTGCTAGGCGTTCCGGGCGACAAATCCGTCCGCATTTTGCTGCCGATCGGAGTGCCTGCCGAGCTGGGCCAACAGCGGGAAAGGCAGCCTTTCGGCGAACGCGCGTGGTTCAATCGTTGGGAGGCGAAAGACTAGAGGCTAGAGGCTAGGGGCTAGGGAATAGGGGCTAGGGATTAGAGTTATGAATACACGATTGTTTTCTTGGTTTTGGGTTGTTTTGATATTCGCTGGCGCGATGCCTTTGTGGGTGCGGGCGGACGAGCCGGTTCAACGCAAACATACGGAGACTACCTTGTCGCCGTTTCCGGTTGAAGTTCGTTCGTCGGCCGTGGTCAGTCCCGATGGCCGGCGTTTGGCGTTCATCAAACGTGAAGGCGGCCGGCAGATTTTGGTCGTTGACGGCCACGAGCAACCTGCGTTTGATCGCATTGCTTCGTTTACGTTCAGCCCAAACAGCAAGTGGTTCGCCTACGCGGCGGCCGAGGGGAAGCAATGGCGCGTGGTCGTCAATGCCAAGCAGCAAGAGCTCTATGCCAAGGTCGGCTCGCCGGTATTCGCGCCCGACAGCATGCGATTGGCCTACGTCGCGCAACTGGCTGACGGACGCCGTGCGGTGATCGTCAACAACAAACCGCAAAAGACGTGCGATCAAATCCTTGAGGGAGGGATCCAGTTTAGTGCGGACGGCAAGCATATGGCCTATGGCGCTCGATTCGGCGAAAAGTGGAGCGTCGTCATTGATGATCAGCAAGGCGAGCCCTACGAGTTTCTCGGCACGACCAGCGGCATCCAGTTCAGTGTGAAGGGCGACCGGACGGCTTATGCGGCGATGATCGGCAAAAAATGGTGCGCCGTGATCGACGGCAAACCGCAAAAGACATTCGAGAATATCGGAAACATCGCGTTTAGCCCCGATGGAAAGCGGGCGGCTTTTGCGGCGCTCGTGGGCGACAAGTGGCACATCGTCGTCGATGGTAAGGAAGGCAAGCCGTATGACGCCATTTCGATCGACAGCCTGCAGTTCAGCCCCGACGGCCGAGTGGCCTTCGTCGCGCAGAAGGCCGGCAAGTGGCTGGCCGTCGTTGATGAAAAAGAGGGGAAGCCCTACGATTTGGTCAGCACTTTGCACTTCAGTCCCAACGGCAAACGGCTGGCCTATTGCGTCGGCATCGGCGCGGCAACGATGGTTACGCTCGACGGCCGCGAAGGCCGCATTTTCGACCGCATCGGCGGCAACACGCTGGTGTTCAGCCCCGACAGCGGGCAGTTCGGCTACATCGCCAAGGCAGGCCGCGCCAGTTGCGCGGTGATCGACGGCAAGCGAAAGCCGCGTTACGACATGCTGGGCTATCTCACCTTCAGTCCCGACTCGAAGCACCATGTTTATGCGGCCACGCAAGGGCAAGAGGCGTTCACCGTGGTTGACGGTCGCGAGGCGGCCCATCGCTACGAGTCGATTTGGACCGTGCCCGAGGCCCGGCTGATTTTCGATTCACGCAAGACGTTTCACTATATGGCCGTGAAAGAGAATCGGATGCTGCTGGTTGAGGAAGATGCAGAATAAAAAAG
>CAYWGR010000215.1:0-8489 GCA_964458015.1 uncultured Planctomycetaceae bacterium
CATTTTTTATCCCTTTGTGCCGGACGAAGGCGTGGATCTGGTGGGCGTCGAGGCGGGCGGACGCTCGAATAAGCCGGGCGACCATTCTTCGACGCTTTGTTTCGGCCTGCCCGGCATCTTGCACGGCAGTTACAGCTATGTTTTGCAAGATGAAGACGGCCAGACGAGCGACGTTCATAGCGTATCGGCCGGATTGGACTATCCCGGCACCGGGCCCGAGCATAGCTTCTGGAAAGATACAGGCCGCGCCACCTACACGAACGCCAAAGACGACGAAGCCCTGAAGGCCTTCGATCTGTTGGCTCGCTTGGAAGGGATTATGCCCGCCTTGGAAAGCTCCCATGCACTGGCCGAGGCGATTAAACAGGCCCCACGACGTAAATCGGACGAAATCATCGTTGTTTGTCTCTCCGGCCGCGGCGATAAAGATGCCGCCGAGATCGCCAGGATTCGGGGAGACGTTATTTAGTGGATAGTAGATAGTGGCTAGTGGCTAGAGTAATTTCTGATTTCTGATTTGCCGACTCTGACCCCTGATTCCTGACCCCTGACCCCTGATTGTGCCCATGTCTTCCATCGACAAATTATTTCGCGAACTTCGTGCTGCCGGGCGCAAGGCTTTCATGCCGTTTGTGACGGCGGGCGATCCTGATCTTGATTTTACCGCGGCCGTTATCCGTCGGCTGGCTGCCAAAGGGTGCAGTTTGTTCGAGCTAGGAATTCCCTACAGCGATCCGGTGGCCGACGGGCCGGTGATTCAGGCTTCTTATACGCGCGCACTCGACCGCAAGACCAAGCTGGCCGACATTATGGCGATGGTCGGCGGCATTACGCCGTCGCTCGACGCGCCGCTGGTCACGATGGTCAGCTATTCGATTGTTTATCGCCACGGGCTGGAAGATTATGTCGCCGATGCCAAGGCGGTGGGCGTCGCCGGCGCGATCGTGCCCGACTTGCCGGTCGAAGAATCTGCGGCATTGGCCGAGGTATGCCGGCGCGAAGATTTTTCGCTCATCCAGTTGATTACGCCCACCACCCCGCGCGACCGCGCGTTGCGCATTGCCGAACGGACCACCGGGTTCATCTATTACGTATCCGTGGCGGGCATCACGGGCGAACGGACCAAACTGCCGCCGGAAATTGTTGATAACGTAGCTTGGTTGCGATCTCAAACGCCGCTGCCGATTTGCGTCGGGTTCGGCATCAGCAAGCCGGAGCATGTGAAGATGCTGGCTCCGGTAGCCGACGGGCTGATTGTCGGTTCGGCGATCGTTCGCCGCGTGGCCGAAGCGGCCACCAAGCCCCGCGAGCAAGTGCTCGATGAAATTGGCGACTATGCCGAGGAACTATTGGCGGCACTCGAAGCCAAATAATCAAAAAGAACGCCATGCCTACGACGCCCACACGAATCGCAAGCATGGCGTTCAATATCGGCTCTCTTACAACACCTTCGTTGTGCCGGGCACGGCCACGGGATAATGTCCCTGGGTGTCGGGCATGACCGGCGGATTGGATTCCATCGTCATCTGATCAAGACCGGGGGCAAGCTCTAGGTTCGAAGCCATCGCATCGTTCCAGGTCACTTGCTTGCCTGACTCGGCGGCCATGCGGCCGAGAATGCCGACCATCGCGGCCTTGGCGCAACGCTCCGCTTCGTTGTACGGCTTGTTTTGCCGAATCGCATCGAATAGCAGATCATGCTCGTATTGATAGGGATTGCTGGCGGCCGTCGGTTTCCATGCCACGTTGTCGGGCGTTTGGTTGTAGCCCTTGAATAGGCGCGGCTGCGGCACTCCTTCGCCGACCAGGGCGGACCCTTTCGCGCCGTGAATGACGCAGCACCATTGGTTCCAGCACTCGGCGATCGTGCGGCCTTGGGCGAACAACCGCGTGCCATCGGGGAATGTGTATTCGACGGCATGATGATCGAACAGTTGGTCGGGCTCGGTGCGCACCTGTCGGCCGCCTTGCCCTTGGGCAGAAACGGGCCAGGCATTTTTAACCCAGCAGCACACATCGAGATTGTGGATCAGCCAGTCCAGAAGAAATGTGCCGTTGAGCCATGTGAAATTCGAGTAATTGCGAATCTGATGGGCCAGTTCGCTCATGCCGGCCGATTTCGGCGTAAATCCGACGGGGCCGTGTTCGCGGTAAGCCCAGCAAGTGATCACATCGCCGATAGCGCCCTGATGGATCTGTTCGACGGTCTGCGCTAATGCCAAGCTGTGACGGCTCATCAAGCCGCCGGCGATTTTGAGGTTCTTTTTCGCCGCCTCTTCGCCTGCCTTCAACACCCGGCGCACGCCGGGAGCATCCACGGCGAACGATTTCTCCATGAAAACGTTCATCCCCTTTTGTACCGCATATTCCAGATGCATCGGGCGGAAGGCAGGCGGAGTGGTCAGAATCGCGACGCTGCCGGGCTCCAACGAGTCGATGGCCTTGCGATAACCGTCCATGCCGATGAACTGCCGCTCCTTGGGCACTTCGACCTGCTTGCCAAACTGTTTGGAAGCCGCATCAAAACTGGGCGAGAGCCTGTTCTCGAATACGTCGGCCATGGCCCAAAGCTTCGTAGGGCCCTTGGTCGAAAGAGCTTCGAACATGGCGCCGGTTCCACGTCCGCCGCAACCGATCAATGCGATTTTGATCGTGTTGTCCTCGCCGGCGTGGACGTGCGGAACGGCCACGCCCGCCAGGGCCGTGCCGGCCAGGACAATGCCCGATTTTTTGAGAAAATCACGACGGGAAGGTGACGTGCGGCTATTGTTTTCTCCAGAGCTCATGCGATGTTCCTTCTTCTAATAGGTCCACATAATTGCGAAAGTGCCGGCGAGGCAACGACCGCCGGCAATTGCGTGGTTGCAGGTTTGCGGCACTTTCGATTTTCCGCGGTTTATTTAGAAAAAATAGAAAGGTGGGAAAATAGGAATGTGAGGCGTCCCTGGACATTCTCTCATTATCCACACAACGAACACCGGTGTCGTGCAAGCTATTTCAATGAAATAAATTACACAAACCCCTCTTCCTAACGGAATGGGGATTTGAGCTATGTTTTATCTCGTTCCGAAGCTCCGGCTTCGGAATGCTGGGTAGAGGCTCGATTGGGCTCCAAACCGAAGCTTGGGAGCCGCGTAGACCTTAATTTCGTTGTCGTTCGCTCTTAATACTTTCGCGGCCAGACCTGAGCTTGGACGCGGCTGGGCAGGCCTTGGATGCGGAGAAATCCTTCGGCGTCGGTCTGATTGTAGGATCCGCCGCCCTCCATCGTTGCGATGCCTTCGTCGTAAAGGCTGTAGGGGCTGCTGCGCCCGTCAACAATGACGTTGCCCTTGTAAAGGTTCAGACTCACTTCGCCGGTGACCGGCTTTTGGGCCTCGCGAATGAAGGCCATCAAGGCGTCCAGCTTCGCGTGATACCAAAAACCGTAATAAACCATTTCGGCCACTTCGGGAGCCAAGCGGTCGCGCAGATGCATCAGATCGCGGTCCATCGTCAATTGTTCCACGACGCGATGGGCTGCGTAAAGAATCGTCATGCCAGGGGCTTCGTAAACGCCGCGGCTCTTCATGCCGACGAAACGATTTTCGACCATGTCGATCTGGCCGATGCCATTGCGGCCGCCGATCTTGTTCAACAACGTAACGATCTCGAACGCGCCCAAGCTCTGGCCGTTGACGCTTACGGGAATGCCGGCCTCGAAACCGATCTTCACATTTTCGATCTTGTCGGGGGCCTTTTGCGGCGTAACGCACATGCCGAACTCGACCGTATCGATGCCGTTGACCATGAGGTCTTCCAGCTTGCCAGCTTCATAGCTGATGTGCAGGCAGTTTTCATCCGAGCTGTAGGGCTTGGCGACCGACGCCTTGACGGGGATATTCTTCTCCTTGCAATAGGCGATCATAGCGGTGCGGCCCGGGAATTGTTTGCGGAACCGCTCGATGCGCCAAGGGGCGATCATTTTCACAGTCGGGTCGAGTGCTTCGGCGGCCAATTGGAACCGGCATTGATCGTTGCCCTTGCCTGTCGCGCCGTGGGCATACGCATCGGCCCCGACTTCGCGGGCGACTTGCAAGCAGATCTTCGAGATCAACGGCCGTGCAATCGATGTGCCCAGCAGATAGATGCTTTCGTACTTGGCGTCCCATTGCAGGACGGGAAAGGCGAAGTCGCGGCACAGTTCCTTTTGGGCATCGACGATCCGGGCCGACTTGGCTCCGATATTCTTGGCCTTTTGCAGAATCGCCTCGCGGTCCTCGCACGGCTGGCCGAGATCGACATAGACGCAATGCACTTCGTAGCCTTCATCCATCAACCAACCCAAAATGACCGAGGTATCCAGTCCGCCGGAATATGCCAGTACGCAGCTTGCCATGAGGAAGTTCCAAATGTCTTCAATAGGGAAGAATAAACGTTCAAAACAGTATTTTGACGGATTGCACCCCATCGGACAAGGGGACAGGTGAACCAAGATACCCTAATCTTGAATTACCTCGCAAAGCCCAAATGTGGGGGGTAATTTGCTTTCTACCACCCTCAGCCAAGCTAATGACGTCTGTTCTCCAAAGGCCGATAAGAAAACCGCACTCCGAAGCCCGAATGGTGCCAATGTGATAGACTAGTAGCGCTGCGCCGGCCCATTAGCACCACTTTTGTCGCCCCTTGACACTACCGGTGGCCTGATCGGTCTGGGATTTGTGGACGCTAAATGGCCAGATCAATGAGATCCATCGAAAAGAAATGGCGTTGGAACGATGAACAAAGCCTTCGTTCGTGAACCAGACAACACTGTTGAGTATTGTCCCCGTTGCGGTTCAAAAGGGGAACAAGTCGGCTGGGAAACCGTTCAGGCCCATTTACCTGAAGGTGAGAAACCCAAGGTTGCCGACCCCGCCAACTTCTGTCCGTCGCCGAACTGCGATGTCGTATATTTCGACGCCTTTGAACGGGTCATCGTAACTGACGATCTGAGCGGGCCGGTCTATCCTAAAAATCCCGACGCACCCATCTGTGCCTGCTTCGGCCTGACACGGCAAGATATCGAAGCGGACGTTCGCGAGGGGAGTGTTGCCCGCGTCAAGGCGATTATTGAAAAAGCCGACTCTCCCGAGGCATGTTGTTCCCGAAAGGCAGCCAATGGCCGATCTTGCGTGGCCTACGCCCAGAAATACTACATGCAGTGTCGAGGAGCCAAGCAATGAACCGCCTGCTTATGTTCGCCGGGATGACGCTTGGCGGCTATGCCGGTTGGTGGGCCGGTGATGCCATGGGGTTCGGACTGATGGGCACGTTTCTGATCAGTTCGCTCGGTAGTCTCGTCGGAATCGTCGTCGCGTGGAAAATCCTGGTGGATTACTTGGATTGATAAAACGGCCGCCTACGAACATGCTAATCCCACTCCCCTCGCCCCTTCCAACCGCCGCTTGCAGCTTCGCAACATCTCCCTCGCTCGCCTGCTCAGAAGCGTCATCAAAAAATCTCCCCTCGCCCACTTGCTCAGCAGCGTCATTAAAAAACTCCCCTCGCCCGCTCGCGGGAGAGGGGCCGGGGGTGAGGGCGTGTTGCCTTCCCTCGCGATATTCTTTTCCACTCAACTACAAGCCTGTGTCTCCGTTCCGAACTCGCGACTCCTTGGGTGTTCAGACGACACTGATTCGTATCGGACTGCACAGGAGCCGTGCCGGCACGAATGCGTTTTTCGAGACCGGCCGATGGATAGACCGTGCATCACTCCAGTCGTCCACTCATATTGAGGGAGACTTTGGAATTGGGTATGATGTACGGTTGTTTGAGGTGTGTCTCCAGCAGGTGGCTCTAGTATTTCTCATCAGCGCCGTTTGTAGGATATTTGGCCTAACCAGAAACTGCGGCATTATAACACGCTCAAAAACATTATGGCATTGAACAAAGTACGTCGCATCGAATTCCTTGGCAGCTATTTTTGGTTGATCTTCTGGACGATTCTCTTCTTTCCCGTTGCCATCTTTTATTACCTGTCAGCCAGCGTGACCATTGAAGAGGAAATCGATGCTGACAAATTTTTAGAGTGGTATCGTTCCAAAAAGAAAAAAAGGTAGCTACTGCAAAGCGTTATTGGTTATGCAAGCGATGTGTCGTCTAGGCACTACTTTCTGAATACGTCGACTAGAAAATTTACAGTCCAAGGCTTGCGATGCTTGAAGATCTCAAAAATCAGATTTCCGAAACACCGACAGTCAATCCAGACTTGGAACATCTGCGGCTGTTGTCGATATTTCATTATGTCGTCGGCGGGATGGGTGCCCTATTTGCTTGTTTCCCGTTCATTCACTTGCTTTTTGGCATTGCCATGGTGTGCGGGGCCTTTCCCTCAGACCCCAAACATGAAGCACCGCCAGAATTTATCGGATGGTTTTTCATCGTCATTGCCGCTACTATCATCTTGATTGGCTGGAGTACTGCTGCCGCCATTCTGATGGCAGGCAGGTTTCTCTCGCACTATAAACATTACACATATTGCCTTGTAGTGGCCGCCATTGAATGCATCTTTATGCCCTTTGGAACCGTGCTTGGCGTTTTCACGATTGTCGTGCTCAACCGCCCTTCGGTGCGAAAGCTTTTCCAAGAGCAAGAGACGTGGTGATGTTTTTGTAAGTCGTATCCGATCCATTAACTTGAAATGGCCTATTCAGTTTCAGAATGTAATCTTCGTTCATGCCGATCCGCAACTTCCTCCTATTGCTTGGATTATTTAGCCTCTGCCTTGCGATTGTTTTGATTGCGTGGGCGTGCGGATCGGAGTTGTATTTGCCCTTCGGACGTCACGATCCTGGACCGCCGACGCATCCGGTCGGGATTCTTGCGGCAATCCTGTTGGCCGCAGTGTTATCTTGCGGGCTTCGGTTTATATCCGTGATAGCCGTAACACTCTTCGCCGTGTTAATTTGTTTGGGGATTCCGGTTGGCTGCTTGGTGCATCATTGGACCCCGGGTATATGCCAATATCTCTTGGCCGTTGCCTTAACTGCCAACGCTTGGTATGGATGGAATCAGCGAGATTATTTGGAAGAAGCATGAGCCTTGGAACCGTTCTCAAAACCATCGGTCGACATGCCAACGTCCATCTCTGTTTGATGGCCGTGTTTGCGTTCTCTTGGTTCCTGCATTACATGGCCGTCATGCGTATGGAAATGTGCGACAGGCAATTCGCGGTGATGAATAATCGCACGATGCGAACGATGGCCTTGATCGAGTTGGTCGGTGCGAATTATTCGCTGGCAATTGCGTATGCAATTCTAACGGTTTCGGCCGTTGCTTTTCTTCAGATTCGCGGGCGACCCACGTGGACTTGCTGGCTCACGGCTATCGTGTTCGCCGTGCCGTGCGTTGTGTACTGGTTTGCATGTATGTATATTGCCGTCGGTAAATTCACGTAATCGGTGTACTGTGTCCATGCTTGCCGTGGGCATGATCGCTGGCGACAAACAGCCCTCACCCTGGCCCCCTTCCAAAGGGCGTGGAAAGGATACGACGAACGAGTAAAACCTGTGGTATACTTGCTCGTGCATGATGCTCAGAAAGCGCGCCTTTAGAACAGGGTCATGGAAATGGCCAGGCAAGGAATACTGAAACGGTGTCCGTGCCTCGTTCTGCACCTTTGGTTGCCCCTCCTAGTTTGCGCCATCGTACCGGTCGGCTGTCAGAAGAGTTCTTTACGGGACCGGTATACGTTCTATTCGCCTCAAATTCGGCACGTAACGCTAATGCCGACCGACGAGGTTGTTTGTGCTTCGCTTGGAAATCTTAACCAAGCAAACGCCTGTTTTGCGGCTGGGGTTCGACAGGAGGAAGAGGGCCTTGAGGGCTGCGTCGATCTCTACTATCTGGCTGCAATCTACGCTTGGCGACACTTGGAGTCGGCGCCGGTTGCGTTGCCCAACGATTTTATTGGGTCTCAGGAAAGTAGTGTCGGGAGGGCGACCAACGGAAGCCCGGTAAACGGGAGTTTTGGCCCAGCACCACCCAGCATTATTTGCCTGAACAGCAATAATTACCAGACGGCTTGGCAGACCTATCAGCGAAGTCTCGGCGGACTGATGGCGAACGCGATCCGGTTTGGGCGACTTGATCCGCGGGGCCACTTGATCGTGGCCGACAGCAACAGACGTCGGACAGTTCCGATCGAGTATTATGGATTCGCCTGGAAATCCAACGAGTTTTGCCAGGTGCATTTAGCGAGTGATTTTGCCTATAACGACCTTCAGAACAACTTCCAGAGCAGTGGACTAGGAGTCTCGCTGGTCGCCGTCCGTCAAGGCAACGGCCAGGAGATGTTTTATCGGCCAAAACAGCCGTTTCCGGTCACGGCCGTTTTACGGTCGGCGGATCATGAGACCGATGGCGATGGTTCCCGTCGTTGTGACGCGGTGCTGGCGTTCTATAATCCGTGTCTATATGACTCGCTGCACGTCGGCTCGGTGGTCGTCGGTTTGGCAAAAGACCTTTCG
>CAYWGR010000216.1:0-8290 GCA_964458015.1 uncultured Planctomycetaceae bacterium
ATAATTGCTCGCTTGCACATAAAGCGGCGACAACACACCCAAAAGATCCAACGGCGCGCCGTCCTGCCCTAGCTCTTCATGAAATTCTCGCATCGCCGCCTGCGCCGTCGATTCGCCCGATTCAACGGCCCCGCCCGGCAAACTGACTTGTCCGGCATGTGATTCCAAATGCGTCGGCCGCAACGTCAACGGCAAATGCCATCGCCCTTCATGCGGATAAAGCAACAGCAACACGGCCGCCATCCGAGCTTCGGGCGGCGCAACGTCGTAATGCCGCCAAGGGCACGGGTGCGGCTCATACTGCGAACCCGTCATCGGACCAGGCAGCGGTTCCGCCAATCGCTGGGCCAACCGTTCCGGCAAATTCTCGCGCATCATCATCGAAGCTGATAGACCGTGAAAGTTCGATTGCTGTAAAGTATCGGAAGATCGAGCGGCGGGTGCGTGGTCTCCGTCAACAAATAATCCGCATCATACTTCTCGCCGAGCTTTTTGAGCTGCTTCGCATTCAACTCCGCTTGCGATACATGCCAACGCAACGCAGGCGGCGGCTCGTGTGTCGCATAAAGCTCGTCCAACGTCTTCCACCACGCAACAATCGCCTGCGCGTTCTGCGGCACATCCTTCCAATTGGCCACCTCAATGCGCCCGGTATGCCACTTGAACGTCTGCGTAAGTCGCGGCGTGATGAACCGTGCGTCAGGCGGAATCTTGCCCGACTCGGAAATCCATCGACAGACCTCCAGCCACGCAGGGTAATCGTGCAGCTTATGCGAGCGCGGCGCAGCCGGCGGATAGATCCGATTCGCACCCATGTCGCCCAGATGATATGCAGCCAATCCTATCGCCGCGATCAAGCCATAACGACGCCAACCTACGCGGTTGATCAGTGCCACGCCCTCCAATGCAACGCCCAACGGCAACACAATGTCGGTCAGCCGGAACCAATAATACCGCAACAGATCGGCCGTCAACTTTCGATCGACATACAAAAGCAGATGGATCGCAACGCCGATCAACGTGATGACCACTGCCCCTGCGACAAACGCTCTTAAACGACCTAAAGATGCAAGCCCAACAACTGCGTCATCCGCGGCCGTACTTTTTTGCACGGCTTCTTTGTTGTTTTTGGCAGTTAAGGTTCTCCTACTCCAAAAACCCAAAACAAGCCAAAAGATCCAAAGCAAGCCGAGCCGCCTGATAAATTCAGGACGTATCCCGACCAGCGTAAGGTGATGGTATAGCCGGTCAAAAACGTAAATACGATGCGCCTCGGCAGCCGTCTTTGGATCAACGCCGACATCGAGCGTCAGCGACGGCCATAATCCCGGCAACGCCAACAAAAAACCCAACACAATTCCCGGCCAAAGCGAACGCAACGCCGGCACTGCATTCGCCTGCTCGAAAAGTCCCCTCTCCCCTCTCCCCTCTCCACTCTCCCCTCTCCTCTCCTCCTGCACCCTCTTAGCTCCCGCTGCAAGCCAAAGCCATGCAAACCCTGTCGCCACGGCCGACCATCCGCCGACAAGCACATGAAACGTCGAGGCGGCCCCAAACAGCACCAACGCCCTGTTCCATCGGTTCCGCACCAGGGCTTCTATGCCGAGAAACACGAAGACATAAGCAAACCCTTTGGCCTCAACGCCGCCGATGATCCATTCGCCCGCCATGTGGCATCGCTCCGTCATGCACACGAACAGCGCGGCCGTGAGCGGTGACAACCAAGCGCGCGGCACAACAGACCAGCTCAATCGTTGCCACGCCCAAGCCAGCAAAAGCCACGTTACGATCCGGCCCGTCCATGCCATGGCAAACGGCGAAAGCCAAAACGAAAGCCAGCCGAACACAAAATCAAACGCCTGATGCGTGTCGGCCGACTCCGTGAACGAATCGCCGCGATAAGCGTCCGGATTCCAATAATGGGCCGCCTTCGCCAGATAGTGCGGCTCATTCACATCCGGCACCGGCCACGCGCCTTGAACCCAAAACACGGCAAAGATCAATACAATCTCTGCCAGCGTTCGTAATCGGCATGTCGGCGTCGATGTAACCACAACCATTGTCCTTCCGTGATGCAAAATCCCCACTTTTTACAACTGTCGTTCCAAAGTTTCCATCTTAGAACAATGGCACGCCATAAAAAAAAGATACGTTTTGAAAAATACGACAGAAAAAAATATGTCCTAGAAAAATAGCCGGGAGCTAACAGCTCCCGGAATGTGCGTAAAAGCAACACTGATCCCGCACACCGACAGCCCGCCAAAACTGCATATCCCTCAATGACGGATCATCACCACTGCGTTCGTCCCCGCCCTACGACGGTTTATTATTATCCCTCTAACTTCGCAATGCTCTTAAAATCATTCTTCAGCGACTGATAAAGCTGCTGATAAATCGGGAACGCGCGGTCGTAATAGTTCTTCGCGGGCCGATTGGTCGAAGTCTCCTGCACCACACGGATCGTGGCATTGCAAGCTTCTTCAACATTCTTAGAAGCTCCGGCCCCAACCGCCGCCAACAACGCCACGCCGTAGGCTGCTCCTTCCTCGCTGTTGATCGTCACAACCTTGCGGCCGAAAACGTCGGCCTGGATCTGCCGCCAGAAGGGACTGCGCGAACCGCCGCCCGACGCCCGAATCTGACGCACCGGCACGCCCAGGTTCTCGATAATCTCCAAACTGTCCCGCATCGAATACGTCACGCCTTCCAGTATCGAGCGGATCATGTGACCCCGCGTATGAGCAACAGTCAGCCCGACAAAACAGCCCCGGGCGTCCGGATCGGCGTGCGGCGTCCGCTCGCCCGAAAGATACGGCAGGAAGAACAGTCCTTGGCTGCCCGTCGGCACCGCCTTCGCCTCGTCGGTCAACAGATCGTAGATTTCACGCTTCGCTTTCCTCGCCGCCGCGGCGTCGGCTTTGCACAATTCGTTGCGGAACCACTGCAACGATCCGCCCGCCGAAAGATTGACGCCCATCATGTGCCATTTGCCGCGCACCGCATGGCAGAACGTATGGATGCGGCCCTGTGGATCGATCTTCACATCGTCGGAATGCACGAACATGACACCCGAAGTTCCGATCGAGGTGGAAAGCACGCCTTTGGCCACGATGCCGTTGCCGACAGCACCGGCGGCACAGTCGCCGGCCCCGCCCACCACGACGCAGTCGGTCGTTAGGCCCAGCAGCTTGGCTGCCTCGGGCGTCAGTTTTCCCGTAACCTCCTCGGATTCGTAGCACTTGGCCAACAGATCCACATCGAGTTCCAGCGCCGAGAGCAATTTCTTCGACCATGTGCGATGAACAACATCCAGCAACAACATGCCGCTGGCGTCGCTCACTTCCGTGGCATACTCGCCGGTCAACCGGCGGCGGATCTCGTCCTTCGGCAGCAATACTTTTTTCAGCTTGTCGAAATGTTTCGGTTCGTGATTCCGCAGCCAAAGGATCTTGGGCGCTGTAAAACCGGTCAGGGCGGGATTGGCGACCATTTTGATCAAGTTCGACCGGCCGCCCGCGCGTTTTTCGATTTCCTCGCATTCGGCCGATGTACGCTGGTCGTTCCAAAGAATCGCCCGGCGAATCACCTTGTCATTTTTGTCGAGAAACACCGAACCGTGCATCTGGCCCGACAGCCCGATCGACTTCACATCGCCCGGCTTCAGCTTGGCCTTGGCCATGGTTTTGCGAACCGAGCGGATCGTCGCGTTCCACCAGTCGTCGGGATCTTGCTCGCTCCAAAGCGGCTTGGGAAAATAGCAAGGGTAAGTTTCCAAGGCCGAGGCCAAAATCGCCCCGCTTTCGTCGATAGCCAGGGTTTTCGTGCCCGAGGTGCCAATGTCGATGCCGAGGTAGACGCTCATAGTTTCGTATTCCTGCTAATGAAAAACAAACATTTGACCACGTTGCCCAAGTCGCCGAATTGTAACCCCTAACAGGGTTGTTCGGCAACCGGCACAGCAATTTTCCTGGTCACAGTATTTTCCCATGGTCACAGTTATTTTCCGTGGTCGCGGTAGTTTTCCCCGGTCACAGTTATTTTCCGTGGTCAAAATAGCTAAATTGTGTAGCTATATTGTGAAGCGGGCGGGCTTGCCCGCCGTGTTTCTTAGCAGTTGCATACCGTTGTCCTTCGGCAACCCGGTCCATTGACCGCGGGATGGGTTTTGCCTTAACCTAAAGGCATCTACTCAAACAACTCAAAATGCAACAGAATAGCCGGGAGCTAACAGCTCTCGGAAAATGGATCCGAATTCTTGATTACCGATTACCCTTTCCGCATTCCGGAAGCTGTTATTACCAACTGCTCTCATGACCATGAAACACCTTCCAAAAGAAAACATCCCTCTTTCCTCCAAAAGCAGGACACTGGTTTCTAGTCGCCTCCCCTCTCCCCTCTCCCCTCTCCTCTCTCCCCTTTCATTCCTCCTCTCTCCCCTCCTCCTCTGCCTGCTTCTTCTGTCCGGTTGCACAAAGCCCGAGCCGGTAGAAACCAAACCCGCAAAGCGACCGCTCGAAGGCATCAAGCTGCAATTGGCCATTGCCGACGACCCGGCGCTGGCCGCCGCCATTCTTCGGCAACGCGGCGAATGGAACGCCCAAACCGGATCGGATTTGGAAATCGTTGAAACAACCGGGCAAAAACTCTCGCAAGCTGAAACCCTGCCCGCCGACGCCGTACTGTGCCCTTCGCATCTATTAGGCGTTTTGGCCGAACACAAGTTGCTGGCCCCTGTGCCTTCCAATATCCTGAAAAGTGCCGCCTGGGGCGACGTTTTCGAGTTGCTCCGTCTTCGCGAAGCAGCCTGGGCAAAACAAATCTTGGCCGTCCCCTTCGGCTCGCCTGTCTTGGTTTGCTGCTATCGCGCTGATTTATTGGAAAAACTTCAACGCCGCCCGCCTCAAACCTGGGCCGAATACCAGGATTTGGCAAAATTGCTGGCCGAACAGGGCAAAGGCGAGCTAAAAGACAACCCTCCCTGGGCCGGTGCCATCGAACCGCTCGCCCCCGATTGGGCCGGGCTCACGCTGTTGGCCCGAGCCGCCTCTTACGCCAAACATCCCGACAACTATTCGACCCTATTCAACATCGACACGATGGAACCGATGATCGCCGGCCCGCCGTTCGTCCAGGCGTTGGAAGACCTCGTAGCCGCCACAAAATTCGGCCCCGCCAACCCCTCAGGCTTCGATCCGGCCACAGCCCGCGCGGCATTCCTCCGCGGGCAGTGCGGCATGGCACTCACCTGGCCCACCGCTGCTCAGCAGGGCAAAGAAAAAAGTGATCTGAACAAAATTGATGCGACAATCCGCATTGGCTTCTGCGAATTGCCCGGCTCACCCAAGGTTTTCAACGCCGGAAGCCGTGTTTGGGATGATCGAACCGAAGAGAACGACTCTCGCGTGCCGCTGTTGGCTCTCTCCGGACGCTTGGGCGTAGTCAGCGCGAAGTCCGACCACGCAGACGCCGCGTTCCAGTTGCTCGTATGGCTTTCCGACGAACGCATGAGCCTGCAAATCAGTGCGGCAAGCCCCGCGACGACCCTTTTCCGCAAGGCACACTTGAAATCTCCCAGCCAATGGGTCGAAAAGTCGATTTCCGCGCCCTCGGCAATCCAATACGCCGATGCAACCGAAGCCGCCATGCGTCACGAGCAATGGCTCGGCGCCCTCCGCATCCCCGGCCGCGCAGAATATCTGAAAGCTTTGGACGAAGCCGTCGTAACGGCGGTTCAAGGGAAGAAACCCGCCATGGACGCCCTTCTACAGGCCGACGCCCAATGGCGCAAAATCACCGAACGCCTTGGCCTAGAATCACAAAAAACCGCCTACCGCCACAGCCTCGGCCTAGAATAAGTAGGGTGCGTCCGCGACGCACCACCTTTGCGCAACCTTGTGTAGGGTGCGTCCGCGACGCACCGGTTTTGCGTAACGTCGCACCACCTTTGGCGCAACCATTCTCTTTTGCGTCGCACCGCCTCTGTCTATTCCACAAACTCCGGCACCACAAGCCGCGGAATCACGCCCGCGTGGTATCCTTCCGCCAACAGCCGAGCGACTGCCTGGCGACCGATAGGACCGAAATCGAGCGTCCACTGGTTGACGTACATCTCGACGAACTGACTGTGGTTTCATAACACGTTATGCAGCAATATGTTACGGCATACGAAACGCCGATTTGTCAGAGATATTGTCAGTCCAAGTTGTGATGTGGCCGCCGGGCAGTCACGGCATGTTTTGGTTCTCCGAGACACACAAACCTTCAACCGCATTATAGGGTCACTCGGGCTGCAACTCTAAGGGGCGGCAGTTCTGGCAACGATCAATCCAGAGTCGAGAAAACCGAGCAGGCGAGTACGTCGTAACAGGCAAGAAAGCTACTCGGAGTGGTCTGACTGACCAAGGGGATTCAGAATCCGTTGCTCTGTCACGAACAAGAGTCAAAACCTAGCCTGGTCAAGCGTGTGTCGGCTTCGGCCATAATCAGAAAAACTCTTGACAGGTTTTTTTATTTCCGATACGATACTGACAGACGTGCTGTCTGTCATTAAAACGGAGGCCAGTTGGCAATGAAAATAGACCGGATTACCGATGGGGAGTTGTCCATTCTTCAAGTTCTTTGGGAGCGCGAAGAGGCCACCAGCCGCGAGATTACGGCTGCTGTTCACGAGGAAGTAACGGACCCAAAAATGGCATCCGTCCAGAAGCTCGTTGAGCGGCTGGAAGCAAAGGGCTGCGTCCGGCGTGACCGGAGCGAACGGGCGCATCGGTTTCGCCCGTTGGTGAGCCACGAGCAATTCCTCCGAAGTCGTCTGCAAGCGCTCGCCGACCGGCTGTGCGAGGGCGCGCTGGTTCCCCTAGTGACGACGCTCTTGCGATCCGAACGGCTTCCCAAGAAGGAACGCGAGCAACTGCGCAAACTCGTTGATGACCTCTGGCCGTCGAAGGAAAGCGGCAACCATACCTCAGAATAAGCGAGAACTGGTATGCAACCATTTTGGGAAATCGTGGCCAGCAATGCCCTGTTGGTCGCTGTCTTGGCAGTGGGCGTCGCTCTGTTGGGGCGTATGTGGAAGAACCCATTGTGCCTGCATCTTCTCTGGGTGTTCGTACTGTTGAAACTCGTCACACCGCCTGTGGTAACGGTCCCTATTGTGTTGCCGGTAAGACAGGCTCCGCCTGCACCAGAAGCACGTATGGCAGATCAGCGTCTGGCACATCCATCGCACGTCGATGCTTCCCAGCAAGAGATAACCTCTATCACAATGGACCAGGAGCTTCAGCCTCTTGCGAATGATCGGGCGGTTTCCGAGAACTCGGCCCCGGACCTTGGCGCTGCCTTAGTCACCCAATACCAAGGGATACCGTGGCTAACCGTTCTCGGTTGGATGTGGGGCGTCGGAATTGTGCTGATCGCATCCGGCCATGCCTACCGCATACTCCGCTTTAGGAGACTATTTCACAGTAGCGAGGCCCCTTCTTCCGCCGTGCTCAGTATGGCGGATGGGATTGCCGCGAGGCTCGGCCTGAAACGGGTTCCTCAAATTCGTATGCTGCCCGTCTGCGTGTCTCCGCTGGTCTGGCCACTTGGGGGCAGGCCCCGAGTGTTTCTTCCGGCGGCGCTTTTCGAGCGGCTGGATGGAGCCGCCCAGGAAGCAATTCTCGCCCACGAACTGGCGCATGTGCGGCGCAAGGATCATTGGGTTCGACTGCTGGAAGTGGTTATCACCACGCTCTTCTGGTGGCATCCCGTAGTATGGTGGGCGGCTCACCAACTGCAAGAACTTGAAGACCAGTGTTGTGATGGGATGGTGGTCGATATGGCACCACACAGTGCCAAGAGTTATGCCACCGCGTTGTTGGACACGTTGGATTTTCTTTGCGAACGGTCCATTGCCGCTCCGCTGGGCGCAACCGCCGCCAAGTCTTCCATTTCTTTGACAAGGAGAATAGCGATGTTAAAGAATCGTTCCTGGACCGCGCGATTGAACTTCGGCCGCCTGATGCTCTTGTTGACCTTGGCGGCCTTTCCAATGGCCTTGGCCTTCGGGCAAAAAACGCCGGAGACAGACGGCCAATCGCAATCAGACGATCACAAGTCGATTGAACAACCCGTCATCGAGAGACGGGCGATCAACAAACTGGTAAAGGACTTCCCGGAGAAGACCGATTTGTCCACGCCGGAATCGGCGGCAGCGGCATATCACCGGTTGATGGCGAATCCGAGAGCTTCGATGGAACTGTCGGCATGGAAATACGGGCCGCAGGATATCGAGCAACTCAAACAGAAA